>JALOQC010000357.1 GCA_025453555.1 Myxococcota bacterium | reverse complement strand
CGGAGCTGCGCGTTGATGCGCGCGAGCACGACCGGGAAGTCGAGCGGCTTCGTCACGTAGTCGTTCGCGCCGCGCTCGAGCGCGTCGACCACGTCTTGACTCTCCGTCTTCGCGGTGGCCATCAGCACCGGCAGCTCCACCCGCGAGCGCGTCGCGCGGATGGCGGTGAGCACGTCGAGCCCGCTCATGTCGGGCATCATCACGTCGAGCACCACGAGGTCGTACGGACCCTGCGCGATCCGCGCGAGCGCGCTGCGCCCGTCCTCCGCGACGTCGACCTCGAATCCACGCTTGCGAAGACGCCGCGCGAGCATGTCGCGGTTGTCTTCGTTGTCGTCGACCACGAGCAGCCGAGCCGGCGCAGACATCGCGAGGAGGGTACCAGGGAAGCGTACCTTCGCGGGGAGTAGGTTGGAGGGTAACGAGCCTTCTCGAGCTTCAGCGAACCTGCGCGTTGATCTCGCATCGATCCTGTTCGGAGTCACACGTGTTGGTGACCCCGTCGAGCATGCCGGGTGGTGCGAACACGACGTTCAAGAAGTACGTGCGGCCCGGCTCGAGCTGACAGAAGTGTGGCGCGGGATCCGGTGAGTTCCCGAAGAAGAGTGGTCCCTCGACCATGGAGCCGCGGCAGTTGCGGAGGAGGACGTCGTCGGAGCGTGCGTCGTGCGGCCGGAAGTCTCCCGGACATGGCGAGACCGTCACGAACGCGGTGCCGCTACGGTACTGCGAGTATCCGACCGCGGCGATCGGCTGCGAGGGATAGAAGCGAACGGGCCCGAAGGCTCCTTCTTGCGCGGTGAACTCGATGGCGAGGTACATCGAGGCGGACAACGGACCCGACATGCTCCGCCCCGGCGTGAACGATCCGAGCGGAACGAGTGGCGACGCCGTCGGGTACTCCCGCTCGAACACTTCCTCCCACGCCATGCGATACTCCATGAGTGCGGCGGGGCCGATGTCGGGATGGGAGCACGAGTCCATGGCGCTCCCGTCCGGGCCCGAGTCCGCCAGCGCTGCGTCGGTGGCCGCGTCTCCATCGGCGGGGTCGACGGGGGCGTCGGCCGACGCGTCGAGCATGCTCGCGTCGCCTTCAGCGTCGCCCCCGTCGCCCCGTCCAGCGTCGCCCCGTCCAGCGTCGCTCGTCGGATTCTCGTTCGTGGAGCCGCACGCAGCCACCAAGAGCACGAGCCACACGTTTCGCATCTTCCGAGAGTGCTTGGTCTCGCACCGCCCCGCAATCTACCCCGCGGGCTGATGTGGGCTGATGCAGGAGCCTTCGTGCCGTCGTGCGTTCGCGACGCACGCCGCCACGCGTCGTTCAGGCTCGCCTACTCCGACACCACCCGCAGCGCGCGACGCTTCTCCCGCAGCTCCACGTTCCCGAGCTGCCCACACGCGGCCATCACGCTGCGCCCCTTCGTGATCCGTCGCCGCACCGGCATCCCCTCTTCGCGCAGCCAGTCGAGGAAGGTGTCGATCTCTTCTTCGGTCGGCGCGCGCGTCAGCGGGTGGTTGCCCGGGTTGTACGGGATCACGTTGACCATCGCGCGTGGGATGGGCGCGCAGAACTCCGCGATCCGCCGCGCGTCGTCGCGCGTGTCGTTGATCCCCGGCATCAAGCAGTAGTTCACGCCGAGCGCGAAGTTCGGACGCGGCCGATAGGTCGCCAGCTCGGCTTGCAGCGCCGCCAGCGGCGTCTTGCGGTTCACCGGCATCAGCCGATCGCGCGTCGCGTCCTCGGTCGCGTTGAGGCTCACGCTCAGGTTCAGGCGCTTGAAACCTTCCTCGCGCAGCCGCCGGATCCCGTCGACGCGCCCGACCGTGCAGAGCGTGATGCGCTCCTGCGCCATCGCGAAGCCGCCCGGGTCGTTGAAGATGCGGATCGCGTGGACGACGTGGTCGTAGTTGTCGAGCGCCTCGCCCATGCCCATCAGCACGACGTTGCGCACGTCCCAGCCGAGCACCGTCCGCGCGACGAGCACCTGCCCCACGATCTCGTCCACCCGCAGGTGCCGCAGCAACCCGAGCCGCGCCGTCTCGCAGAACGCGCAGCCCATCTTGCAGCCGACCTGCGAGGAGATGCAGAGCGTGTTTCGCCCCTGCGCCATCGGGATGCGCACGCACTCGATCTCGAGCCCGTCGTCGGTGCGCAGCACGGCCTTCGCGGTCGTGCCCATCTCGCCCTCTTCGTCGATCACTCGCACGACCTCGGGCAACGCGAACGAGAACGCCGCGCGCCACGCCGCGCTCGCCTCGGCGCCGAGCCCACACGCCTCGGGATCGAAGCGACCTTCGAGCAGCGTCTGCCGGTAGATCTCGGGCGCCTTGCCCGCCCCACGAGGCACCCGCTCGCGCGCGAGGGCGCGTAGCTCGTCGAGGGTGCAGGCGTGAATCGGGGAGGGCGTCATGGTCTTCGACGGGGTCGTGACGCGTGAGGAACCGAGTCACGCGACGAAACGAGACACGAAGACGCGGAAGCTCGACCGCGTCTCCGTGGTCGAGCTTCAGTTGCCCGCGGTCAGATCGAATTGTTCGAGGTGATACTCGGTGCGCGGCTGCAGCTCGATGCGCCGCTGGAAACGCTTGGAGGCCTCTTCGAGCGAGTCCTTCTCCTCGCGCTCCAGCGCGTCGCACACCGCGGGGTGCGCGCTCACCGTGATCTTGTAGCCCGGCAAGCTGTCCTTCTCGCGCCGCATCTGCCGGAAGATCTCGTGACAGACGGTGGTCTTGCTCTTCAGGTGCCCCGTGCCGTCGCAGTAGAAGCACTGCTCGTAGAGCAGCCGCCCGAGCGACTCGTGCGTGCGCTTGCGCGTCATCTCCACGAGCCCCAGCTCGCTGATCCGGACCGCCGTCGTCTTGGCCTTGTCCTTCTTCAGCTCCTTGAGCAGCGCCTTGTAGACCTTGTCGCGGTTGGCGCTCTTCTCCATGTCGATGAAGTCGAGCACGATCAAACCGCCGATGTTGCGGAAGCGGAGCTGATAACAGGCCTCCACCACCGCCTCGAGGTTCGTCTGCAAGATCGTCTGCTCGACGTCCTTGCCCTTGCCGGTGAAGCGGCCGGTGTTGACGTCGATCGCGGTGAGCGCCTCCGCCTGGTCGATGATCAGGTAGCCGCCCGAAGGCAGCGAGACCTTGCGCGAGAGCGCGCGCGCGATCTCGTCCTCGATGCCGTACTCGTCGAAGAGCGGCTCGTCGCCCTCGTAGAGCCGCACGTCGTTCGCGCGCTCCGGCAAGAAGAGCTCGAGGAACTCTTTCAGTCGCGCGAAGTCCTTCGGGTCGTCGACGACGATCTCGTTCACGTCCTCGGTGAACATGTCGCGCGCCGCGCGCAGCACGATGTCCGGCTCCTCGTGCACGAGGTAGGGCGACCTCGGCTTCTTCCGCTGCTGGTTGTTCTGCTCCAGCTTGCCTTGGACGCTCTCCCAGACCTTCACGAGGTAACCCACGTCCGCCTTGAGCTGCTTCTTCGTCAGCCCCTGCGCGAGGGTCCGCACCACGACACCGCCGGTAGGCGGTTTGATCGCGTCGATGACTTCCTTGAGGCGCTTGCGCTCCTTGTCGCCGCCGATGCGCTTGGACACACCCACCGAGTCCACGGTCGGCATGTACACGACGTAGCGGCCGGGCAGCGCGACGTGCGCGGTGACGCGCGCGCCCTTCGTGCTGATGGGTCCCTTCGAGACCTGCACGAGCACGTCTTGGCCTTCGCGGAGCAGATCTCGGATCGGCGTCTCGCGGCTCGCGCGGTTGTGCCGCACGCCGTTCTTGCCGTCCGACTTGCCGTCGCCCTTGGCGTCCTTGCCGTCTTCTTCGTCCGGCGCCTCGGGGTCGTCGGGCTTGAGCAGATCCTCGACGTGGAGGAAGGCCGCGCGGTCGAGGCCCACGTCGATGAAGGCGGCCTGCATGCCGGGAAGCACGCGGGTGACCTTGCCGACGTAGACGTTGCCGACCGGAGAGCGGTCGCGCTTTCGCTCGACGTAGAGCTCGCCGAGCACGCCGTCTTGGACGAGCGCCACACGCGTCTCGCCGACGTCGACGTTGATGAGGAGGCTGTGCACCATCGAATCCTCGAGGACCCCGGCGCGGTGCGCCGAGGGGGCCAGCTCCGGCGCGGCTCGACCGTGCCCGCGTGACGGAGGAGTTCGGAGGGGCTCGCGCGCGAAACCGATCGCGCGGACGAGCCGCTGGTCGAGGCGAGCGGGGCGAACGTCCCCTCGCTCACGCGGTTCGCGCGGCGGCCGATCGAGCCGCGGAGCCGAGGCCCCGCACGTGGAAGCGGCCCCTCGCCGCACCATCGAATGAACGAAGGATGGGCGAAGGGCCGTTCTCTCGATCGGGCGAAGCGCTCAGTTCGCGTCGAAGATCTTCTCGATCTCCGCTTGGACCTTCTCTTCGCTCTTGCGACGCGCGACCGCGATCTCCTTGACGATCAGGTTGCGCGCGGTCTCGAGCATCTTCCGCTCACCGAAGGAGAGCGACTTCTCCGCGCGGAGGCGGTAGAGGTCGCGCATCACCTCGGCCACGTCGAAGACGGAGCCGGTCTTGATCTTGTCCATGAACCCGCGGTAGCGGCGGTTCCACGTCTGGTTGTCGAACGCGATCGTGCGTTCCTTGAGGATCACGAAGATCTCGCGGATGTCCTCTTCGGAGATCGGCGGACGAAGCCCGACGTTCTTCGCGTTCGACACCGGGACCATGATCTTGCGATCCGTGTCGAGGATCTTCAGCACGTAGAACTTCTGCCGGCTGCCGGCGATGTCCTTCTCTTCGATGGAGACGACCTCGGCCACGCCTTGGGCCGGATAGACGGCCTTGTCGCCGACCTTGAACTGCTGCTCACCCGCCTGCTGCATCAGGACTCCTCGTGGGATTCGCCCTCGACGCAATCGGTCGGGGCGCGAAGCCGTGGTCAGGTTGAGAAACCCACGGGCGGACTTCGTATTCCGCCGTGGCTGCGGGGCGTCGCGGCTTCCGGCCGCGTCACCCTCACGTAAGAGGTGTGGTCTCGAACCGTCCCGCGTGAACGGTTTCGAGCCGGCGGAGTTTAGAGTAGGGGCCCCCTCGGGTCAAAGCCGGTCTCGGCCCAGCTCGGGTACCGGACCCCCAAAACCGCCCGTCGACTGTGCCGAGGTGTCGCGGTTGAGCCGGGCTTCGAGGTCGACGGATCCGTCGCGGGAGGCCCGAAACGACCCTTCGACTCGACCAAAACCCGAGAAATCTCACGCGAATATTGTTCGCAATGCAGATTCCGGACACCGGTCGCTCGCCAACCCTCCCTCGCCGTGAAAAGGTCGGAGCCGTGGTGGGGGAAACCGGTAACACACGTCCGATTCTGGTCGTCGACGACGATCCGCAGCTCCGTGGGGCGCTCGCGCGGATTCTGCGCGGCGAGGGGCACGAGGTGCTCGAGGCGGCGGACGGTGATGCCGCGCTCACCATCGCGCGCTCGGTCGGGCTGCGGATGATGGTCGTGGATTACTCGATGCCGGGGCTCGACGGCGAGTCGGTTCTGCGACAGCTCCGTGAGGACCTCGCGGACGAAGCCCCTAGCGCGGTGCTCCTCACGGGCGGCGCCCACGAACAAGCGCGCGCAGAAGCCCTCGGCGTGCTCGGCCTCTGCAAGCCCTTCCAGGTCGAGACCTTGCTCGCCGCCCTCGACCGCCTCCCGCCCGACACGGTCTGAGGCACGCGGCTCAAGGCCCGAACGCGTAGAACAGCCAGACCGAGCCTTCGAAGACCGGCCAGGCGAGCCGACCGAAGAGCACCCACGCGATCGCGAGGCCCACGAACGACGCGGCGCGATCCTCGAAGAGCGCGTGCCACTTCCGCGTGAGGCGATCGTTCAAGAAGAGCGGCACCACCGCGTGTCCGTCGAGCGGCGCGACCGGGATCAGGTTGAAGAGCCCGATCAGCACGTTCACCGAGAAGAGCACGGAGAAGAACGTCGTGAGCGCGGTGGGCTCGCCGTCCGGACCGAGCACGAGCGCGTCGAAGCTCGCGGTCTCGGGGACGATCGGCTGCCAGCCCCAGAACGCCATCCCGAGGTGCAGCACACCCGCCGCGATCAGCGCGAGCACGAGATCCGCGAGCGGACCCGCGGCCGCCATGCGCGCGGCGGCCTTTGGATGCCGCGAGGCCCAGAGCGGATCGTAGGGCGCGGATGCGAAGCCGATCATCCACTGGCCGCCGTTGAAGAGGAACGAGAGGATCGGCACGAGGATCATGCCGAACGGCTCGCGGCGCACGTGCGGCGTCGGATCGAGCGTGACCTGATCGGACGCGGTGTCGTCGCCGCCGAGGCGTCCGAAGAGCGCGTGTGCGGCTTCGTGGATCGTGAGCGAGAGCAGGGTCGCCACGAACCACACGGGCAAGCTGCGCAGGACGTCGGCGTCGACCTGCGGCATCAGCGACCCTCGAGGAACGCGAGCGCGCGGGGATCGTCGAGGCGCTCGACCACGAGGTCCGCGCCCGCCTTCTGCAGCGCGCTCACGTCGTAGCCGCCGGTCGCGACCGCGAGACACACCGCGCCGATGCCGTGGGCCGCTCGCACGTCGCGGGGCGTGTCGCCGATCACGATCACGCGACACTCGGAGAGCGGACGCCCGAGCCGCGCCGCACCCCGCTCCGCGCCCGCGCGGATGAGCTCGGTGCGATCCTCGGCGTCGCTGCCGAACCCGCCGAACGCGAACCGATCGTTGAGCGCACCGCGCGCGAGCTTCACCTGCGCGCCCCGCTCGACGTTGCCGGTGCCGAGCCCGACGGCGGCGTTCAGCGCGTGCGCGTGCTCGAGGATCGTGTGCACGCCGTCGAACACGTGGTAGCCGGGCGAGCGCGCGACCTCCGCCTCGAGGCGCTCGAGATACCGCTCGAGGATCTGCTCCACGAGCGCGGCGTCGTAGGCGCGCCCGATCACCTCGCCGAACGCCGCCCGCATCGCGCGGCGACCGGCGCCGCCCGTCGTCATGAGGGTGCCGTCGATGTCGAAGAGGGCCACCGTGGTCATGGGGCCGGACCGTAGTACACCCGCCGCGAAGCTCCAGCGGCAACGGCGTCGTCCATTCGAAGCCACGCGGACCCGCGCGAAATCCGGGCGAATCCGTGGAGAAGCCGCGGAGAAGCCGCGGAGAAGCCGCGGAGAAGCCGGGCCAAGCCACGAGAACTCGCGAGGATGCGCGTCGCCCTGATACGCTCTTCGTTCCGCGCGTGGATGATCGTCCCACACTCTTGATGCTCGGGAGCGGTGAGCCCATGCGGGCCGCGCTCGAAGAGGCGCTCGCGCGCTACGCGGCGTTCGCGGAGGCGGCCGACGCGGACTCCCCGGTGGCGGCAGTGCTCGCGGCCGCGCCCGACCTCGTGGTGCTCGTCGGCGACGCGGCGCGCGCCCACGCCACGATCCTTCCGAAGCTCGCCGCCAACGCGCTCACCGCGACCATCCCGGTCGCGCTGCTCTCGCCCGAAGGCCTCGACGTGCGCCTCTCCGCGGCGCGCTTCGGGGTGACGCTCGTGCCGCGCACCGCGAGCGCGGACGAGATGGCGCGGCAGATCTCGCTGCTCGCGCGCGAAGAGCGGCCCGCTCAGAGCGGCGGCGCGGTCGGCGAGGGCACGCTCGACGAGCTGCTCGACATCCTCCGCCGCGAGCTCCAGGGCGGCATCCTCTCCGTCTCGCAAGAAGGCGGTCGCTCCGCGCGCTTCGTGCTGCGTCCGGGTCGCAACGTCGAGACGGCGATCCGCGACTTCGTCAAACGCATCAAGCCGCTCGTGAAGGAGTCCAAGCCGCTCCACTAC
>JALOQC010000356.1 GCA_025453555.1 Myxococcota bacterium | reverse complement strand
CGTCGAGCGAGTAGCGCGGGTAATGCCCCGCCGCGAAGAACACGACGTCGCAGCCGCGCATCGCGTCCTCCATCGCCGCGAGATCGTCGAGCTCCGCGAGCCGCCACTCGGGCCGCCGCTTCTGCGCGAACACGGTGATGCTCTTCTTGCGCCACGTTGCGCGCACCGCGACACCCCGCGCTTGCAGCGCGTCCACGACGTTGAGCCCGAGGAACCCCGTCGCGCCGACCACGAGCGCGCGCTTCACGACGACGTCCTCGCGCCCTCGTCGGAGGTCGAGAGCTCGCTGCGGCGAATCTTCCCGCTCGTCGTACGCGGCAACGCGCCGATCCCGCAGAACGACACGTCGTCGACCCGCACCCCGAGGGCGGCCAGCACGTCTCCCCGAATGCCGGCCTCCAACACATGCAGCACCGCCGGATCGCGCTCGCGCGTCTCGACCCGTACGTGCAGTCGCTCCGTGCCGCGGCGCTCGTCGGTCGATCCCCACGCGGCCGCCGCGCGCACCTCCGCCCGCTCGCACGCCACCCGCTCCACGTCCGGCGGATGCACGTTTCGCCCACCTTTCACGACGACTTCCTTCGTGCGCCCAATCACGTGCAGCTTCCCTTCGCACACGAAGCCGAGGTCCCCCGTGCGCAACCAGCCCTCGTCGAGCGCGCTCTCCGTCAGCTCCGGTCGGCGGAAGTACCCCTCCATGCGCGACACGCCGCGCACCTGGATCTCGCCGACCTCTCCCGGCGCGCACGTGCGACCTCCGCGCCGCACGCGCACTTCCGTTCCCCGCACCGGCTCCCCCACCGCGACCGAGCGCGTCACCGCGTCGTCCACGCTCGCGTCGCGCACGCGCCCCTCGCGAAGCAGCGCCTCGCGATCGCACGTGACCACCTGCGGTCCCTCGGTTCGCTCGCCGACGCTCTTCGAATCGCTCGCTTCCCCCAAACCGCTCGAGCCCGACTCGCTCGCGGACCGCGCCGAGCTCGTCGGCTTCGGCATCGTGATCGCGAGCGTGTTCTCCGCCATCCCGTACACGGGGCGCCACGCCACGCGCGAGAAGCCTTGCGGCGCGAACACCTCTTCGAAGCGCGTCAGCGTCTGCGCGTGCACCAGCTCCGAGCCGTTCAGCGCCGCACGCAGGCAATCGAGCGCGAGCGGGCTCTCGTTCTTCGTCTCGCGCTCCGCGCACATCTGGTAGGCGAAGTTCGGCGCCGCCGTGATCGTCGCGCGCTCAGCCGCGATCAGCTCCAGCCAGCGTCGCGGCTTCATCGCGAAGCTCTGCGGCGAGAGCAGGTGCACGCGGTACGGATGACAGATCGCGGTCATCAGCACGCCCACGAGGCCCATGTCGTGGAAGAGCGGCAGCCAGCTCACGCCCACGTCGTCCTCGCGCAGCGTGAGCGCATGCGCGATCGCGGCCGCGTTGGACACGATCGCGCGGTGCGAGATCGCGACACCCTTCGGCCGCCCCGTGGTCCCCGACGTGTACTGGAGCAGCCCGAGATCGGCCGGTCCGACGTCGGGGCTCGGCGGCGCCACGAGCGCGCCTTCCCCGGGCACCAACACGTCGCGCAGCCGACGACGCACCGGCAGCGCCGCGATGGACTCGCGCAGCTTCGCGGACGCGATCACCACGCCCGCGCCCGAGTCCTCGACCACCGCGGTGAACCCGTCGAGGTAGCGCGTGACGGAGCCGAAGGTCATCGGCGTCGCGAGCGGCGCCGGCACCGCACCGATCCATTGCACGCCCAGCAGCGCCGCCACGAAGTGGATGCCGGTCGGCAAGAGGATCGGCACCGGATCCCCGCGTCGCACACCTGCCGCGTGCAGACGGCCCGCCCAGATCCACGCGAGCTCACGCAAGGTCGGCGCGTCGAGCCGCTCGCGCGTCGCGAGGTGGAGCTCGAAGAGCTCGGCCTGCGCATCGGCGGCGTGGTGGAGCGCGTGGACGAGCGAAGCGTGGCGATCCGAGAGCACCCGCTCGTCCTAGCGTCCCGCGCGCGCACCTCGCTTGACCTGCCGCAAGCGCCCCTCGCCGTCGGGGGAGGCCCTCCGACCCCGACATGATCCATGTCATCGCGAGCGGCGCCGAGTCGCCCCAACCTCTCCTTCGACGGAGCGGCGACCGCCGCCTCACGGGTGACTCGCGTTCTCCAGCAACGGCGCGTGTCTCGAAAGGAGCTCTCCCATGGCCAAGACTTCTCGACGCGTCTTTCTCGCGCGCATCGCCGCTGGCGGCGCCGCGATCGGTGTCCTTCAAACCCTCGGCTGCGGCGGCGGGGGAGGGGACTCCTTCACCTGCAACGAGAACGTCGACCAAGCCGCGCAAGGCACGCGCAGCGCGCTCCAGTACCGCGACGCGTCGACCGATCCGAACAAGAAGTGCATCGACTGCGTGCTCTACACCGGCAACGCGACCGCGTGCGGCACCTGCTCGGCCGTCCCCGGCCCCATTCACCCGAACGGCACCTGCACCGCCTTCGCGCCGAAGCCCGCCTGATCGCAGGCGCGCCGCGCTCATCACGCCGCGCCGCGCTTTCATCACGTCGCGCATCTCACGTCACCGACGTCCGACGCCGGGGCCCACGCTCCGGCGTCGCGCGTTTCGAACCGTCGGAGCGAGGCGCGAGCGTTCGTAATCGCGAGCGACCGCGCTCGTCCCGTGCTCGCGAACGTTCCGTGATCGTGATCGTCGACGTGGTCGTGGTCGTGAACGGCGACGGCGACGACCACGACAGACGCGCACGACCCGACACGCGAGCCAGAAGCTCCCGAACCAACCCCGATCTCAACCCTTCACCCGGAGACGTCCTCGTGTCCCTCCTCGCGCCCCTCCCTCGTCGCGCGTCGATCGCCGAGCCGCCCGGCGGCGTCCTCTTCTGGGTCGTCGTCGCGACCGAGCTGCTCGCGTTCGGCGTCTTCTTCGGCTTCGTCACCTTCGTCCGTACCGCCGAGCCCGCCGTCTTCGAAGCCGGTCGCGCGCTCCTCGATCCACGCGAAGGTCTCGCCCTCGCGGCCGCGCTCCTCGCGAGCGGTTGGTTCGTCGCGGAGGCCGTACACGCCTGTCGCGAAGACCGCCTCCGCAAGGCCCGCGTCTTCTACGCGCTCGCGCTCGCGTGGGGTCTCGTCTTCGTGGGATTGAAGCTCCACGGCTACGCCGCGCTCGGCGAGCACGACGTCCACCTCGGCGCGAGCACCTATTGGGACATCTACCTGCTCGGCACCGGCTTCCACTTCATCCACGTGCTCATCGGCCTCGTGATGCTCGCCCGCACCGCGCTCCGCCTCGGCAGGCGCCCCTTCGAAGACGCCGAGACCGCCATCGCCGGAACCGCGCTCTTCTGGCACATGTGCGACGTCGCGTGGTTCTTCCTCTTTCCCCTGCTCTACGTCGCGTGAGGAACACCATGCGTGCGCTCGTCTTCTTCGTTTGTCTCTCGCTCGTCGCGCTCTCCGTGTTCCTCGGAGATCTGCGCATCGCGCTCGCGTTCGCGGGCGTCAAAGCCCTGCTCGTCGGCCTCGAGCTCATGGAAGTCCGTCACGCAGCGTGGCTCCACCTCGTGTCCTTCGTCGGCTTCGTCGCGATCCTGACGGGCGCACTGACGCTCGTCGCGTGAAGTCGACGTCAGCATCGATGTCATCGCACGTGGTCGTGATCGTCGACGTGGTCGTGGTCGTGGTCGTGGTCGTGAGCGGCGACGGCGACGTGAACGCGTCAGAGCGTGAACGGCTGGCGTCGACGTGAACGCGCCAGTCGACCGTGAGCACGCCAACAGCGCCCAACGCCGCCGGTGTCACGCCCTCACGACAACACCCGCAGCCGCGTACGCCCGTCCTCCCGCGGCTCCTCCACCGGCGGCGCAGGCTCCTGCACGGGCGCCTTCATGCGCACCACGCGGATGCTGGTCGGCCCGCGCATGAGCGTGTCGATCCACGTCACCCCGTCGTGTCGGTAGTGGATTTGAATCCCGCGCACCTTCCCGAGCAGAAGCAGCAGCCGCGCCTGATCGAGCGCCACCCGCGGCTCATCCGCCCGCTCCTCCGCGCCGCTCTTCACGAACACCGCGAAGACCTCCGCGTGCTCGGCGAGATCGTCCATCAGCGCCTCGAAGAGCGCCCCATCGAGCTCGGCCTGATAGACGTCCGGCAGCGGCACCGGGTCGTGATCGAACGTCAGCTTCTCTGCGACCTCCATCGTCGGCGTCACCGACGCGTCGCGCGTTTCGCCTGCATCACGCGTGTCACCCAGGTCGCTCGATCCGCCGCGTACGTCGTCCGCGCGCGACGTCGTGTCGTCCTTCGACTCGTCGCTCACGGCGTCGCACCGATCGGACCGAGCTCGGCCATCGGACGCAGGTCGTACTCCGCCGACGGCGCGTGACACTGCGTGCAGCTCTGTCGCCACGGATGCGAGGTCCGCAGCCCCTCCGCGAGCACGCCGTGGCAACTCTCGCAGCGCTCGCGCATCTGCGTCGAGTGCGGGATCACCGGCGGCGCGCCATCCCACGCGCGCGGCCCCGCGACCGGCGCCTCCAGCCCCACGAAGCGCGTGTCGATCGGCGGCCCATCCGCGAGCGCGTTCCGAGCGCCCGGCATCGAGTGCACGTCCTCCACGTGACACTGCGAGCAGCTCGCGTAGGTCTCGTGCGACATCATCTTCGCCACGCGCCCTTCGACCACGAAGCCGTCCTGATGACACGCCACGCAGTCGAGCGAGCCCGTCTGCGTCATCGGATGCGGCACCCGCGGTGGCGCCCCGTCGTACGCGCGCCGTTGCTCACGCAACGCGAGCGCCTCGCGGATCTCCTCTTCGGTCGCGACGGGCGGCTCTTCGGTCAGCGCGCGTCGGCCTTCACGCGCCATCGCGCCCCACGCCGCGAGCTGCCGCGCCTCGCTCGCCTGCGCGGCGAACCCGGCCGCCAGATCCGCGTGGCTCGGCGCGCGCGGAAGATCCGACGCCACCTCGCGTGACGCGCGGATCTCGAACGCGGCCTCCGGCGCGGGCGCGATGCCGGTGAAGAACCCGATCACCGCGACCGCGAGCACCCCGGCCGCGATCACCGGCACCACGCGCGCCTCGACGATCGGACGTCGCTCGCCGACCGTCTCGCGCTCGACCTGCTTGTCCGCGCGCGGCGCGCCCTTCGTTGAGGCAGGGGTGCTCGCCGAGTCGCGATCCTCGTCGCGATCTCCGCCGCGAGACTCGTCGCGACTCTCGGGGCGATCGGTGGGCGTGCTCATGCCGACGCTCCCCGCGGCGCCCGCCGGATCTTCACCGCGCACTTCTTGTAGTCCGGCTGCTTCGAGAACGGGTCGTACTCGTGCAGCGTCACGAGGTTGATGCGCAGCCGCTCGTCGAAGAAGGGCACGAACACGCTGCCGCGCGGCGGCTGCCCGCGACCGTCGATCCACGCCGTGATGTCCACGTGTCCGCGCCGCGACTCGATCCGCACGAGGTCGCCGTTCGCGATGCCGAGCCGGCGCGCGTCGTCGCGGTGCATCTCCACGTACGCCTGCGGCATCGCGCGCCGCAGGGGTGGGATGCGCATCGTCATCGTCCCCGAGTGCCAATGCTCCAGCACGCGCCCGGTGCAGAGCCAGAACGGGTACTCGTCGTCCGGCACCTCGGGCGGCGGATTGTAGGGGTGAAACCAGATCTGAGCGCGGTCGTCTTCCGAGGTGGAGTGGTAGAACTGAAATCCCGCGCCCTCCGGCACGAAGGGATCTTCACCCTCCACGAAGCGGTAGCGCGTCTCCTGCCAGGTTCCGCCTTCGGTCTCCACCACCGGCCAGCGCAAGCCCCGCGCCCGCACGTACTCGGAGTAAGGCGCGAGGTTCTTGTGCTTGGTGGTCGAGAACCCGCGGTACTCGTCGAAGAGCCGCTCGTCGACGTTCACGTCGTAGTAGCGGCGGAAATCCCAGATCGGCACCTCGCGCCCGCTTGCGTCCGTGGTGTGGAAGAGGAACTTCCCCTCCGCGTCGCGCATCCCCGGATGCCCACGATCGAAGAGCTTCCGCGCGACCGCGATGATCTGCCAACAATCGTCCCGCGCTTCTCCCGGGGGTTCAATCATCTTGAACCACTGCTGGGTGCGTCGCTCGCTGTTGCCGAACATTCCGTTCTTCTCGACCCACATGGCCGAAGGCAACACGAGATCCGCCGCCCGCGTGGTCAACGTCGGATACGCGTCCGAGACGATGAGGAACTTCCCGTCCAGCTCGCGGGCTCGATCGAAGTACTCGGTCGCGTTCGGGATCGTCTGACCGGGGTTCGTGACCTGAACCCAGATCGTGTCGATGTCGCCGCCCTGATCGGCAGGCAGGCAGAAGCGACGGAACATCTCCATCGTGTGCGGCCCGATGCGATCGCTGATGCGCCCTTCGGGCAGGTTCCAACGCCGCTCGGCCGCCGCACGGTGCTCGGGCTTCGCGACCGAGAGACCGCCCGGCAACAAGTGCACGAGCGTGCCGACCTCGCGTACGGTGCCGCACGCCGACGGTTGCCCCGTGAGGCTGCTCGGCCCGTCGCCTTCGCGTCCCCAGTGTCCCGAGAGCAGATGCACGCCGTGCACGAGCGAGTTGATCGCCGTGCCTGCGGTGTGCTGGTTCATGCCCATGCACCAGAAGCTCGCGATGCGCAGATCGCGGTTCCCGAAGAGCTCCGCGAGCCGACGGATCTCGCGCGCCGGAACGCCGCTGATCTCTTGCACGCGCTCGGGCGTGTACTCCGCGATGCGCGACTTCCAGGTCTCGAAGTCGATCGCTTCGCCTTGCAGCGTCGGGTTCTGCGCTTCGGGCGCGCGGAACGCGCAATGCCGCTCCACGAACTGCCGGTCGTAGGTCCCCTCGCGCACCAAGAGCGCCATGATGCCGAGCGCGATCGCGGTGTCGGTGTGTGGCTTGAACTCGAGGTAGTGGTCCGCAAAGCCGGTGGTGCGCGTGCGTCGCGTACCGATGTCGATCAGCGTGGTGCGCTCCCCACGCGAGCGTCGATCGAGGAAACGCGAGAAGAGCACGGGGTGCATCTCGGCCGGGTTGTTGCCCCAGCAGATCATCACGTCGCAGCGATCGAGGTCGTCGAAGCAGCTCGCGGGCTCGTCGACGCCGTAGGTCGCG
>JALOQC010000355.1 GCA_025453555.1 Myxococcota bacterium | reverse complement strand
GAGCACTCCGAGGGCGGTCAGATCAAAGGCAAGTTCGCGTACATGTCGCCCGAACAATCGCTCGGGCTCCCGCTCGACGATCGCAGCGACGTGTTCTGCATCGGCATCCTGATGCACGAGGCGCTCATCGGGCGGCCGCTCTTCGATCGCGAGGACCGGCTCGCGACCGTGCGGGCGCTCGCGCGTGGCGACGTGCCCGACGTGCGCGAGCTGCGCGGCGACGTGCCGGAGACCGTCTCGCGCCTGGTGCGCCGCGCGCTCTCGTCGAACGTGGAGTCGCGGCCTCGCATGAAGGAGCTGCACGAGCTCGTGCTCGCGGCGCGCGCGTCGGTCGAGGATCCGAACGGCGTCGTGCAGGAGGTCGTGCGTGGGCTCGATCCGAGCTGGCGCGATTGGCGCGCGTCGCTGAAGACCTTCGATCGAGACCCACGCTCGTCGACGTTCCCGCTCGCGACGCCGGTCTCGCAGATCACGCGCAAGAGCGTGGAGCAGCCGCTCGATCCGCCGCGCGACACGCGCCCCGAAGGGGCCGGACGTTCGGAGCACGACCCGGAAGAGGACGACACCGAAGAAGACGTGACGGCGCTCGCGTTTCGACCGAAGGAGCTGCGCTCGCCCGCCGAGGCCGCCATGACCGCCGGTCGACCGGCCGCGGTCGCGGAGCCGCGCGAGACACTGCGCCCGCCCCGCTCGGTGACGCCGCGCTCGGTGACGCCGGAGCCGGTGGACTTCGGGCTCGAAGAGGAGGTCGCGAAGGCCGCGCCGCGTCGCGGGGTGCGCATCGCGGTCGCGCTGGTAGCGGCGCTGGCAGGGCTCGGCGCGGCGGCGTGGCTCGCGACGGGCGACGAGTCGAGCGACGCGCCCAGCACGAACGCGCCCAGCACGAACGCGCCCAGCGCCCTGAGCGCACCGAGCGCGGCGGAACCGAACGGCGCGGGCGATGCGAACGCCGCGAACGCGAGCCCGAACGGGAACGGCGCCAACGCGACCCCGAACGCTCAGGCCCCGAACGCTCAGGCCCCGAACGCTCAGGCCCCGAACGCTCAGGCCCCGAACGACGCGACCCCGAACGACGCGACCCCGAACGACGCGACCCCGAACGCTCAGGCCCCGAACGCTCCGACGCCGAGCCCCGATGCGCCCGTCGAAGAAGCGCGACCCACGCTCCCCATCGGGACCTCGACGCTCCTCGTGCAGTCGCGTCCGCCCGGCGCGCGCGTGCGCTTCGACGACGTGCTCCTGCCCGACACCACCCCCGCACGCTTCACGCAGCTCCCGGCCGGCCGCCATCAGGTGACGATCGAGCTCGAAGGTCACCAGCCCAAGCAGCAGTGGGTCCGGCTGCGCCCGAACGCGGGAGGCGTGATCCGCGCGCGGCTGCGTCGCACACGTTGAGCGCACCCGCTTCCTCGAGGGTCGAAGCCGCCCGGTCGGGCCGCGTGTGTCATCGGCTGTCAGCTTCGTTTCCGGTCGAACCGGTCCCTTGCCTCCACATCGGCGGCGTCCGCACCGCGCTCTACGCGTGGCTCTTCGCGCGCAAGCACGGCGGCACCTTCGTCCTCCGCATCGAAGACACCGACGTCGAGCGCAACTCGCAGGAAGCGGTCGACATCATCCTCGAGTCGATGCGTTGGCTCGGTCTGACGTGGGACGAAGGCCCCGAGGTCGGCGGTCCGCACGCACCGTACTTCCAGAGCCAGCGCACGGACGTCTACCTCGCGCACGCGCAGCAGCTCATCGAGAAGGGCCACGCCTACCGCTGCTACGCGACGCAGCCCGAGATCCAAGCGCTGCGCGAGGCCTACGAGAAGGAGCACGGCCACGGCGGCTTCCGCTTCCGCTCGCCTTGGCGCGATCGCACGGACGGCGATCCCTCGCAGCCGCACGTGATCCGCTTCAAGGCGCCGTCGGAAGGCGAGACCGGCTGGGAGGATCTCGTCTACGGACCCATCGCGTATCCGAACGCCGAGCAGCAGGACTTCGTGCTGATCCGTCAGAACGGCCTGCCGCTCTACAACTTCGGCGCGTTCGTCGACGACCTCACGATGGGCATCACGCACGTGACGCGCGGCGACGATCACCTCGTGAACACGCCGCCGCAGATCCTGCTCTACCGCGCGTGGGGCGTGGAGCCGCCGCGCTTCGCGCACCTGCCGATGGTGCTCGGCCCCGACGGCAAGAAGCTGAGCAAGCGCCACGCCGCCGTCGCGGTGCTCGAGTACCGCGACCTCGGCTACGTGCCGGACGGCGTGCTGAACTACCTCGCGCGCCTCGGCTGGAGCCACGGCGACGACGAGATCTTCACGCGCGACGAGCTGCAAGCGAAGTTCGACTGGTCGGGCTGCGGAAAGACCGGCAGCCGCTACGACGTGAAGAAGCTCGCGCACGTCCAGGGCACGCACCTGCGCATGCTCGACGACGCGACGCTCGCGCAGCTCGTCGTGCCCTTCCTCGCGCAGCGCGGGCTCACGGTGGACGGAAGCGACGCGCGCCTCGTGGCCGCCATCGGCCCCGTGAAGCTGCGCGCGACCACGCTGGTCGATCTCGCGGACGGCCTCGACTACTTCTTCCGCGCGGACGACGCGATCGTCTTCGACGAGAAGGCGCAGAAGAAGATGCTGACGCCCGACGCGGCGCCGCACCTCGAGAAGCTCGCCACGCTGATCGAGTCGACGCCCTTCGACGCGGCCGCGATGGAGGCCGCGACGACCGCGTGGCTCGAAGCGGAGGGCCTGCAGATCAAGAACGTCGCGCAGCCCGCGCGCGTCGCGCTCACCGGCCGCACCGCGAGCCCGGGGCTGTACGAGACGATCGTGCTGCTCGGGAAGGAGCCGTCGCTCGCGCGCCTTCGTCGTGGGGCGGAGCTCGCGCGAAGCGGCGGGTGAGACGTGGGCGCGGAGTCGGAGTCACACGACAGCGACGGCGAGAGCTCGGCGACGACGGAGACCGCTCCGACGCGCGCGGCGGCGACGACGGACACGGCAGCGGCCGATGCGCCGCCGTCGCTCTCCTTCTGGCAGCTCCTCAACCCGTTCTTCTACGTGCGTTGTTGGAGATACTTCGATCGTGAAGCCGCCGTGGAGCGTGCCGCACGCGACGCTGCGGGGCTCGGCTACGACCGTCGCCCCCTCGTCGCCTTCGCTGGCGGGGCGATCCTGCTCACCCTGATGGAGTACTTCGGCGACCCGAGCCGCACCTACGTCCAGCTCCTCGACCTGCTCCGTTGGCTCGCCGAAGACGACCCGGAGAGCTTCTTCGCCACGTTCTCGCCCGAGCACCGCTGGTACGAGCTCTCGGCGCACGGCTACTGGGCCGTCACACGATTCCTCGGCTTCGGAGTGCTCGCAGTGCCCTTCATCTGGCTCGGCGGCGAGCGCCTGCGCGACCAGTTCCTCTCCACGCGCGGGTTCGTGGAGCACCTCCCGATCTACCTCGTCGCGTTCGTGGTCGTCTTCGTTTGCGTGGTCGTCGTCTCCTACGACCCGGGCTTCCAGCAGTACTACCCGTTCTACAAACAGAGCCACCGCTCCTGGGCCGATCTGCTGATCTGGGAAGGGCTCTACTTCCTCCAGTTCCTCGGCCTCGAGCTCTTCTTCCGCGGCTGGTGGCTCAAGGCCTGCAAGACGCAGCTCGGCTCGCACGCGATCTTCGCGATGATCGTCCCCTACGTGATGATCCACTTCGGCAAGGAGCTCCCCGAGACCCTCGCCGCGATCCTCGCGGGCGTGGTCCTCGGCACCCTCGCGATGCGCACGCGCAGCATCTGGGGTGGCCTGCTCGTGCACATGCTCGTCGCGATCAGCATGGACGTCGCCGTGATGCTCCACCTGCACGGGCTGCCGACGACCTTCTGGCCGGCGTGGTGAGCGGCCCTCGGCGACTGTCACGGATTGTCGCGACGCCTGCGCGCAGGGGATGGCTACCGGAGAAGCCACCGTCGTGTTTCGTCCATGTTGCCACCGCGATCAAAGCGCGAAGATCGCGGCAAAGACGGCGCTTCTCCCGCAGGGTGGCCACTGCGCTAGCCAGCCGCACGTGGCGTTCGCGGTAGCCACTCGCGCCCCCGAATCGTCCATGATTCCGCAAACTTGACACGGACGAACGTCCAACATCGAAGACAACGAATTACAAGTTGATGACAATTGAGGGAGGGCGTTCTGGTTTGCTCCGGATCAAATTCTGGGTGGGTCGAGAGCCGGCATTGACGGCCTCACCGACCCCGCATCGGAACGCCTCGACGCGCACGCATCGCAAACACGCGATCCCGAACGCGAGAGACCGAAGGAGACTGACCTTGGAGACGCTCGTCATCGCGCTGTACCTCGTGGCGCTCACGATCCTCGGCATCTACGGCGCCCACCGCGGCAACCTCCTGATGCTCTACCTCAAGCATCGGAAGAACGCGCCCAAGCCGCTTCGTCACTTCGAGGACTCGGAGCTGCCGACGATCACGATCCAGCTCCCGACCTTCAACGAGATGTACGTCGTCGAGCGTCTGCTCGAGGGTGTCGCGCGCATCGACTACCCGAAGGACAAGCTGCACCTCCAGGTGCTCGACGACTCGACCGACGAGACGACGCAGATCGCGCGTGCCAAGGTCGACGAGCTCTGCGAGCGCGGCTTCGACGCCGAGTACGTCCACCGCGTCGACCGCACCGGCTACAAGGCCGGCGCGCTGGAGAACGGCCTCAAGACCGCCAAGGGCGAGCTCGTCATGGTGTTCGACGCGGACTTCGTCCCGGAGCCGAACATCATCCGCAAGATGATCGACCACTTCACCGACCCGAACGTCGGCATGGTCCAGGCGCGCTGGGGCCACATCAACCGCGAGTACTCGGTGCTCACCAAGTGCCAGTCGATGATGCTCGACGGTCACTTCGTGATCGAGCACATCGCGCGCAACCGCTCGGGCCGCTTCTTCAACTTCAACGGCACCGCGGGCATCTGGCGCAAGCAGACGATCGCGGACGCCGGCGGCTGGCAGCACGACACGGTGACGGAGGACATGGACCTCTCGTTCCGTGCGCAGATCAAGGGCTGGCGCTTCGTGTACGTGCCGGAGGCGCTCGCGCCGGCCGAGCTCCCCTGCGAGATGAACTCCTTCAAGACCCAGCAGTTCCGTTGGGCGAAGGGCTCCGCTCAGACCACGAAGAAGCTCCTCGGCCTCGTGCTGAAGGCGGACATCCCGTGGCGCGTGAAGATGGAGGTGATCTTCCACCTCACGAACAACTTCGCGTACCTCTTCCTCGTCCTGCTCGCGATGCTCCAGCTCCCGAACATGCTGATCCGTCGCCACATGGATCACCCGGAGCTGCTCCTGCTCGACGTCCCGCTCTTCGCGGCGACCTGCGGCTCGATCTGCGTGTTCTACCTGGTCACGCACCGCGCGCTCTACGACAACCTCTGGGACGCCATCAAGCGCCTCCCGCTGATGATGGCCCTCGGCATCGGCCTGAGCGTCAACAACGCGCGCGCCGTCCTCGAGGGCCTCTTCGGCAAGGACCTCGAGTTCGTCCGCACGCCCAAGCACGGCGTCAGCGGCAAGCGCGACGACTGGAAGAAGAAGAAGTACAAGGCGAGCTTCCCCGTCCACTCGCTCATCGAGCTCGGGTTCGGCCTCTACTTCGTCGTCACGATCGCCCTCGCGGTGATCACCGGAAGCTGGATCACGATCCCCTTCCTCGTGCTCTTCATGATCGGCTTCCTCTACGTGGGAACGCTGTCTTTCTTCCAGGCTCGCTGAGCCCATCGCTTCGGAGGCTCTTCGTGAGCCTCCCTCTTTGAAGGCCCGTGCCTCGCGCGGGCTTTCTTCTTTCCGTCGAAGGTTCCGCGCCAGAAGCTACAGGGACGCTGCGCGAGCTTCCGCGACGACCGCTCGACGAGAGCCACGGGACGCGACGCGTGACGCGCGCTCAACCGCCGAGGCTGCGCACCAGACGGAAGCCCACGTCGAGGTAACCGATCGAGGGCGCGAGCGCGGCGCGGGAGGCACAGCGGGCGGCGTCGAGCGGCAGACGGTACGAGCCGCCGCGGACCGCGCGCGGGATCGGCTTGCCGGTCAGCGTGAGGCCCGACTGCAGGTAGAGATCGCTCGTCCACTCGCGCACGTTGCCCGCGAGACCCCGCGCGCCGTAGGGCGAACGATCGGTGGCGAACGCGTCGATCGCGGCGGGCGCGCGCGGAGTGAAACGTTCGGTGCGCACGTGGCAGAGAGACGCGTCGCCGAGCTCTCCCCACGGGAAACGACGACCGTCGACGCCGCGCGCGAGCTTCTCCCACTCCGCTTCGCTCGGCAGCCGCCAGAGCAGCTCGTCGCGCTTGGCGCGCCAGCGCGCGTAGGCGTGCGCCGCGTCCCAGCTCACGCCGATCGCAGGCCAGTCGGGCCGGAAGATGCCGAGCCCGTCGCGCAGCGTCGCCTCGCGGTACGCGGCGCCTTCGGGGGACGCGAGGAAGGGCATGAGCTCGGCGAAGGTGACCGGATCGCGGCGCGCGACGAAGGCCTCGATCCACCGCGCGGCGCGGACTTCGTCGTCGTCGCCGAGCTCGCACGGCCCCTCAGGCACCCAGACCTCGTCGGCGCCGAGCGAGCGCGGCACGCGCACCGGCCACGGCGCGTCCTCGCGCGGCCGCGTCCCCGACCACCCCTCGCGCCGACGCAGGGCGATCGGGACGAAGCGCGGCGGTCGATCCGTGGCGACCAGCTCGAGCACGTAGCTGCCCACGGGCAGCTCGCGATCGACGACGGGAGCGCGACCCAGATCCCCGACCGGCTCCGGCACGAGCTGACGATCGCGCAGCACGTGCCGCCAGAGCCGCACCTCGCACGGGACGTCGGTCGCGAACGAGAGCCGCGCGGTGCCCGAGAGGTAGTCCTCGTAGTCACCGAGATCGTGCGCGCGCAGCTCGACCTCGTGCACCGCCGCCTCGTCGAACGCGCGCCGTTTCTCCGCCGCGCGGTGCCGCTCGAACGCGCGATCCGCGAGCAGCCGCCGCGCCTCCGGCAACCCCGGCGCGTGCACGAGCGCCTCGTGGAGCAGACGATCGATCTCCGCCATGCCGGTCGCGACCTCGCGCTCGATCGCCGCCGCCTCGTCCTCGCGGGCCCACGCGTCGCGTTTCTCCTCGACGGTCGCGCGACGCGAGAGCACCTCGAGCTGCTCGCGCGCTTCGCGACGCAGCCCCTCCGCTTCGAGTCGGCGCCGCATCAGCTCGGGCAGCCGGCGCTGCGCGAGCTTCACCACCGAGAGCGCCTTCTCGCGCCGCAGCGCGCCGTCGCGCCAGCGCGCGATGTCCGCCCCGAGCGCGCCCGCGTCCGCGTAACGCTCCTGCGGCTCTGGCCGCATCGCGCGCCAGATGATCTCGTCGAGCGAGTCGTCGACGATCGAGCCCGGACGACGCGGGAGCTTCGGCACGTCGCCCTGCGTCGCGAGCAGCACGAGGCGCGGCACCTTGCCGTGGTAGGGCCGCGTGCCCGCGAGCAGCTCGTAGAGCATCACGCCCATCGCGTAGACGTCGGACGCGGGGCCCATGCGATCGAGATCCGCGATCGCCTGCTCGGGCGGCATGTACGCGGGCGTGCCTGCGATCTCCCACGCGGTGCTCGGTCCGCTCGTGAGCGTGACGGGCGGCTCGTGGATGGCGGGCTCCTGCGTTGCCCCCTGCCGTGCACCGACGAGACGGGCGACGCCCCAGTCCATCACGAGCACCTCGCCGAACGAGCCCACCATCACGTTCAGCGGCTTGAGGTCGCAGTGGATCACGCCGCGCGCGTGCGCGTAGGCCATCGCCTCGCAGACGCGCTGGAAGACCTCGAGGCGTCGCTGCTCACCGAAGGCGTCGTGGCCGTCGTCGAGGAGCTCCGCGAGGGTGCGCCCGTGGACCTCCTTCATCGTGAAGTAGGGCCGACCGTCGTCGAGCTCACCGACCTCGTGGATCGGCGGGATGCTCGGGTGCGCGAGCTGCGCGGTGATCTGCGCCTCGTCGAGGAACCGCGCGCGCAACTTCTCCGAGCCCGCGAGGTGCGTGTGCAGCACCTTCATCGCGAGCTGCCGATGCAGCGCGGTGTCCTGCGCGCGGTGCACCTCGCCCATGCCGCCGCGCGCGAGCAGCACCACCGGCTCGATCTTGGAGCCCCGCGGTCGCGGCGGTCGGCTCGCCACCGTCGGGCGCGTGCCCTCGTCGAGCTCGCGATCGTCGTCGACGCCCGGCGGTCGCGAGCTCAGTCCGACGTTCGGTCGCGCGGCCTGCGTGAGAAGGAGATCGACCGGCGAGTGCGCAGTCTCCGGGATCGGCCGCGACGCGCTGCTCGGACGCGGCCGCGCGCCCGTGGCGACCCCCGCTTCGGAGTCGCCGCCCTCGACGGACGGAGCACCCCCCACGCGGGTGGGCGGAGCGTCGTCGTCGGACGAAGGCGCCATGCGATCAGACCTCGTCTTCCAGCCCGAGCACCGCCGCCGCGCGGCGCAGCACGTCGTCGGGATCGAAGGGTTTGGTGAGGTAGAGGTTTGCGCCGACCTCCGCCCCCGTCACGCGATCGAGCTCCTGGCCCTTCGCGGTCAGCATCATCACGAAGGTCGACGCGAGCGCAGCGTCGGCCTTCACGCGCTTGCAGACGTCGAAGCCGTTCATCACCGGCATCATCACGTCGAGCAG
>JALOQC010000354.1 GCA_025453555.1 Myxococcota bacterium | reverse complement strand
CTCGTCGAACGACGCTCGTCGAACGACGCTCGTCGAACGACGCTCGTCGAACGACGCTCGTCGAACGACGCTCGTCGAACGACCGCTGCTTTCGCGGGACCGCCGGAGCGTCAGGCGTCGAGCCCGCGCGGCGCCTGACGCACTCGCTCGAGCAACGACGCGAGATCGTCGGCGTGCTCCTCCTCTTGCGCGAGGATGTCCTCCATCAGTCGGTGCGTCGTCGGATCGGCGTCGCCGAGCCAACGGACGATCTCGGTGTACGTCTGCACCGCGACGCGTTCGGCCACGAGGTCCTCGCGGAGCATCGCGACGAGATCCTCGCCGACCACGTAGCGCGCGTGCGCGCGCTCGCTCAGCGTCGCGGGGTCGAAGCTCGGGAGCGCGCCGAGCTGATCGATGCGCTCGGCGATGCGAGTGGGGCTCGGCATGCCGGGGCACATGCCGGATCACATGGAGTCGCGAAGTCGCGAAGTCGCGGAGTCGCGAAGTCGCGGTGTCGCGGTGTCGCGGTGTCGCGGTGTCGCGGTGTCGCGTTCGAGCGCGCTCAGGCGTCGGGCTCGTGGTCGAGCACGCGCGGCTCGCCTTCGTGATGCACGTAGGCCTCACGCGCGGAGGCGTCGTGCTCGTCGGCGCGCTCGTTCGAGGCGACACGAGGAGAGAGCAGCCGCGCGAAGGGCGCGCGCTCGGCCATCCAATGCCAGAAGCGGCGGTTCTCTTCGTTCAGCGCATCCGACGCGAGACTGATGCGCGGCATCGTGCTGTCCGCTTCACGGACCAGGGTGGTCGGAAGATCGGGCACGTCGGTTCGTCGGGTCTCGGTCATGGGTTCCTCCGGAGATCGGGGAGAATTCGGATTCATCGAATCGAAGAGAATGGAGAATCGAAGAAGTGAGCGTTCCTTTCGGGCAAGCACCGAAGCGATGAAATCGGTTTCGAGAGCCGCGATTCGAGCGTACTGGGCGGCTCCGTCAGGGCTTCGCTGGCTTCACGGAGGAACATTCGTCCTCCGCGAAGCGCGCGGTCGTCGCCGAGCGCCGCGTCGGGGCGGCGTGCGACACGTCAAATCGCGAGATCCGCGCACTCGGCCGCGCACGACACGCAGCCCATGCCTTCGCTGTCGAGACACGCGTCGCAGTCGTCGATGTCTCGGTGGTTCTGATCCTCACAGGCGTCGATGCAGTCCTGTACGTCCAAGTCACCGAGACACGCGTCGTAGTCGGTGCAGATGTCACGACAGTCGAGGCGCTCCTCGACCGCGGAACATCCGGCGAGAGAGAGCGAAAGAAAGAAGAAGGAAACGATCGAGATCGATTTCATGGTGTCCTCGTGTGATGAGTGACGGAACGCGGGCGCGCAGAGCGCTTCGAGCCGAAGCACCCTTCGCGATCCCCGCGACGCCCCTCCCCGACGCTCTGCACCACGCGTGCCGCGTCGGGCTCGAGGCCCGCGTCACCCCGCATTCGTGGGCGATCCGAAGCCGACGTTCGTCGCGACCGACGACCGATCGGCACGAGATCGTGGCGTGGCAAGCTGCCCCGCCGAGGCGAGGACGTCACGGAGGTCGGCGCCGTATCGGCGCCACCACGCACGGCCCGCGCCGTATCCGCGTCGCGCGATCGTTTTCGGAGCCTGCCGCCAGGCCGCGCCACCCGACGTCACGTGAGTCTCGCCGTCAGCCGACCGAACCAAAACCCACCGTCCGCGTTCGTTGGGTGACGCTTCGAGGAATCCCTCGAGCGCGACGCGAGCGAGCGCCGAGATCCGTACGCCGCGTTCCGAGCTCTTCTTCGATTCTTCCAGCGTGACGCGGCTCGCCGCCTCCTCGCATCGCCTCGCCTCGAGCGCCGCGGCACACACGCGGCACACACGGCCGTCATGCACGCGTCGGATCCGTCCACTCCTGCTTCCATCGTCCGTCGGGGACGCGAGCGAGCGACACCGTCGCCTCGTGCAGCGACACGTACGTCTCGTCGTGCAGCGACACGTACGTCTCGTCGCCCAGCGACACCATCGCCTCGTCGCGCAGCGACACGATGCCTCAGGGTGCGTGCTCAGGACGCGAAGCGCCGACGCCGATCCTGGATCAGGCTCTGAGCTTCTTCTCCGAGGGGTTTGTCGCCGGACCCTCGGCACGGTCGTCGACGCGGCGCTGCGTCGAGCGCTTCGCGCCCGGTCGAGATCCGTGAGAACCCCGAGGATCGCGATGCGTCGTGCCCTTCGCAGCGCGCTGCGTCGCGCGCTTCGCACGGAGAGGCCTCACGGTCCTGCCCTCGAAATCCGCACGTTTTCGCGGACTTCTGCTACCGACCTCGGATGCGTTCTTCCGTCGTCCTCGCCGCCACGGGTCTCTTCACGCCGCCGCACGCCATCTCCAACGACGAGCTCGTGGGGGCCTACAACGCGTGGGTCGGTCGCTGGAACGACCAACACGCGTCGCAGATCGCGGCCGGTGAAGTGGAGGCGAAGCAGCCTTCGTCGAGCGAGTTCATCGAGAAGGCGAGCGGCATCCGGTCGCGCTTCGTGATGGATCGCAGCGGCATCCTCGACGTGACGCGCATGGCGCCGCGGCTGCCCCGTCGCGGCAACGACGAGCTCTCGATCCTCGCGGAGATGTCGGTGGTGGCCTGCGAGGACGCCCTCGCGCGCGCCGGCCGCACCGCCGCGGACGTCGACGCGGTGATCGTGGCGTGCAGCAACCTCCAGCGCGCCTACCCCGCCATCGCGGTCGAGGTGCAGCACGCGCTCGGGGTGCGCGGCTTCGGCTTCGACATGAACGTCGCGTGCTCGTCCGCGACCTTCGGTCTGCGCGCCGCGGCGGACATGATCACCGCCGGAAGCGCGCGCGCCATCCTCGTGGTCAATCCCGAGATCTGCAGCGCGCACCTCAACTTCAAGGACCGCGACTGTCACTTCATCTTCGGGGACGTCGCCACCGCGATGTTGCTCGAGCACGCGGACATTCCCCGTGAAAAGCCGGTATTCGAGATCCTCGGAGCTCGCCTCGAGACGAGCTTCTCGAACAACATCCGCAACAACCTCGGGTTCTTGAATCGCGCCGAGTCCGCGGACGATGCCGAGCTTCTCGCGCGAATGACCGCACCCGACACGGACCTGCTCTTCGTCCAAGAAGGCCGCAAGGTCTTCAAGGACATCATCCCGATGGTTTCGCGCATGATCGTGGCGCACATGGACGAGCTGCGGATCGAGAAGCTCGACCGCATGTGGCTGCATCAGGCGAACCTCAACATGAACCGCCTGATCGCGACCAAGGTGCTCGGCCACGAGCCCTCGGCCGAGGAGGCGCCGGTGGTGCTCGATCGTTTCGCGAACACGTCGTCGGCCGGCTCGGTGATCGCGCTGCACCTGCACCACGAGGATCTCGCGCCGGGCGCGATCGGCCTGCTCTGCTCGTTCGGCGCGGGCTACTCCGCCGGCACCGTGTTCCTGCGCCGCACCGCGAGCTGAGCGTCGCGTTGGCGCGTGCTCGCGAACGCTCCGTCGCCAGCGGACGTTCCGCTCGCGAACGCGTCGCTCACGAACGCTCCGTCGTCACCGACCGTCGACGAATCACGGCATCTGCGAGCCGAGAGCGCACGGGAACGAAAGCGCCTCGGTGAGGGCGACGTGTCGTTCGAGAGGGCACGTCACGGAGGAGCGTGAGCGGCTCGGGCAACCCGCGGATCGGTCGGTGGGTGCGATCGTGCCCTCGGGCCGAAAATGATCCGCAACCGAGGGCGCGTCGGCACGAACAGGGGGCTTCTCCCGAGGAGCCCTCATGTCGCACTTCCTGATTCCGTCCGATTCTCCCGAAGCCCAGGCGTTCTACGAGCGCCACCTCCCCGTCGCCGAAGCCTGGATCGACGAGCTCGAAGCCTCGGACGATCCGTTCGTCGCCTCCGCCGCCCACGCGGTCTTCTGCTTGCTCAGCAGCTTCGTCTTCGCGGAAGACCCGACCTTCGATTGGCTCGCGTTCGACCTCCACGACTTCCTCTTCCGCGACCTCGCGGAGGGCGGCACGGTCGGCATGGATGGGCCGGTGCCGGTCTTCTTCGATCACCTCGTCGAGGCGATCCGGCGCTTCACGAGCGCGGGCGCGATCGATCGCCCGCTCGGCGCGCAGCTCGTCGCCGAGATGACCGACGCGCGCGAGGACTTCGAGCGCTTCTACGATCCGTGCACCGACGACGACGAGCTGCTCGCGATCGAACGGCGTCGCAGCACCCGGCCGCCGATGATGAGCGTTTGAGCGCGGGCCCCGCGGGCCGAGCGCTGGAGGATCCAGGCTTCCGCAGGCAGCAGGCGCGGCTCAGGGAGCGGCCAGCACGGTGCTCGGCAGCGCGGTCGTGACCCCGATGCCGAACACCGGATGGCTACCCGCATGCACCAGCGCGCGGAGGCGTCCTTCCGCGTCGAGGACGGGCGAGCCCGAGTTTCCAGGCTCGATCGGGCATCCGGAGAGCCAACCCACCCGACGCGCGCCCTCGCCCAGGCGTGCTTCGGCAGCTTCGGGGCTCTCCACCCGACACAGGCGACCGTCGAGCTCGTGCCGGCTGTCGTAGATCGGGTGGGGCGTGACGGACGCGACGGTGACGATGGTGCCCGGCGTGGCGGGCGCGCGCTCGAGCGTCGCGACTGGGCGATCGAGCGACCGATCGAGCTCCAGGATCGCCCAGTCCTCCAGCAGCACGGCGTCCGCGTCGTCGGGATCGCGCGCGATCACCGCGGCGCAATGCGCGAAACCGGTCGGATGCGAGGCGGTGGCGGGGAAGGTGATCCACGCGCCGACGCAGGTCGGAGTGGTCACGCAGTGGCTGGCGGTGAGGACACGATCGGGTGACACGAGGGTGCCCGTGCAGCGGGTCGGGAGTACGCGGCCGAGCGCGTCGGGCTCGCGGCCGGGGAAGACGACGAGGCCGACCGAGGGCGGACAACGCGCCGCGTCCGCGCACCGCACGGTGGGCGCTTCTCCGGCGAGCGTCGCGGCGAGGGCGTGACGGGGATCGCGGTCGCGGGGATCGCGGATCGCATCGCGAGGATCGCGGAGCGGATCGTGCGGGTCGTGCGAAGCCGACCCGAGAGTCGACGCGAGGCTCGCGTTCGCGTGCTCGGTATCACCGCTCGGACGCTCCCCGCGTGGCGCGTGCGGCACCGCGAGGGCGGGGGTGCTCTCCGCGGTGCGCACCTCCGACGCACCGCCACACGCGATCACGAGCCCCACGAACGTGACCCGCCACATGTCCACATGCTGGGGAATCGGCAGGGGCGCGGCAAGCGTGGGGATATCCCAGACGCGGGAGTCACCCAGCGGAGGCGGAGGATTCGTCGGGACCGACGTGGAAGATCCACCGCGTTTCCCGAGGGGGATCGCGGGTGAAACCGAGCTCCACGTCGAGCGGCCCCGCGCGCACGCCGAGAACGTCGAGTCGGTGGCCGCCACCGCGGAGCTCGTCACGGCCGTTTCGGGACCAGGAACGCGCCTGGGTGCCGACGAGTGGAGGCTCGGTGCAGGCTCAGCGCTGGTTCAACAGTCGATCACGAAAGCGTCGCGCCCGATCGCGGAGCACACGCACCACGGTCGAGCCGTCGAGCGTCAGGCTCACGTCCGGCGGCCCACGAAGATCGCGGCCCCGCACCGCGACTCCGATCGACTCTTCGCGACCGAGGCCGGCGATCGACGCGTCCACCACGAGGGTGGCGCGGCCGTCCAGCACGTCGCTGGTGGCGCGGGCCTCGAGGGCGCGGAGGCTCCAACGAAGCTGCGGGCCCAGGGAATCCGCCTCGACCGGAGCCTCGGGCGCGATCGAGTCGGCGGGCGCCGGCGCCTCGGCCGAATCCGAGTCGGTCGCATCGGCCGGATGGTCGGTCACCGCATCGGTCGTGGCCGCACGCGGACCGAGCTCGTCGACCGTGATCAGCATGCCCTCCTCGGTCCGCCGCGCGGCCACACCACGCGCGACGAGCGCGCGACCCTCCCGGCCGAGCACCACCCGCTCGAAGACGAGGTCGACGCGATCGCTCCGCGCGGCGAAATTGGCCACTGCGGTGAGCACGCTCGTGAGCGGCGGGCGGGCGAGCGCTTCGTCGAAGAGAACGAGGCCCGCGTCCTCCAGCCTCTCCGGCGCTTCCCGCAGCTCCACCCGCACCTCTGGCGCGACCACGCGGCGCGGAGTGGTCCCCGCGAGCTCGAGCGTGGCGCCCTCGGCGAACGCGATCTCCGTCACGCGGCCCTCCGCGCGGGTGCAGGTCACGGGGTCGATCGCCACCGACTGGAGCGCCCACCCGACGTGCAGCGCCAACCCCTCGCAGCTCGTGCCACGCTTCGCGAGCGCGTGAATGGCGAGCTTCGTCGCGATCGGATCGCGGGCGAGATAGAGCGCGAGCGCGATCAGGAGCGGGAACGCGAGCACCCACCGGACCCAACGACGCTTCCTCTTCGGAGCCTCGGTCATCGGGTGCGAGCTTGGCATGACCGTTCCCCCTCGCGCTCGGTGGTCGGGCGCGAGCTCAGCCCGGCGAAGGGAGCGGCGCGTTCGAGGGCAAACCGCGCCGCAGCACCTGGAGCGCGTAGCGCGCGCCGAGCTTCCACTGCAATCCGGCGAGGCGCCCGTAGCGCTCGGTCCCCGCGGCCGCGACCTGCTGCATGTAGGTGTGGTCGAAGAGGACCCGCATCCAGCGCCGGCCTTGCGAGCCGTAGAGCAGCTCCGCGAGCCGCCACTGGAACTTCAGGTTCTCGCCCTCTTCGGTGGTGCGCACGAAGTCGCGCTCGTAATGGGCGATGCGTGTGGTGCCGGCGTCGAGGGCTTCCTTCACGCGGCGCGCGGCGTAGCGCGAGATCTCGATCGAAGGGGCGATGCCTTCGCCGAGCAAGGGGTCGATGCCCCAGGCCTCGCCCGTGAGCACGAGCCCGGGTCGATGCGCCTCGGTGTGGGGCGAGTAGTAGTGCTCGGGCCAGCCTTGGAGCTTGGCGTCGACGAGCCGGAAGCCGTGGCGCGCCGCGAAGCGCTCCGTCCACTCGCGCAGCACCGAGCCGGGCGTGACCCCGCGGCCGTCCATGATGCCGAGCTTCCACGGGCCCGCGCTGGCGGGCGCGGAAGGCAATGTGTTCTTGGCGTACTCACTGCCGGGTTTCGGATATTGAAAGAGCCAGGCGTAGCCAGGAATGCCGTCGGAGATCGGATCGAAATCGAAATAGAGCACGCG
>JALOQC010000353.1 GCA_025453555.1 Myxococcota bacterium | reverse complement strand
ATCGCGCAGATCCGCGTGGAGGGGCACACGGACTCGCGCGGTCGTCGCGAGGCGAACATGACGCTCTCGCAGAAGCGCGCGGAGGCGGTGGTGGCGTTCTTGGTGCGGGAAGGCGTGGCGGCGAGCCGGCTGAGCGCGCAGGGCTTCGGCCCGGATCGTCCGATCGTGGAGAACGCGAGTACGGCGGAACAACACGCGCAGAACCGGCGCGTGGAGTTCAACATCGTCAACGGAAGTGACGGCATTCAACAGCAGAACAGCGGCCCGAGCGCCGACACGGTGGACCGATGAAGCGCTTCCTTCGAATCTCGTTCTGTCTCGCGGTGCTCGGAGCGTCGAGCACCTTCGTTCCGAGCTCCGCCGAGGCGCAGGCGTGCCCGATCGGGCGCTCGTGCTTCTACGTGCCGCCCGCGCTCGGCACCCCGCAGGGCTACACCGTCGACTGGGACATGGTGATCAGCAGCCCGCGTGGCACGATCACCGGCACCTGGCGCGCCGGTACCGGTACGGCGACCGCGTTCTCGGTCAGTCCCGGGACGCCGCTCGTGGTGCCGCTCAGCACTACGGAAGGCGCGGCGGGGGCGTACGAGACTGTCGAGACGCGTGGCATCTTCATCGAAGCGAGCTCGGCAGAGCTCATCGTCAATCATCGTTTGATCGTGGGTCCTTGGCAGTCGTCTTCGACGATCAAGAACGCCACCTACGCGCTCGGTCAACGGTTTCGACTCGGCTCGTACAACCTCAACAACAACAGCGGCAGTCCGGGCACCGGGTTCGACTACACGGCCGTGTACGCACCCTTCGGCGGCACCGTGACCTTCACCGCGCCGCCGGGCGCGACGTTGCCGTTCTGGCAGGCCTCGCCCAACGCGAGCTTCTCCGTGGTGTTGGCGCCAGGGCAGACCTACGTGTCGCGCACCATTCCGGCTGGAGTCTGCACGCGTGAGCAGGTCGGAGGGCTCGTCACGTCGACCGATCCGGTCGCGGTCAGCGTGGGTGGACGCGGGTGGTCCGGCCTGTGCGGCGTCGCTGGGAGCTGCGGTGACGACGGTGCGGACAACATCCTGCCCGTGACTGGGGTGGGCACGCAGTACGTGGTCCACAACTTCCCCACCGGGACCGAGGTGCGCGTGAACGGGACGCTCGTCGCGACGTTGAACGCGGGTGGGGTTCATCGCCGTTCGGTGACCGCTCTGACCTACATCGAGACCAGTCAACCTGCGACCGTCTATCAGAATTCGGGGCTGTCCTCGTGCGAGATCGACATTGCGATCATTCCTCCGATCGTGCTGGTACCCGTCGGGCAATGGATCACGGACTTCAACGTCGCGGGCAGTGGGCGCGTCGGTGTGGTGATCGCGACCGCGAACCTCGCTTCGCTTCGGCTCGACGGTGCGGTGGTGGTCCCGCTCTCGACCGCGGTCGTGCCGGGGCGTCCCGATCTGACGGCGATTCAGTTCAACGTCGCGGGAGGCAACCACAGCGTCCGCGCGGCGGCCGACTTCCAGCTCGGCCTCGTCACGCAGGACGGCGGCACCGGTTTGTTCGGCTACTTCACGCCCTTCCGGATCCCGGGCTGCGGTGACGGAGCGCAGAGCGCGTCCGAAGGCTGCGACGACGGCAACGTCGACGACGGCGACGGGTGCAGCAGCAGTTGTCGGCTCGAGATCGGCCAGATGGGCTGCATGGACTCGGGCGACTGCGTGCCGAGCGGGCGCTGCGATGCCGGCACCTGCGTGGCGCGCTGCAACAGCGACGCGGCGTGTGACGACTCCGATCCCTGCACGAACGACCTCTGCAACGTGTCGGGCGCCTGCGAGAACGACGCGATCGCGGCGGGCGGTGTGGGCGAGTGTACGGGCGGACAGGTCTGCTCGGGTGGGGCGACCAACGTCTGTGTCGCGTGCGTCGCGGATGCGCAGTGCTCGGGCGCGACCCCGCGCTGTCTCGTCGCGACGAACACCTGCGTGCCATGTCTCGTGCCGACGCACTGCCCAGACGACGGCAACGAGTGCACCGCCCGGACGTGCACGGCGAACACGTGTGGCTCCACGAACGTCGCGGTCGGCACGACGTGCTCACTCGGCATCTGCGACGCGAACGTCACGTGCTCGGTGGTCGCGGTCGACGTGCTCGCGCCGGTCGACGACTCGACGACGCGCGACGCGACGCCGACGATCTCCGGCAGCGCGACCCCTGGCATCGTCGTCGTCGTCACGATCGACGGCACGCCCGCGGGCATGGTCACGGCCAACGCCGCGGGCGCGTGGTCGTTCACGCCGGCGTCGGATCTCGACGACGGCCCGCACACCGTGATCGCGGTGGTGATGGGCGGCGCGACGACCGCGATGGACGGAGCGGACTTCACGGTCGACACGGTGACCACCGTCGCGATCACCGAGCCCGCGAGCGGGACGCGCTCGACCGACACCACGCCGACCCTCTCGGGGACCGGTGAGGTCGGCGCGATGGTCACGGTGACGGTCGACGGCGTGCCGCTCGACATCGTCACCGTCGCGGCGGACGGCACGTGGTCCGTCGAGGTCGACCCCGCGCTCGCCGAGGGTGATCACGCGTTCGTCGCGGCCACGATGGACGCCGCGGGCAACACCGCGATGGACGCGGTCGTGTACACCGTCGATCTCTCGACCACCGTGGCGATCACGACGCCTGCGGACGCCTCGCGCGTGATGACGGCGACGCCGACGATCTCCGGTACCGGCGAGGTCGGCGCGACGGTCGTGGTGAGCGTCGACGGCACCGAGATCGGGACGGTCACCGTCGCGGCGGACGGCACGTGGTCGATCGACGTGACCACCGCGCTCGCGGAGGGCGATCACACCGTGAGCGCCTCGGCGACCGACACGCTCGGCAACACCGCGAGCACCGAGAGCGACTTCGAGGTCGACCTCGGCAACACCGTCGCGTGGCTCCAGCCCACGATCACGGGCGACACCACGCCGGAGCTCTCGGGCACGGGAGAGCCGGGCGCGACGGTGGTGGTCACGATCGACGAGGTCGTGGTCGGAACGGTCGTGGTCGACGCGGAGGGCAACTGGACCTTGCAGGTCACGGCGCCGCTCGACACCGGCAACCGCAACGTGTCGGTCACCTCGACGGATTCGGCGGGCAACGTCGCGACCGACGACGGTGTGCTGGACGTCGAGCTCCCGGGACCGGCGCTCGAGATCCGCAGCCCCGCCGATCAGTCCACCACGCGCGATCGCACGCCCACCATCACGGGCGAAGCGACGCCGGGGGCGGTGGTGCTCGTGATCGTCGACGGCGTTCTCCTCGGGCACGTGCGCGCCGACGACCGTGGTGCCTGGTCGATCGACGTGACGATGGAGCTCGCGGACGGCGAGCACGTGGTGGTCGCGACGACGACCGATCGCGACGCCTACACCACGGTGGACACGCACGAGTTCACGGTGGACGCGGACGCGCCGAGCGTGGCGATCACGTCGCCCACGGGGGGCGCGACCACGAACGACACGACGCCGACGATCTTCGGCACCGCCGACGCGAACGCGACGGTGCAGGTCTTCGTCGACGGTGCGCTGATCGGTACGGTCACCGCCGACGCGGAAGGTGACTGGTCGATCGAGGTGAGCGCGACCCTCGTGGACGGCACCCACACCGTGCGGGCGGTCGCGACGGACCTCGACGGCGACTCCGCGACCGACGCGGGCTCGTTCGGGGTCGACACCGAGACGGAGGTTGCGATCGACGCGCCCGCGAATGGCGCGACGGTGCCGGGGCCGCGCCCGACGATCGTCGGCACCGCGGAGCCGGGCGCGAGCGTGGTGGTCTCGATCGACGGCACCGAGATCGGCACCGTGACCACGGACGCGGCGGGGCGCTGGAGCGTGCGCGCGACGAGCGACCTCGCGGAGGGCGATCACACCGCGACCGCGGTGGCGACCGACGAGGCGGGCAACGAAGCGACGGCGACGTCGACCTTCACGGTCGGCGAAGGCGAGGACACCGACGGCGACGGGTTCACCGACGACGAGGAGTGTCCGAGCGAGCCGTGCCGCGACACCGACGAGGACGGAACGCCAGACTTCCAGGATCCGGACGACGACGGCGACGGGATCCCGACCGCGGTCGAGTGCCCGGGCGCGACCTCGTGCCCCGACACCGACGCCGACACGCGCCCGAACCAGCTCGACGCGGACGACGACGGCGACGGAGTCCCCACGCTCGACGAAGGATCCGGCGCGATCGACACCGACTTCGACGGATTCCCCGATCACCTCGACGTCGACGACGACGGCGACGGGCTCGATACGCGCGACGAGTGCCCGAGCGGCACCTGCCGTGACACCGACGACGACGGAACCGAGGATCATCTCGACGCGGACGACGACGGCGACTCGATCCCGACCTCGCGCGAAATCGCGGACAGCCGCACTGCGGGCGAGGACGTGGATGGCGACGACGCGGACAACTGGCTCGACGACAACGCGGACGGCGACTCGCGCGGCGACCGCGAAGAAGGGATCGGCGACTCCGACGGGGACGGCATCCCGGACTACCTCGATCCGGAAGACGTCGTGATGCCCGACGGTGGCATGCCGGACGGTGGCGCGACCGAGGACGGCGGCGTGACCGAGGACGGCGGGGTCGCGACCGACGCGGGCGTCGATTCGGGCGCGGAGGTCGACGCGGGCACCGAGCCGACGCTCGGTGGGTTCGCGGGCGGTGCGGGCTGCGCAGCGGGAGGCTCGAACTCGAGCGGTGCGCTCGGTCTGATCTTCGTCGCGCTCGCGCTGGCGCGGCGTCGTCGACGCTGATCGTCGCGCGCGACGTGAAGAAGTCGGCGGCTGACCCCGCCGACTCGGGCAAGAACGTACGGAGGCCGCTCGGGAGACCGGGCGGCCTTCGTCGTGATCGCGTCACGGTCGCGCGGTCGGGGCGTGAGGTGAGCGACCCCTCGACGCGCGAGCGCGAGATCTCGGTCGACGTCCGAGCGCGAGGTTTTCGGTTCGAGCGCGCGAGCGCGAGGATCTCGATCGAAGCGACCTCTCGGAGTGGGATCAGAGGTCGACCGCTCGGAGCGCGCGTCGGGCGACGCGGTCGAGTTCCGTCGACGCGACGCCCGCGCGAGCCATCACGTGGATGCCGAGCACCGCGCTCACGAGCAGCGCGGCGTCGTCGCGCGCGCTCGCACGGTCGCGGAGGCACGCGGTGAAGAAGTCCTGCATCGCGCGGAGCTGCCGCTCCACGAACGCGCGGCTCTCCGGCGTGAGGGCAGGGTGCTCGCCCGCGCTCGCGACGAGGAGACAGCCTCGAGGCTCGCGCGACGGGTCGACGATCGCGAGGAGCCACGCGCGGACTGCGTCGGGGCTCGGCTTGGTCGGGAGGCCCTGCGTCGCGACGTAGCGCGCGAGCGCGCGTCGAAAGCAGACGTCCTTGCTCTCGAAGGCGGCGTAGAAGCTGCCGAGCTGGATCCCCATCGCGTCCGCGAGCCCCCGCACCGACGTCGCCTCGTAGCCCTGTCGCCAGAAGAGCTCGACCGCAGCGTCGAGCGCGGCGTCGACGTCGAAGTCGCGAGGCCGGCCCATGCGGCAAGTAGAGCACCGTTGGCGACCCGCGCACGCGGCGACCGCTGACCACGCGCCCGCGCACGAGGCGACTCCTCGAATCGCAACCGCGACCCGAACGACCTTCGTCATGCGGATCGTTCGATTCGGCGAGCCCGCGCCCCTCCGAGCACCTCGAACCCTGCGCGCGCTACCGAAAGAACCGCGTGAGCCGCTCGGCGAGGCCGCGCGCGTCGAGGCCGTAGGCGCGATCGTGGTCCTCGGGGGTCCCGTAGCGTCGCAGCTCGACGCGCGGCACCCCGAGCGCGAGCAGTCGGTGGGGACGATCGACGAGCGCGGCCGACACGACGTGGCTCGAGGTGCCTTCGACCATGGGCTCCACGAGCGCGACGTCGTGCGAGGCGAACGATCGCAGGACGGTGGGCGCGGGCGGCATCGTTTCGCGGAGCGTCGCCGCATCGAAGGGTCGAGCCGTGGTGGCGTAGAGCACGGTGAGGTCGAGCCCTTCGATCGCGGCGAGGGTGGGGTCGAGCATCGGACCGACCGCGATCACGGTGCCACGTCGTCCACGCCGCACGACGTGCAGACGACCCGGCGCGATCGCGCGCGACGACGCGTTCTGGCGGGTCGACAGGCGCAGGTACACCGACTCGCGGCGGGCGAGCGCGTCGGAGAAGGGCGACTCGACCTCGTCGGGATGACCGGGGACGTGCACGTGCCAGCCCGGCAACGCGTCGAGCAGCGCGACGTCGGCCGGCGCGTGGTGAGTGCGTCCACCCGCGGACCAGTCGTACGACGCGCCGACGCTCGCGAGGATCGCGCCGACGCCCTGGTGCCCGAGGGAGACCTTGAGCTGCTCGTACGCGCGCTCGACCAGAAACGGCGCGTACGAGTGGGCGATCGGACGCATCCCTTCGATCGCGAGCCCGCCCGCGACGCCGAGCATGAGCTGCTCGCGGATGCCGACGTTGATCACGCGATCGGGATGTCGCGAGCGTGCGGTCTCGAAGGCGGGCACCGAGATGTCGGCCAGTACGAGCGCGACCTTCGGATCGCGATCGAGCGCGGCGTGGGTGAGGGTGACGAAGCGGTCTCTCATCGTGTCCATGGGGCTCCTTCGGGGCGGTGTGTCGGTGGAGTGCGGAGTGCGCGAGGTGCGCACGGCGAGCTGCGCGGCGGCATGAGCGAAGAGCGTGCGGCCGTGCGCGGTGTGCGGTGAGCGCGGTGGAGCGCGTGGCGGCCTCGTGCGTCAGCCGTGCTTCGGTTCGACCTTCGCGATCACCGCGAGCGGTCTCCCGCCTGGGGCGACGAGCGCGCGCTCGAGCGCTGCGTGATCGCGGCCGTCGACGGTGCGCGCGAGCCAGCCTTCGCCTTCGAAGCGAGTGGCGATCCCGCCTGGCCAGCCGAGGCTCGCGGAGTCGTTGTCGATCACGATCGCGGTGAGCGAGTCGAGCTTCGCGCGCGCGGCGAACGCGATCGCCTCGTGGTTGCTGCCCTCGTCGAGCTCCGCGTCTCCGAGCATCACGACGACGCGGGGTGTGCGCGGCGCGACGGTGTTCTCGTTCGGTCGCCCGAAGCTCGACTGCGCGGCGTTCGACTGCGCATTTGGGCGTTCGTGGTTCCGGGCACGGAGCGCGAGCGCGATGCCGACCGCGATCGGGAGCCCGTGGCCGAGCGAGCCGCTGCTCACTTCGACGCCGGGCACGTGCGCGCGATCGGGGTGGTGGCCGAGGGGGGAGTCGAAGCCTCCGAAGCCGTCGAGCACGTCGGACGGGAAGAACCCGCGGGCGGCGAGCACCGCGTAGTAGGCCATCGGGCCGTGGCCCTTGGAGAGCACGAAGCGGTCGCGATCGGGGTGGTCGACGCGCTCGGGCGCCACGTCGAGGACGCGGTCGTAGAGCACGTAGAGCGCGTCGAGGGTGGAGGTCGCGCTCGGGGCGTGCTTCTCCGCCCCGGTCATGCGTGTGAGGGAGTGGTGCAGGTCTCGGTACTCGATTCGTCGTCGCATGTCTGGAGCCTGCAAGTTGAAGTAAACTTCAAGTCAAGGGAGAATCGACCGCATGACCTCCGATTCTTCCGAAGACGCGAACGACGACGCGAACGACGACGCGAACGACGACGCGAACGACGACGCGAACGACGACGCGAACGACGACGCGAACGACGACGGCCCGCTCGGCGCGACGATCACGATCGGCGAGCTCGCCGCGCGCAGCGGGCTCGCGACCTCGGCGCTGCGCTTCTACGAGAAAGAGGGCCTGCTCGCGTCGAAGCGCACACGCGGAGGCCAGCGACGCTACGCGCGAAGCTCGTTGCGACGCGTCGCCTTCGTGCGGGCGGCCCAAGAGCTCGGGCTCACCCTCGGCGAGATCCGCGAGGCGCTCGCGTCGCTCCCGGACGAGCGCACGCCGACCAAGCACGATTGGCAGCGGCTCTCGCGCGGCTTTCGCGCCACCCTCGACGCACGCATCGAGGGGCTCGTGCGCCTGCGCGATCGCCTCGACGGCTGCATCGGTTGCGGCTGCCTGTCGATGAAGAGCTGCGCGCTCTACAACGCGGGCGATCGCGCCGCGAAGCGAGGCGCGGGCGCGCGCTACCTCATCGGCGATCCCGACGTGTGACGTCTCGGCGCGCGCACACGCCGACAGCTCGGCTACCTCTTCGTCGCGCGTCGACCGACGTGATCCGCGCCTCAGCCGAACTCGCGCTGGGCCCGCTCGAGGTCCTCGGGGAAGTCGACGTCCATGCAGGCGTTCGAGTCGAGGTAGAGCGCGCCCACCGGACCGCCGCGCGC
>JALOQC010000352.1 GCA_025453555.1 Myxococcota bacterium | reverse complement strand
GGCACACCTTCCTCGGCATGCCGCTCGACGTGCCGGAGTTCGGGGCGATCCTCGGTGCGCCGCATCCCTCGCGCGAAGAGGTCGAGGCCGAGCTCGCGGTCGAGGCCGAGCTCGCGGAGAAGCGTGCGGAGCGCGCGAAGATGGAGGCGGCGCAGCAGAAGCGGATGCGCGTGCGCGAGCAACGACGTGAGCGCGCGCGTGAGCTCGCCGAGCACGAAGACCTCGAGCGATCGCTCGAAGACGAAGCGCGCCGCGTGCGGGTCATCGACGTCGAACCGCCGAAGAAGCTGCTGACGCCGAACGCCGACGAAACGCCCGAGCCGAAGAGCATCGTGCGCCGCGGCCTCGAAGACGCACGCGTCACGAAGACCGAAGGCCAGCGCGTCATCGTGCTGCGCACGCGCGACGCGGAGGCGGGGAAGAAGTCCAAGCGCCGTCGGCGTCGTCGTCGTGGTCGTGGAGCCAACGACCCACCTGCGTGATCGCAGAGCGCCCAAAGCGGCGATGCGCGGCCCGGCCCCAGCCCGAGCCGCGCATCGGTGCGTCCGTCGCGCGGGGCGATTCCGAAATCACGCGGAGATTCCAGCGCGATCAAACACCGTTCTCGGAAGAGTCTCCGCGACGTGCCGCAGACGCGTCGCGGCGCCGTGCGACCGGAGGGTCATCCCCCACCTACCTCGTACGGTGGACTGTTCGAGGCGAGCCGAGTACCGGCACCGCGCGGCGTCGCACGCAGGCCCCGATCGAGCAGCCGATGTCCTGCATGAGGGCGTCGCAGTGTTCCAGATCGGAGCCGGTGACGCGGTCTTGGTCGCGTATGGCCCGGCGCACACCTCAGAGGTGTGCCAGACCCTGCTCGGAGCCCTCGCTCGGCACTCCGTGTCGTGTTGGAGGTGCATTCGCTGCTGCGGAGTGTTGGAGGTGCATTCGCTGCTGCGGAGTCCCTCGCTTGGCGGCTTCATGGCAAGAATGGTGGCACCTTGCCCGGTGCGGGCGCAGACAGTCAGTGGCTGTACGTTGGTCCGCCGATCGTCGAGACTCGCGAAGACTGGCGCGCTCTCGATGCGTCGCTTCGAGAATCCTATCCTGGTGTGATCGTCGAGAGTAACGACGAGAAACTGGATGCTCTTCGACTCTGGGCGGAGAGATTCTTCATTGGGCGAACCTATCCCTTGTTCGCCATGCTTGCGGGCGTGCGCAACGACATGGGGCTGTTTCGTCCGAGCGCGGGCCCACGGGGTGTTCCCGAGGATGCGTCGCGCGAGACGTTGTGGAGTGTCGCGCGGAACCTGGGGTGCGAGGATGACGCTCACGATCACTCGTGGGTGACGCTCGGTGATTTGCTTGCGTACGACTGGGAGCGTGGTGTTTCGTCGGAGCGAGTGGGCGGGTCGAGAGATGCCGTCCGTTCTGTGAGTTTCTTGGAGTCGACTACGGCAAACGATTCGACATGTAGGGCGTATGTCGGAGAGCGATTCTCTGACACGACCCTTCCGTTCTTGCGACAGTTTGGAGACCCTGGGCTCGTTCGACTTGTCTTCTTTTTCGACAGTTGAAGAGTCTTCTTCGGTCGGTGCCGCGCGGAGACCGTGAGGTCGTAGCGCTACGACGCGTGAGGCCGATCGCCATCGGACGGCGCGCTCCGGAGCAAGCGCTCTCGGCTGCGCGCCGCTCACTCCACCGGCACGATCGACCGCCCCGGATAACACGCGGTGGTTCCGCTCGGCTGGATCGTGCCCGTGGGTGGGATGCGGCACGCGTAGCCGAGGCGGCACTCGTCGCGGAGCTCGCAGGCCGCGAGGCAGTAGCTCTCGAGCAGGGTGCCGCGCCAGCACGCGGTGCCGTCGGGACAATCGTCCGCATCCGTGCAGCGCATCGTGCAGTAGCCGCCCACGAAGCTCGTGCCGTCGCGCAGGCGCTCGAGACACGTCGGGGTCGCGAGCCCACGGTACGCGAGGCAGTCGGTCGAGACGTCGCACGTCGCGCCCACGGGGCCGCGGGTGGGTCCGGCGTCGATGCCCGCGTCCACGCCTGCATCCGTGCCCGCGTCGATGCCGGCGTCCTCCGCGCCCGCATCCAGACCGCCGTCCACGCGCGTCGGCCCGGCGTCGGGTGCTTCGACGCAGCCGCGTGTCGCGTCGCAGATGCCGAGCGGCGCGCAGCGCTCGTCGAACACCACGACCTCGCAGGAGCCCGCGTTGCAGCGGCTCTCCGCGCACGGCGCGACCGCCGCGCAGTCGTCGTCGATCGTGCACTCGCAGTCCGTGCAGCCGCCCGCGTCGCGCTCGGTCACCGTCACGCAGCGGTCGTCGACGCAGCGTTGGCCGTCCGAACACTCGGCGGTGGTGGTGCAGGCGTCCGCCGGCGCGTCGTCGCCGCCGCACGCGAGCGCGAGGGTGCCGAGCGCGGCGAGCATCCAACGTCGTGCGTGCGCGAGCATGAAGCGACTCAATCCCAATCCGAGTCCGAGCTGCCCGAGGTCGGCATCGGGCGCGAGAGCTGGAAGTCGCAGACGAGCCGGTCGTCGCCGCCGAGCTCGTAGGTGAAGCGGCCCTCGACGTCGTAGTCCGTGATGTACGAGAGCAGCAGCGTGCCAGCGGTCGGCGCGAGCGCGCGCTCCTCCCAGGCGACGATCCACGGCGGCGCGCCCGCGAAGAGCGGCGATTCTTCGGCCACCACGGGCAACCCATAGGTGTCGATCCGGCCGACGTCGACGTCGACCTCGTTCCCCGCGTCGTCGTCGTAGCGGAGGCGGAACAACGCGTCATCGTTCAAGTCGTCCAAGCGGTACGAGCTGCGGCCCGCGCGGAGCCGAAGCTCCACCGGCGCGCCGCCGATCGTGCCGGTGCACACGCCTTCGTCTTCCTCCGTCGAGAGGAAGCCACACCCACCGAGGAGGCTCGCTGCCGCGAGCGCTCCGACCCACCATCCCCGAACGATCATCGGGAGACAGCGTACGCGCGCTGCGAACAAACTTCATCTTCCACGATCCACACGTCGTGTCGCGTGTGGATCCGACCGTCCGCGCGGAGCTCGTCCTGTGCCCGCCGCACCTCCACCACGCGCGCGTCTTCGTCGCGCATCAGTCGACATGCCGCGTCGTCGGCCGAGGTGAGCATGCCCAGCTCCCGCGTGCGCGCGCGCAGGCCCGCGAAGGCCGCGTGGGTCTCCGGACGAAGCCGACGCGGGTCGATCGCGCGTCCGTCCGCGACGAGCTCGAGGCGGAGGTCGAGCTTCGGGCGGCAGTAGACGCCGAGGCCGAAGTGTTTCCAGGCCCCGAGCGCGTGGGTCCGGTGCAGCACGTGCTGGGTCGGCGGCCAGAGCGCGATCCCGATCAGGGTGACCACCACGAACGCGCGCCGGAGCCGACCCCCGCGACGATCGTCTCGTGTCTTCGAGTCGGCGGGCTCCGTCTCGAGCCGGGCATCGGTGCGCGCCTCGTCGTGGGAGCGCGTCTCGTCGTCGGAGCGCGCCTCGTCGTGGGAGCGCGCCTCGTCGTCGGAGCGCGCCTCGTCGTCGCGGCTCACGTCGTCGATCACCACGCGAGCCCTCCGGTCGCGACGAAGATCGCACCACGCACGAGGTAGAGCGCGAGGACCGCGCGGGTGATCGTGCGCACCACGTTCGCGGCGAAGAAGAGCGAGGTCACCGCCGCGAAGAGCCCGCCGAAGAGCACCTCGTCGGCCACGAGCTCGAAGCCCAGCCCGAGCCCGAAGAGCCCGAGCGCCGCGAACGATCGGGTGCGTCGTACGAGCGCGAGCAGCGGCAGCACCAGCTCTCCGATCACGACCGCCCACGCGATCCCGAGCAGCGGGCCGAACGAGAGCGCGAAGCCTTCGCGCGCGCCCCGCGACGATCGCAGCCGCGCGAGCTCGGCGTCCGAGAGCAGGCGCCCGAGCGTGCGTACGAAGCGGTCGTGCGCGAGCTCCCACGCGAGGAAGCTCCCGCGCCACCACGTGCCGTGCAGGGCCTTCTGCAGCCCCGCGCCGAAGGTGACGAGCAACACGGTCGTGCGCAGGTACGCGGTCGCGAGCGCGGGCTCCGATCGCAGGACCGCGAGGGCGAGCGCGAGGAGCGCCCCGTAGAACCCGTGGTTCGAGGTGGTCGGCCACGACGCGAGCGCGGCCGCGATTGCGACCAGCGCCACGATCGGGATCGCGATCGGATCGGCGCGTCGCGGGGCGAGCGCCGCGAGGAGGAGCACGGTGAGCCCGACCCCCCGCGTCGCGAGCGCGAACGGACGCTCGATGTCTTCGCGCAGCGCGAGCACCAGCGACACCACGGCGTGCGAGCTCAGGTGCCATCGAACGAACCGATCGAGCGACACGAGCTTCTCGCGCGCGACGTCCTCCGGATCGGTGTCGAGCGCACGACGCCATCCGCGCGCGATCCACGATCGGGTCTCCGACGAGAGCGTCGTCACCGGCCGACGGTACCGCGGTCCCTCGCGGGTGTGGTCGCCCGCGCAAGGCTCCCGGGCTCGCACCCATGGCTGCCGCGGTCCTTTGCGTGTGTGCGGGCCGCCGCGCTCGGTTGCGCCGCGCTCGGTTGCGCCCCGCGCGGCGGCCTCCGAAGGTTCCGTGCGACGCCGATCGAGAGCCAGCCCGGCGCCGAGCCCCTCAGGCCGACGATCCGCGATCCTCGGATCGTCGGGAAAATCACACCATCTCGGCCCGTTGGCTTGCTTTTGTCCGCGTTCGAAATAGGGAGGCGGCCCAGACTCGGGACACTGCCCCCTCCGAGAGGCGCTCGCCTCCCACCCAACGAATCGCCCCCAGAACCGACCGGGCTCGTTCCCCACCCGAGTGGGGCTCACGCCACGAACGTTCTCCTAGGATCACGGACCGCCATGAAGGACCTCACCAAGTACCGCAACATCGGGATTTTCGCGCACGTCGACGCGGGCAAGACGACGACGACGGAGCGAATCCTCAAGCTCACGGGCAAGATCCACAAGCTCGGTGAGGTCCACGACGGCGCCGCGACGACGGACTTCATGGACCAGGAGCGCGAGCGCGGCATCACCATCCAGTCGGCCGCGACGACCTGCTTCTGGAAGGGTCACCAGTTCAACATCATCGACACCCCAGGCCACGTCGACTTCACGATCGAGGTCTACCGCTCGCTGAAGGTGCTCGACGGTGGCGTCGGCGTGTTCTGCGGCTCCGGCGGCGTCGAGCCCCAGTCGGAGACGAACTGGCGCTACGCGAACGACTCGAAGGTCGCGCGCCTCATCTACGTCAACAAGCTCGACCGCGCGGGCGCGGACTTCTACCGGGTCGTCGGCCAGGTGAAGAAGATCCTCGGCGCCAAGCCGCTCGTCATGGTGCTGCCGATCGGCAGCGAGTCCGACTTCGTCGGAGTCGTCGACCTCCTCGAGCGCAAGTCGTACGTCTGGGACGACTCCGGTCTGCCCGAGAACTTCAAGGTCGGCGAGGTGCCGGCCGACATGAAGGAGCAGGTCGAGAAGTACCGCGCCGAGCTCATCGAGACGGCGGTCGAGATGGACGACGCGGTCCTCGAGGCGTACCTCGAAGGCAACGAGCCCGACATCGCGACGATCAAGCGCTGCATCCGCAAGGGCACGCGCGACATGTCGTTCTTCCCCACCTACTGCGGCTCGTCCTTCAAGAACAAGGGCGTGCAGCAGGTCCTCGACGCGGTCGTCGACTACCTCCCCGACCCGACCGAGGTCACCCCGCAGCCCGAGGTCGACCTCGAGGGCAACGAGACCGGCGAGGTCGCGATCGTCGATCCGAACCGGCCGCTCCGCGCGCTCGCGTTCAAGATCATGGACGACCGCTTCGGAGCCCTGACCTTCGTGCGCATCTACTCCGGCACGCTGAACAAGGGCGACGCCGTCCTGAACACGGCGACCGGCAAGCAGGAGCGCATCGGCCGCATGGTCGAGATGCACGCGAACGACCGCACGCTCATCGAGACCGCGCAGGCGGGTGACATCATCGCCGTCGTCGGCATGAAGGACGTCCGCACGGGTCACACGCTCGCGGATCCGAAGAAGCCGGCGACGCTCGAGCCGATGGTCTTCCCCGCGCCCGTCATCTCGATGGCGATCATCCCGCGCGACAAGGCCAACAGCGAGAAGCTCGGCAACGCGCTCGGCAAGATGGTCGCGGAGGATCCGTCGTTCCACGCCGAGGTCGATCAGGAGTCGGGCGAGACCATCCTCAAGGGCATGGGCGAGCTCCACCTCGACATCAAGGTCGACATCCTCAAGCGCACACACGGCGTCGAGGCCGACGTCGGCAAGCCGCAGGTCGCGTACCGCGAGACGATCACCAAGGCCGTCTCCGACAGCTACACCCACAAGAAGCAGACGGGTGGCTCGGGTCAGTACGCGAAGATCGAGTACACGATCGAACCGCTCGAGCCCGGCAACGGCTTCGTGTTCGAGTCGGGCATCGTCGGCGGCACGATCCCGAAGGAGTTCATCCCGGCGGTCGAGAAGGGCTTCAAGTCGATGGTCGACAAGGGGCCGCTCTGCGGCTTCCCGCTCCTCGACTTCAAGGTCACGCTGACGGACGGCGGCTTCCACGCGGTCGACTCGTCGCAGATGGCCTTCGAGGTCGCGTCGAAGGCGGCCTTCCGGCAGACGATGCCGAAGGCGGGCCCGCAGCTCCTCGAGCCGATCATGAAGGTCGACGTCTTCGTGCCCGACGCGAACGTCGGCGACGTCATCGGTGACCTCAACCGCCGCCGCGGCATGATCAAGTCGCAGGAGCCGGGCGCGAGCTCGATCCGCATCAAGGCGGACGTGCCGCTCGGATCGATGTTCGGCTACATCGGCGATCTTCGCTCGATGACGTCGGGTCGCGGCCAGTTCTCGATGGAGTTCAGCCACTACTCGCCGGTCCCGCCGCACATCCTCGAGCAGGTCAAGGAAGAGGTCGCCAAGCGCGAAGAGGCGAAGAACAAGGGCAAGTGATCGCGGCGTCGGCGGCTGACCCCGCCGACGTGATCGGCCCGACGTCTCGACGTCTTTCGTGAAAGAGCCCGGCGAGCGATCGTCGGGCTCTTTCGTGTCCGTCGCTTCGTTCGTGTCTTGCCGATGGCGTTCCATCGTCGTGATCGTCGACGTCGTCGGCGTCGCCGTTCACGACCACGACCGTCCACGTTCACGACCACGACCACGTTCACGAGTGCGAGCGCGACTGCGACTTCTCGGCGGACGACTTCTCGGCGGACGACGAACGTCGGCTCGGTGTCGCGTCACATCTC
>JALOQC010000351.1 GCA_025453555.1 Myxococcota bacterium | reverse complement strand
CGGCGATCAGGAGCGCGCGGCGAGCTACGCGCAGCAGGCGATCGAAAGGCGCCCGCAGGACTGGCAGACGCGCCTCGGCGCGGCACGGGTCTTCCGCGCGTCGGGTCGCTACGACGAGATGCGGCGCGAGGCCCACCGCGTGCTCGAGCTCGTGCCGAGCGCCCAGCGCGAGCCCATGCGCGAGCAGATCCTCGCGCTCCTCGGGCCGACCGCGCTCGAGCCCCTCGACGACGAGGAGGAGCCCGCGGGAGACGACTCGTTCGACGAGGGCGACGACGGCGACGAGGATCTCGGCCTCGGCACGCCGGGCTTCCGGCTCGGCTCGTCGCTGCTCGGCGAAGGCGACCCGTCGTCGATGGGCTCGAGCTTGTTCGGCGACGAAGAGGACGAAGGCGACGAGGGCGGCCCCGCGCTCATGCTCGGCGACCCCGGGAGCTTCCGGCTCGGCGGCGGCGGTGGGGGCAGCAGCTCGATGCTCCAACTGAACCTCGGCCAGTGAGCGATCGCGATCGTCGCGACCTCGGCGAGCACCGAGCTCTCAGCGACTACGGTTGACGCTTCGCGATCCACACACGCAGACGACCCGTGACCTCGGCGACGATCGCGCGCGTCAGCGGCGACGGTTGAGCTTCGCGATCCGCGCGCGCAGGCGGCGCAGGCGGTCGGGCTCTTCCGCGTGCCAGGCGTGCACGAGCGCGCGCACGACGTCTTTGCTGCGATGCTCGTGGTGCTTGGCGAGGAGCGCGTGCACCTCGGGCTCCGCACGCACCGCGAGCGCGCGCTCGAGCGCTTCGCGTTCGGCGCGCACGTCACGCTCGCGCCGCGCCACACGCGCTGCCAGCAAGAGCGCTTGCAGCGTGCAGTCGTCGTCGCCGCCACCGTCGGCCGCCGCGAGCGCGAAGCGACGCGCGCGCGTGGCGTCGCCCGAGCGCTCCGCGACCTTCGCGTAGCCGAGGTGATCGTCGGGCTCGTCTTCTTTGCGGAGCTCGTCGTAGCGACGCCCGAGCTCGCCGAGGATCGCGGCGAGCGCGACGAGATCGTGCGCGTTGTGCTCGATCACGCCGTCGAGGCGGCCTGGATCGCCGCTGCGCACGAAGTGGTGGTAGATGCCCGGGATCTCGGCGCCGCTGACGTCGTGCTCGCGCACGAAGCCGAGCAGCTCGCGCTCCATGTCGACGAGGCGGACGTTGCCGATGCGGCGCTTGAAGATGCGCCGCGAGCAGTGGAGCAGGTCGAGGTGCGGCGGCAGTGTCGGCGCCGGCACGCGGTTCATCACGTAGCGCGTGCGCAGCAGTGGCCAGTCGAAGCTCTTGCCGTTGTAGCTCGCGACCACGTCGGCGGCCTCGATGCGCTCCGCGAGGTGACGCAGCATGGGCGCCTCTTCGTGGAAGCTCGTGAGCAGGAGCTGCTCGACGTGCAGCGACTCGTCCTCGAAGAACGCCGCGCCGATCAAGAACGCGACGGTGCCGCTCGAGGTGGAGAGGCCCGTGGTCTCGGTGTCGAGGAAGAGGATGCGGCGCAGGTCGCGGCCTTCGAAGCCGCGATCGAGCGCGAGGTCGGCCACGATCGAAGGCGAGACCTCGAGCGCGGAGCGGACGCGCACGCGGCCGTGGTGGTGCGCGGGCTCGAGCAGGTGCGTGACCCGGTGGAGCGGCCCGTGCTTCGTCTCGTCGCGACGGCCGGGGAGCGTCTTGCCGCTCGTGCGCTCCAGGCGAGGTACGGCGCCCGAGAGCGCGGCCGCGAGCGCGTCGGCGGCGGAGGCGTGGGGGACGCTGGCCGCCGCGGAGGATGCGGTGAGCGCGTCGAGGTGGGCGCGCGCGCGGGAGAGGCGCGCGAGCCGGGAGGCAGCGGCGACATCTTGGACGGAGTGGACCGTGACGGAGACGGAGTCCCTGACGGAGTCGGAGTCCGTGACGGAGACGGAGTCCGTGACGGAGACGGAGTCCGTGACGGAGACGGAGTCCGTGACGGAGTCGGAGTCGGCGGAGACGGAGTCCGTGATGGAGTCGGAGTCGGAGACCGGGACGGACGCTGCGCTCGCGCTCGGCTTCGGTTTCGAGCCGGGGCCTGCGCCTTCGAGGCGGGCGAGCTGACGCAAGAGGCGCATCAGTGGACGCTTCCGACTCCGAGGTGATCGAGGAGCGCGAGGGTGAGCGCTTTGCGGCGCGGGTGATCGCGTTCGGTGATGCGCTCGGCGGGAACGTTCGCGCTCGGGTCGGTGCCGGCGTCCGGGCCGATGCACGCGGGGCAGCCGCTCGCGCAGCCGCAGCCCGCGATGCTGGTGCGCGCGCGGCGCAGGAGCGACTCGCGCTCGTCGAAGAGCCGCGACGCGAGGCCGATGCCTCCCGGCACCTGGTCGTAGAGGAAGAGCGTCGGGTCGAAGCCGGTCGCTGCACCACCGCGCGTGCCCGGCGGACCGTTCGGATCGCTCTGATCACCGAGGGTCTGCCCGAGGTCGCGCGGATCCACCATCAGACCCATCGCGCCCATCACGTGCATCGCGGAGAGCAAGCCGCGCAGCGCGTCCACCAGCGCCGCGCGCGGCACCCGCAGCGCCTCGCAGAGCTCTGCGACGAGCGGCTCCGGGAACGTCAACCAGATCGCCGTCGTGTGCATCTGCATCTCCGGCAGGTGCACGTCGCCGTAGCCGCAGTTCTCGTGGGTGAAGAACTTGATCTTCTTGTAGCCGACCACCTTCTCCACCACCGAGACCTCCCCGTATCCGAGGGAGAGCGGGCGATCCAGCGCGAGCTCGGCCGACTGATCTTCGGCGGTGACGGTGACCTTCGTGTGGGTCATCGCGGTCGTGTAATAGTCGGGTTTGACGAGCCGCACGTACGCCTTGTGATTCTCGTAGTCGAGGCGCTCCACCTGATACTGCTCGGCCGCGTGCTGATAGATGGCCTGCTCGTGCAGCATCGTGTGGGTGCTACGCCAGTCCATCTCGGCGATGGTCTTGTCGGTGTCGAGGTCGATGATCACGAAATTGTCCCAGCCGACGCTGCGCAGCGACACGCCGTTGGCCGGGTAGTGATCGGTCGCCCAATGCCAGACGTTCTTGCCCGCGGCGTCGGTCGAGGGATGGATCACCCCGTGATCGCTCAGGAATCCGAGCGCGCCTTCGAGCGAGTCCGCCGGCAGGTCGCCGAAGCGGTCCCCCTCCTCGAAGGGCAGCTCGAAGGCCGCACACTTCAAGTGCTGCAGCAGGATCTCGACGTTGTCGGGATCGATGCGCGCGTGCTCGACCGGTGCGCTCACGAGCTGACGCGGCTCGCGCGCTACGAACTGGTCGAGCGGCATCGACGAGGTGACGAGCACCCCGAGGGAGGGCGCCTCGCGACGGCCGGCGCGGCCGAAGCGCTGCCAAGTCGCGGCGAGGGTCCCCGGGTATCCGGCGCAGACTACGGCGTCGAGGGAGCCGATGTCGATGCCGAGCTCGAGCGCGTTCGTCGCGACCACGCAGCGGATCTGGCCGCTCCTCAATTGTTCTTCGATCGCGCGTCTCTGTTGCGGAAGGTAGCCGCCGCGGTACGCGTGAATCGTGGTTTCGTCGAGCCCCGCTTCGCTGCGCAGCCGATCGCGCAGGTACTTCAGCATCACCTCGACGCCGTTGCGGCTCTGACCGAACACGAGCGTGGGTACGCCCGCCCGCACCAGATCCGCGGTCAGCCGCACCGCGCTCTTCACGTAGCTCGCGCGGATGCCGAGCTCGGGGTTCACGAGCGGCGGGTTGTAGACCATCACGCGCCGCGGGCCGGTGGGCGCGCCGCTCTCGTCGATGACCTCGACGTCGAGCGGAGCGACGGACGAGGTGTCGGTCGCGTCGGACGACGTGCTCGTGGCCGCGCCGAAGATCCGGCGCGCGTGCTCGCCCGGGTTGCCGATGGTCGCGCTCGCGCCGACGAAGACGGGGTTCGAGCCGTGGAAGGCCGCGATGCGGCGCAGGCGTCGGATCACGTTCGCGAGGTGCGAGCCGAAGACGCCCCGGTAGGTGTGGAGCTCGTCGAGCACCACGAAGCGCAGGTTCGAGAACACCCGCGCCCAACCCGCGTGGTGTGGGAGGATGCCGGCGTGGAGCATGTCGGGGTTCGAGAGGATCACGCCGCTGCGCTCCTTCGCGACACGTCGTGCGTCACCGGGCGTGTCGCCGTCGAAGGTGATCGCGCCGTGCGGCAACCCTGCTTCGCTCATGAGCTGCCGCAGCGCGGCTTCTTGGTCGCGCGCGAGCGCCTTGGTCGGGAAGAGGTAGAGCGCGCGTGCGTCCGGATCCTCGGCGAGGCGCTCGAGGATCGGCAGGTTGTAACAGAGCGACTTGCCCGACGCGGTCGGCGTCGCGACCACGAACGATCGGCCAGCCCGCCCGAGATCGAGCGCGCGTGCCTGATGCGAGTAGAGCTCGGAGATGCCTCGGCCCAGAAGCGCGCGCCGCACACCGATCGGGAGATCGGCGGGGATGGGCGAGGTGCGGGCAGGGCGAGGCGGCAGGGTCTCGTCGAGCACCACGTCGCGCGCGACGCCTTGCTCCTCCCAATGCGCGACCACGTCGTGAAGCCCACGAAGGGCGGGAGTCCAAGGCACCTTGCGGTCCCCGGTGAAGGCACCTGCGCTCATGCGCAGGACTGTACGGGTGCGCAGGCGTCCGATCAACCCGTGCTCTCCGTCGCCCGTGCTCTCCGTCGCCCGTGCTCTCCGTCGCCCGTGCTCTCCGTCGCCCGTGCTCTCCGTCGGAGCTCAGGCGCCCGTGACTTCCGCGACTCCCGAGGGCTCGGCCTCTGCCGCCTCTTCGGGCTCGGGCTCTGACTCCGCCGAAGGACGCCGCGCCTGCTCACGTGCCTCGATCGCCTCTTCTTCGTCGACGTTCTCGCGTGCGGTGCGGTCACGGACGTAGTCGGGGGACTCGCCCGGCCCGCTGCGATCGACCCAGTACGCCGAGCGTGAGCGCACGTCGAAGTGTACGAACGAGCTGTTCGGGTAATAGCCCACGCCGACGTCGGGGAGGGTGCGAAGGAAATCGCGCAGGTCGCGGTTCGGAACCCCCGGGATGCGCAGGTCGATCGCGCTTCCGTCCGTGTGGTGGCTCGACTCTTCGGTGTGACCGCCGGGCGGGCGGTAGCCGCTGAGGACGTGGATCGCGCGGCCACCGAAGTGATCGGAGACGCGCACCAAGAGCTCGAGGAGCCGCGAGCTCGGGAGGTGCTCGCCGCCCGTGCGACGATGACGGAGCAGATGACCGACCCGACGTCGGGCGGCGCTTCGGGGGCGACCTCGAGAATCCAAGACACGCAGGCTCAGGCGCTCGCGGGTCGAGACTCGCACGAGGCTCACGACGCCAGGACGTCGCGGCCGACCCCAACGCGACGCGGCTTCTTCCCGTTCTTCCTCCGCGACCTGACCCGGCAAGAGCAGCCGCTGCCCGGGGCGAAGCGTCGCGTCGTCGCGGAGACGATTCGCCTGCGCGAGCTCGCGCACCCCGACCGCCCGCCGACGTGCGATCGTGCTGAGGGTCTCTCCGGTGCGGACGTAGTGGTAGCCCGCGACGGGAATCCGCAAGACTTGGCCCTCGCGGAGTTGTGCGCTCACCGGGAGGTCGTTCGCGCCCGCGAGGTCTTGGACTCGCACGCGATACCGCGCGGCGATGCGCCCGAGAGACTGTCCCGAGCGCACCGTGTGCTGCTGCTCTTGGGCGACGGCGGTCGAACCGAGCCCGAATCCCGACCCCCGAGAGGAACCGAGCACCGCCGACTCGAGGACCGGTGAACCGAGGCAGAGCGCGAGCGCGAGGGCGATTCGTCGAGCCATGGGCGCGGAAGGTTTGAGGACTCCGCCGTGGGCTGCAACCCGTCGCGCTCACCACTTTTTTGCGGCGGCACCGGAGCCGGTGCCACGATGGCCACGGTTTGGGCGTTCGTTGACAACCGAGAGGTCTGCGCGTCGTGGGGGCGTTCCCTCCACGGCAGTCGAAGCAGTGCGGTCGCGCGCGTCTCGCGCGGTGGGCGGAGGCGATCTCCGACCGAACCGCGGGGTGCTCTGCTTTCGGTCGAAAGCACGCAAAAATACGCTTCAATTATAGCTAAATTATACTGCAATTACTCAGAATTGCTTGACGATCAGGGTGCACCAACCTACGGTGTTGGCTCTGAGGGCTCGGCTTTGGGAGCCCGTCTTGCGGCTCCACGCGGAGCTCGCTCGGAGAACTCACGCTGATGGACCACGAAGGCAAGGCGACGGAGGCTGTGTCACCGGGTGCTGTGTCACCAGGTGTCGGTACGTCTCCGGACTCGCCACCGCGGTCCAGCACGAGCTCGAAGGAGCTCGAGGCGCGAACGGCGCCTGCGTCGCCTGACTCGTCCTCCACGTCGAGCTCCCCGAGCGCGACGTCGCTCCAGAGCTCGTCGGGTCGCGCGAGCGAGCGCGCCTTAGAGGCGAGCGACGCGAGTGACGAGCCCGGCGTCGAGCGGGATCCCAAGCGAAAAGTCAAAGCACGTCCCCGTCCTCCGGCTGCCAATCACCTCCGCAAGTTCCGAGAAGAGCTCTGTCTCTCTCAAGCGGAGCTCGCACGACGCGCAAATCTCTCGGCGTTGACGGTCGCTCGTATCGAGCAGGGCTACGGGTGCCGCATGAGCACGAAGCGGAAGATCCTCGAAGCTCTGGGTCTCAGCCTCGCGGACCGAAAGCGGGTTTTCGGCGAGGAGGAGTGACGTGAGCCGATGGCGTCCGAGGGCAAGAACCTGATTGGAGTCGACATCGGGTCGACGTCCATCAAGGTTTGTGAGATCAAAGAGAGCGGGGGGAAACGGAAGCTGATTCGATTCGGCTTTCACCCGCTTCCGCCGGAGACGATCGTCGACGGCCACATCATCAACTCCGGCGCCGTCGTCGAAGGCCTCGAGAAGCTCTTCCACAAGGAGAAGCGTCGTCAGGTCGCGCTGCGGGCGAGTGGGCACTCGGTGATCATCAAGAAGATCGCCATGCCGCTCATGACGGCCGCGGAGCTCGACGAGCAGATCACGTGGGAAGCCGAGCAGCACATCCCGTTCGATCTGGCCGAGGTCCACATCGACCATCAGGTGCTCCGTCGTCGCGAGGACGAGGGGCAGATGGACGTGCTCCTCGTCGCCGCGAAGAAGGAAGAGATCGCGGATCTCACGAACCTCGCGATCGAGGCGCGGCTCAAACCGCTCGTCGTCGATCTCGACGCGTTCACCGTTCAGAACGTCTTCGAGACGGGCTACGGCGCTCCGAGCCCCGGGGAGACCGTGGTGCTGATCCACGTCGGCGCGTCGCTGACGACGGTGAACATCCTGGCCGACGGCACGACCGCGTTCACGCGCGACATCGCCAACGGCGGCAACACGATCACCGAAGAGATCCAGCGCCAGCTCAGCATCAGCCGTGAAGAGGCCGAGGCCTACAAGCACGGCGGCGACGGCCGAGGGATCGTGCCGCGCGAAGTTCCGGAGATCATCCAGCAGGTGGTCGACCAGCTCGCGGGCGAGGTCCAGCGTTCGCTCGACTTCTACCTCGCGACCTCCGGCGACGGAGATCTCTCGCGGATCCTCGTCTCGGGCGGCACCGCGAACGTGCGCGCGTTGCTCGATGCGATCCACGACCGCGCGCGAGTGCCGGTCGAGGTGCTGGACTGTCTGCGGGTCGCGCCGCCGGACACCAAGGTCGATCCGATGCTCCTCCAGGGGCGCACCGCGCAGGCCGCGGTCGCGATGGGGCTCGCGCTCCGCAAGGAACGAGAGCGGAGGTCCGCATGATTCGCATCAACCTCGTCCCCCAGAACAAGCGCGCGGCGCGCGCGGCGGCTCCGGCCGGGGGCGGACAGATCTGGGCGGCGGTCTACTTCTTCGGGACGCTCGTCTTCATGGGCATCCTCGCGGTCGTGTACTTCGCCAAGGACGGCGAGCTCAGCGAGCAGCTCCAGGCCAACCAGCAGCTCTCGGCCACCATCGAGGAGATCCGCTCGCGGAGCGCGCGGCTCGAAGAGGTGCAGGCGCAGCTCTCGGCGAGCCAACAGCTCGAAGAGGTCGTGGCGGAGCTCAACCGCGCGCGTACCGGTCCGACGCGCGCCCTCATGGAGCTCGGTCGCATCCTCAGCATCGGCGACAACGCCGGACCCACCATCGATCCCGCCGCGCTCGAGGAGCTGCGCCGCACGAACCCGCTCGCCGGCTACAACCGGAGCTGGGACGCGCGCCGCCTCTGGATCACGTCGTTCACGGAGGAGAGCCGCCAGTGCCGCATGATCGGCATGGGTCGCACCAACGAGGACGTCGCGGAGTTCCTCCGGCGCCTCTCGCTTTCCGAGCTCTTCGAGAACGTCACCCTCCAGCGCACGGAAGCGAAGGAGGACCCCGACTCGGAGCTCCCGGTCATCGCGTTCGAGCTCACCTGCCAGGTCTCTTACTGAGGTTCGGACGATGGCTACCGCGAAACAAAAGAGCTCGTCCTCTTCTTCGTCGTCTTTCGAGACGCTGCCTACCGCCGGGAAGGTCTTCATCCTGGTGCTGATCTTCGCGCTCGTCGGCGCGATGTACTTCTTCATCTTCCACATGCCGCTGTCGGACGAGCTCGAGTCGGCTCAAAACCAGCACCGCACCTTGCAGAACGACTTGCAGGCCGCGGAACGTCGGCAGCAGGAGTACCTGCAGCTCACCCAGGAGCTCGCCAACCGTGAGGGGATCGATCGCGCGAACAAGCGCGTTCTCCCGCAAGAGGCGGAGATTCCGGCGTTCCTTCAGGATTTGAACCGAGTGGCAGAGCTCAGCGGTCTGGCGATTCGTCTCGTGGAGCCTCGGCCGGAGGAAGCGGAGCAGATGTACATCCGCATTCCGGTGGCGGTTCGAGTCTCCGGCAAGTTCCACCAGGTGGCGAAGTTCTTCTACAGCATCAGCCGCCTCGAGCGCGCGATCAACATGGAGAACATCGAGCTGAGTGATCCGACGGTGTCGGAGGCTGACGAGGTCGTGCTGACCGTGAACGCGCTCGCGACCACGTTCCGCGCGGCCGAGACGGCGGCGCCGGCGGGGGCTCCGGGCGTGCCGGCGGGAGGTGCGCGATGAAGAGTTGGACGCTCCTCCTGGTGCTCGTCGCGCTGGGCTGTGACGACCCGGTCGTGGTGACGAACCAACCTGCCGCTCCGGTCGCACCCGCGCCCGCTCCGGCAGGGCTCGCGCCGGCCGCGCCGGTCGAGATGCCCTCGCCCGACGCGGGCACTCCGGCGACGGTGGTGCAGTACGACGACGACGCGTTCGTCGAGGCCGACATCCAGAACCGCGACCCGTTCCGCAGCTTCGCCAAGGCATTTCGGACACGGGTCGTCTCGGCCCCGCAGCGCACCGTCCTGATGCCGACCACCGCGATCGAAGAGATGCGGCTCGTCGCGATCATCAGCGGCGTCGCGCAGCCGCGTGCGATGCTCCTCGACCCCACCGGGGTCGGTCACGTGGTGAAGCGTGGCGACTACATCGGGCGCCCCGAGGTCCTGCAGACGGGCGGCGCGGAGAGCATGCCCGTCACGCTGAACTGGCGCGTCGCGCGCATCCGGCCGGGCGAGCTCGTGCTCACGCGCGAGGATCCGACCGCGCCGGACCGTCCGCCGCTCTCGCGTTCGATCCCGCTCTACGAAGAGGGAGAGGACCCGCTCGAGCTGCGGCGCCTCGCGCTCGAGCGTGAGCGCGAGTCGGAGGCTGGGACCTCCGCGGAGGCAGAGGCCGCCGCGACTCCCCGTTGAGCGCCGACATCCTCGCCAGCGACGAAAGCGCCCCACGAGGGCGCTTTCGTCGTTGGCGAGGGAGCGACGCGAGGGAGCGGCCGCGAACGCGAACGCGAACGCGAACGTGAACGTGAACGCGAACGCGAACGCGAACGCGAACGCGAACGACGTCGATGACGCAAACCGGATCCACGTCGGAGACGAGCGGCGCATCGCATCTTGCCGATTTTTTGATCTGGGTGGAGTCGGCGTTCCACCATTCCACGAACGAGGAAGATTCCGATCGAGCGCGTCGGCGCTCGGTTCGGGTTCCGAGTCGGAAGCTCGCGAGTTTCGCGAGGTTTCCGCAGAGAAGCACGCGAGCGAGGCGGGGAAACACGATTTCATCGCACCGCTCGTCCGATCACGAGGAGAGTCGCATGGGACGCCAGAAGGGTGTCGTCGCCGCCTTGGTCGTGGGGTTGGCCCTGAGCGGGTTGACTCTGAGCGGCACGATCGCGGCCGCGGATCCGCCGACGATCGAGTCGGTGGAGGTTCGAGGGGAGGGCACACGAGCGGAGGTCGCGATCCGCGGCGCCTTCGAGGTGCCGACGTACGCGGTGCGGACGCGCGAGGACGGGCGGGTGCTCGTGATCGAGGTCGCGGACGCGTCGCTCCCGGAGGGCGGCCTCGAGACGACCGGCGACGCGCAGCTCGTGACTGCCACGACCGCGTCCACCACGGCGCGTGGCGTGCGGCTCGAGCTCCGGCTCTCGCGCGCGGCGCGGTACCGAGCGCGGTCCGGCGACGGTCGGATCCTCGTCGCGCTCGACGCGAGCGACGGCGCGACGCCCACCACGACGGCTTCCTCGAGCGGTGCGACGAACGCGGCGCCGGAGGCGGCGGAGGGTGGTGTCGCGACCGTGCGCGACGTCGTCGTCGAGCGCCGTGACGGACGCGACCGCGTGGTGGTCGAGCTCGATCGTCCGGCGCGCTTCGAGGTTCGTCGCGACGAGAACGGTCCGGCGCGGCTCGAGATCTCCGACGCGCGCCTGGCGCCCGATCTCCGCCGCTTCCGCCGTGGGCTCCCCGACGCGCTCGTGCGCCGCGTGCAGGTGCGCTTCGCGGACGGTCGCGCGGTGATCGAAGTGGAGCGCGACGGAACCACGCAGGGCACCGCGATTCGGTCGGGGAACCGCATCGTGTGGCTCTTCGACGTGGCCGCTCCGAGCGGTCCGCGCTCACGCACCGTGGCGCGCGAGACCGACTACGCGGCCGAGACGCCCGAGGTCGCCGCGTTCCTCAGCGACGTGCCGCTGCAGGTGCGTGGGGCGCGCGCGAACCGCCGCTTCAGCGGTCGCCGCATCGACCTCGACTTCAAGGACGCGGACATCCACAACATCCTCCGTCTGCTCGCGGAGGTCGGTGGTGTGAACATCGTCACGACCGACGACGTGGCGGGCTCGGTCACCATCCGCATGCGCAACGTGCCGTGGGACCAGGCGCTCGACGTGATCCTGCAGGCCAAGGGCCTCGGCATGGTGCGGCAGGGGAACCTCATCCGCGTCGCGCCGCTCGAGACGCTCGAGAAGGAGCGGGAGGCGGCCATCGCGCGCCGCAAGCAGCTCGAGACGCTCGCGCCGCTCGAGACGCGCATCGTCCCCGTGAGCTACGCGAACCCGAGCAAGCTCGCGCCGCGCATCGCGGAGCTCCTCACGGAGCGCGGCACGGTGAACGTCGACGAGCGCACCAACGTGCTGATCGTGCGCGACATCGTCGACCAGCTCGACGACGTCGAGGAGCTCGTGCGCACGCTCGACACGCAGACCCCGCAGGTGCTCATCGAGGCGCGGATCGTGGAGGCGACGAGCCAGTACACGCGCGACGTCGGCATCCAGTGGGGTGGCGACGTGACGATGTCGAGCGCCAACGGCAACCCCACCGGGCTGGTGTTTCCCAGCAACCTCGGCTTCACCGGCGGTAACTACGACAACCAGTCGCCGACGCAGGGCCTCTCACCCTTCACGCAGACGGTTCAACCGCCGAACTACCTCGTGAACCTCCCCGCGATCACCGGCACCGGTCAGGGTGGTGCGCTCGGCATCAGCCTCGGGAGCGTGGGCGGCAACGTGAACCTCAACGTGCGTTTGAGCGCGGCAGAGGCGAACGGCACCGTCCGCATCATCAGCTCGCCGCGCATCCTCACG
>JALOQC010000350.1 GCA_025453555.1 Myxococcota bacterium | reverse complement strand
CGAGCTGAACTCCATCGCGGAGTCCGGCGGCACCTGCGCGATCCCGGGCGGCAACTGCGCCTACCTCGTGGGCGGCGACGCCGACACCGACGAGCTGCGCGCGGCCATCTCCGAGATCCTCGATCGCGCGGCGCCCGGCACCACCACGCGCACGGTGGCGGCGTTCTCGGGCGCGTCGCCCGGCACCACGCAGCAGGGCCAAGCACAGTTCAACACCGGCTTCACGATGCCGGGTGCGGGTGAGCCGTGGGCGGGCGTGCTCGAGCGTCGTCGCTTCGAGTGCGACGAGTCGAACGTGCCGGTGGAGCAGCCGGTCGAGGATCGCGACCGCTTCCACGAGATCCTGAACGCGCGCGCCACGCCGCGGCGGCTGCTCACCGCGGTTCCGCGGCAGGCGGCGAACGTCGGCGGCTACCTGATCGGAGACGGTGCGATCCCGGCGTCGGTGGGTGGCTCGTCGAGCGGCTCGGCGGGCGGTCGCGGCAACGGTCGCGCGGGCGGGGCGGGCGGTCGCTCGTGCAACAGCGGTGGTGGTGGTGGCGGACGTCCCACGCCCCCCGCGGCGAACCCCGTGGAGTCCGGCCTCACGCTGACCGAGTTCAGCACCATCAACTCGGGCCTCACGCGCCAGCACCTCGGCGTCAGCACGGTCACCGAGCGCAACGCGGTGATCAACTGGGTGCACGGCGTCGGCCGCGCGAACCGCCTCGGCGACATCTACCACTCGTCGCCCACCGTCGTCGGCCCGCCGACCGAGGATCTCCCGGACGAGTCCTTCAACGAGTTCCGTCGTCGCCCCGAGGTCGCGAACCGCCCGAAGATCGTCTACGTCGGCACCAACGACGGCGTGATGCACGCGTTCGTGGCGGAGGACATCACGATCACCGAGGGTCCGCACGCGGGCCAGACCTACCGCGCGGGCGACGAGCTCTGGGGCTTCGTGCCGCCAGCGGTCTACCAGCGCCTCAACGCCGCGCGCACGAGCCACGTCTACACCGTGGACGGCACGCCGGTCGTGAAGGACATCTTCTTCAACCGCACGCCGGGCCAAGGCGCGGACGCGGGCTCGTACCACACCGTGTTGATCTTCGGTCTGCGCGGCGGCGGCGGCGCGTACCTCGCGCTCGACGTCACCGATCCGATCGAGCCCCGCTTCCTCTGGCAGGTGGCGCACCAGGAGATGGGCGCGACCTACGGCACGCCGGCGATGGGCCAGGTGCTGGTGCAGGACAGCCGCGGCGCGGTGCGTGAGATCGCCATGGTGCTCCTGCCCGGTGGCGCGGGCGTCGACCTCTCGACCTCGACCTGCGGTGGCGTGGCGGAGCCGCTGCCGGACGGCCGGATGTCGAAGCCGCTCGGCTGCCCCTCGCGCGGCAAGGGTCGCCCGCCGGTCAACGACGGTACCCTGCGAGCGCGCGACAACATGCGCTGCTGGGACACCCCCGGTCGTTCGATGTACTTCGTCGATCCCGCGAGCGGAGAGGTCCTCGCCTTCCTCGACGACCGCGTCTTCAACGCGCCCGTCACCGGCGGCGTCTCCTTCTTCACCGGAGACGTCGGCACGATCGCGACCCGCGCGTTCGTCACGGATGCCGACGGCGTGATCTGGCGCATCGACTTCAGCAGCCCCGACCCGCGCAACTGGGACGCCGATCCCTTCCACGACGTCTTCTGGGATCTCACGGCCACCGACGGTCAGCCCGCGTACTTCCCGCCCATCCTCACCACCGACGATCAGGGTCGCGTGGTGGTCATCCAAGCGACCGGCAACTCGGACGCGCTCGATTCGATCGCGTACTCGAACCGCGTGGTCTCGATCACGGAGAACCTCGAGTACGACGCGACGGGCGCGCTCGAAGAGGTCACGGGCACGCTCAACTGGGAGATCCGCCTCGCGGAGGGTGAGCAGGTCACGGGCCCGCTCGAGCTCTTCGCCGGAAAGGTCTACTTCGGCTCGTTCGCCTCCACCAACGATCCCACCAACGCGTGCGCGTTCGGTCAAAGCAAGATCTGGGGCGTCGAGTACCTGCTGAGCGAGGTTTCCGCCTCGCAGCCGACGCGGGTGCCGGTCGGTGGTCTCGAGGAGGTCGCGGGCTCGGGTCTCTTCGTCCGCCACCTGCCGCCGCTCGACAACCAGATCGTGATGGGCGTGACGGTGACGCAGCGTCCGACCTGCTCGTCGCTCGCGGAGGTCTCGGAGACGGATCCGTACTTCGGCACGCGTCGGTACCAGCAGGTCACGAGCGCGAACCGCGGCGAGTTCTTCCTCGTGGCGCAGGTCAGCGGCGGTGGCACCGCGGCGGCCGGCGGCTCGGTGGCCGAGATCTCGCGTCAGCTCCCGGCCCCGCTCTCGTTCACCCGCGTACAGGGCTGGGCGGGCACGATCGACTGACGCCGAGCGTCGTTTCGCGACGATCGAAGCGGCTCGCGGCGACCTTCGGGTCTACGCGAGCCGCTTCTTCGTTCGTCGCACCGTACGTCGCGCTCGAAGGAAGCGAACCGAACGGTTTCCCGAAGCGATCAGTCGTGCGTCGACATGGACCCGATGAATCGAGAGAGTCATCGAGGAGCCGATGAATCGCGAGAGGCGCGCGCGCGAAACGCGATTTGAGTGATCGAAGCTTCCGGCAGTGTCGCGAGCGCGCGCATCGCCGCGACGCCCGAGCGGAGGCGCGTCTCGTCGTGGCCGATCTCCGCCAGGCGCGGGACCATCGGCTCGAGGAAACCGAGGAGGTAGTCCACGAAGCGCGCGAGCTCGGGGTCGCCCGTGAAGTAGTGGAAGCCCATCGGGACGCACGTCACGTCCACGAAGCCGGCCGACACCAGCCGCGCGCCGAGCGCACGCGCGACGTGGGGATCGCCTTCGCGTGCGAAGAGCGCCCGCTGCGCCTCCCCGAGGTACACGACGTCCGGATGGTGCGGGTGCACGTGGAACATCCCGTAGTCGGTCTCGTGGAACGCGACCGTCCCACCCGGCCGCAGCACACGGTGCACCTCACGCAGGATCGGCCGTGCGTCGCGCACGTGCTCGAGCACCCACACGCCGTAGACGTGGTCGAAGCTCGCGTCGTCGAAGGGCAGCTTCGCGGCGTCCGCCACGTGCAGCTCGGCCTTCACGCCACGCGAGGCGAGCAGCTCGCGCGCCGCCGCGATCTGCGAGGGCACGAGATCGATCCCCGTCAGCTCGAGCCCCGGGAAGGTCTCGCCGAGCACGGCGAGCACGGCACCCACGCCGCAGCCGATCTCGAGCAGTCGCTCCCCCGCACCGTACGTGAGCCCCGGGGTGAGGAAGCGGTCGCGCCAGAGCTCCGCCTGCGCGACGAGGCGATCGCGTTCGTCTTCGGAGAACCCGTGGATGTATCCCTCGGACATGCGCGGAGCGTCGCACGGCACGACGCGCGCCGCTCCGCCTCACGAGCCAATCAGCGTCGCGCGATCGTCGACGTGGAGCCGCCTGGGGATCCCCACCACGGTGTCTCCCACCATCCCACCACGGTGTCTCCCACCACGGTGTCTCCCACCACGGTGTCTCCCACCACGGTGTCTCCCACCACGGTGTCTCCCACCACGGTGTCTCCCACCACCGTCTGTCCCACCACGGTGTCTCCCACCACCGTCTCTCCAGGCGCGACGTCATCCAACACGACGGCGTGTTGCGCCGAGTCGCGGCTCGAGCGAGCTCTTTGGGGAACGCTCGTTCAAAGCACGTGCGCACCAGCCGTCGTGGACGGCGTCGCGCCTCCGTCGGCATGCTGTCGTGGTGAGCGTTCGAAGACCGCGTCCTTGGAGCCTGCACCCCATCCGGCGCCATGCCCCTCTGTTGCTGACGATCGGGATCCTCGCGGGCTGCGCGAGCGGGAACGAAGGGAGCACCTCCCGGCGTGATGCGGGCGGGACGCGGCTCGACGGTGGGGAGACCTGCACGCGCGGCGAGACCTGCACCACGCCGTGCGGGACCGAGGGCACCGTCGATTGCGACGAGGAGGGTGCGATCTGCCGACCGCCGATCGAGCGCTGCGACGGCGCCGACGAGGACTGCGACGGCGCGATCGACGAAGAGATCGCGGATCGCACGTGCACCTCGGCCTGCGGAGGCGGGGTGAGCCGCTGTGTCGACGGCGCGTTCACCGCGTGCAGCGGGGGCTCGCCGCGACCCGAGACCTGCGACGGCACCGACGAGGATTGCGACGGCGCGATCGACGAAGCGCTGACGCGCGGCTGCACGAGCGCGTGTGGGCCGGGCGCGGAGCGATGCGAGGCGGGCGCGTGGATCGGTTGCACGGCCCCCATGCCCGGCGTCGAGAGCTGCGAGGGCAGCGACGAGGACTGCGACGGCACGATCGACGAGGGGCTGAGCCGCGCGTGCTCGACCGCGTGCGGTGCGGGCACCGAATCATGCCGCGCGGGCGCGTGGGTGGCCTGCACCGCGCCCCAACCCGCGGTCGAGTCGTGCAACCTCGCGGACGACGACTGCGACGGCTCGAGCGACGAAGGTTTCCAAGCGACGGTGCACGACCCCGTGCCGATGTCCGAGCTCACCGCGGCGCAGCCTCCGTGTGACGGACCGAGCGCGGGGCTCAACGTCTGCATGTCCGCCGCGCGACGCTGGTGCACGAACCGCGGCTGCCACCCCGGCGGTGGCGCGGGGCACCTGCAAGCGACGCCGACCAGCGCGCGGGTCGTCTGCTTCGGCGCGCGCGGGGATCAACACAACGTGAGCTTCGCCGCGGTGTCCGCCGCGAGCTCGATCTCGGTCACGACGGGCAACGTCGCGACCCGCGTCGCGCAGTCCGCCGTCAACCGTTATTGCCGGAGCCGCGGCTTCGGCGCGGGCGTCGGACCGACCGAACACTCCGACGTCGAGATGACGGTCACGTGCCTGCCGAACGACGTCGCGATCACGGAGTCGATCGCGACGAGCGAGCTCACCACGCGCGGCTGCGATCCGAACGCGAACCCGAACACGCTCGGGTGCGCGAGCGCGGCCGACTCGGTGTGCCGGGCGCGCGGTCGACGTGCGGGCTTCGGACCGGTGGAGTGGAACCCGAGCGAAGCCGCGGTGGTGTGTTTCCCTTGAGTGAGTCGCGAGGGACTGTGTCGCCGTGGTTCGAATCGCGCGAGCCGGCGACTTCGACAGTGATTCGACTCGCCCGATCGTGCGCCGCGAGCGAGTGATTCGAGTCGCCGGATGGCGCGCTTCAAGCGAGCTGGGCGCGGATGCGTCCGAGCACCATCGCGGGGGCGCGCACCTTCAACGTGGTGCCCGTCTCGCCGTGCTCCTCCGAGAGCACGCGCGCGCTCTCGTGCACCGCGCTCACCACGCGCTGCTTGGCCCACGGCACGAAGAGCTCCGCGTCCTCCATCGAGGCCTCGAAGAACGAGACGATCCGCGCGTGCACGTCCGCGAGGCTCGCGTCGTCGCGCGCGCTCGCGAGCATCGCGTCCGGCAGCTCGAGCTGCACGGCGGCGCGCGCTTCGTCGTCGAGCTTGTCCATCTTGTTGAGCAGCACGAGGCAGGGCCGCTCGCCCGCATCTCGTTGCGTCGTGATCGGATCGTTCGCGTTCGACCACACCCGCACGTGCACGCCGAGCTCTGCGAGCACGTCGCGCGTGACCTGGAGCTGCTCGCGCCACGCCGGATCCGACGCGTCGACTACGTGCACGAGCAGGCTCGCCTCGCGCGCCTCGTCGAGGGTGCTGCGGAACGACGCCACGAGATCGTGCGGGAGCTTCTTGATGAAGCCGACGGTGTCGGACACGAGGATCGGCGGGCGCGTCTCGGGCTGCAGGCGCCGCACCGTGGTGTCGAGCGTCGCGAAGAGCTCGTCCGCCACGTAGACCTCGCCCGCGGTGAGCCGACGGAACCACGACGACTTGCCGGCGTTCGTGTAACCGACGAGCGCCACGGTGTCGCCGCGCTCCACGCGCCGCGCGCGCCGGACCGCGTCTTCCTTCGAGATGCTCTCCAGCTCGCGGCGCAGCTCCGCGATCCGATCGCGGATGCGTCGCCGATCGAGCTCGATCGACGACTCGCCCGCGCCCTTGCCGCCGATGCCGCCGCGCTGACGATCGCCGCCGCCGCTCCCTTCGCGCAGGCGCGGCGCGTCGTAGCCGAGGCGCGCGATCTCGACCTGCAGGCGCGCCTCGCGGGTGCGCGCGTGGCGCTGGAAGATCCGCAAGATCACCGAGGTGCGATCGGCGACCTCGACGCCCGCGGCCTTCTCGAGGTTGCGGGCCTGCGAAGGCGTCAGCTCGTGATCGACCACGACGACCGTCGCGCGCTCCGCGACCACCGGCGCTTCGCCCGCGTCGTCGTCGAACGCGTCGGCCGTGTCGGCACTGTCGGCGGAGTCTTCTTCGCTCTCGTCGTCCGCTTCGTCGCTGCTCTTCTTCTTCGAGAAGGTCGGCACGAAGCCGGGCCCGCCCGTGTAGCGCGCGAGCTCGTGCAGCTTGCCCTCGCCGAGCACGGCGGACGGCGCGAGCCGCGAGCGCTTCTGCGACACCCGCGCGATCGGACGCAGCCCGAGGGTGGTCGCGAGGCGCGCGAGCTCGTCGAGCGAGGACTCGTGCTCGGCGTCGCTCACGCCGGGGAGCTGCACGCCGACGAGCACGGCGAGGGGACGTTCTTCGAGGCCTTCGGTGCGGCGAGTGGAGTCGGTCACGAGCGCGCGAGGATGCGCCTGCGCGGGCCCGAATCAAGGCGGCGCCGTCGAGACCGATCGCGCTTGACATTGTCACTTTCCTGGCTTGACACTGTCAACCGCGACCTCAGGGATCGCACATGCCGATCGATCCGGGAGTCCGCTGGCTGCTCGCCGGCGCGGTGACGCACGCGCTCGTGGCGCTCTTCGCGGGCCTCGCGCTCGTGGTCTTTCCTGCCGCACCCGGAGAGCTCCACCACGCGATCAAACCGCTCAAGTTCGGGATCTCGATCGCGATCTTCCTCGGAACCTGGGCGATTCTCCTGCCGCATCTCGACCTCGGTCCGCGGCTGCGGCTCGTGGCGGCGATCCTGCTCGTGGGCACGATGGTGGTGGAGAGCGCCTGCATCGTCGTGCAGGCGCTGCGGGGGCGTGGCTCGCACTTCAACTCCGCCACCGCGCTCGATGCCGGCCTGTGGAACGTCATGGTGGCGGCGATCGTACTGACCACGGCGACGCTCGTGGTGCTCGCGCTCGTGGCGACGGTTCGCCCGCTCGGCGAGGGCACGTTCTTCGCCGGGTCGGCGCGGTCAGCCGCCGACTTCTCGCCCGTGTCGGCGGGGTCAGCCGCCGACTTCTCGCCCGTGTCGGCGGGGTCAGCCGCCGACTTCTCGCCGACCCTCCGCTTCGCGTGGCGCGCGGCCCTTTGGATCCTGCTCTTGGTCGCGGTGAGTGGCTTCGGCATGGGCGGCCGCCTGCAGCACTCGGTCGGGGGCGTCGACGGAGGAGCCGGGCTCCCGCTGCTCGGCTGGAGCCGCCTGCACGGCGATCTGCGGGTCCCGCACTTCGTGGCGCTGCACGTGTTTCAGGCGCTGCCGTTGGCGGCATGGTGCGTCGATCGCGTCTTCGCGAGCTCGCTCGTGCGCTTCGCGCTGGTCGGGGCGTTCACGCTGGTCGCCGCGGCCGTGGCGGTCGGTACGCTTCGGCAAGCGCTCGCAGGACGCCCGTGGATCGCGGCGCGCGTGACCGAAAGCGTCGCGATGGGCGCTCCTCCGACCCCAGATGCGGCGATCGACGTGGCCACGCGTCGACTCCGGGAAGGACACGAGACCCGTCGAGCCGAGGAACGACGCTGAAGAAAAGACTTCGATGCGACCCGCAGCTTCAGAACCGCTTCAGACCCCGCCCGTCTCTCGAGCACCACGCACGGTTCGTGGAGAAGGAAGACGACGATGACGAAGAAGACGTTCCTCCTGGTCGCCCTCGCGGCCGCGCTCGCGGCGCCGGTCGCGTACGGGCTCTCCACGGCGCCCGAGGCGCCGCCTTCGGTCGGTCAGGCGCCCCGCGCCGAGGGTCCGCGCGACGAGCGTGGCCCGCGTCGCTTCCGAGAAGGCGCACCCGAGTCGCTCCCGCCGCGCGCGCAGGCCGAGGATCGTTCGGTCGAAGGCGTCCGCGGATCCGAGCGTGGACGCGAGCGCGGCGAGCGCGGTGTCCGCGGTGAGCGTGGGGCCCATGGTGATCGCGGTGTCCGCGGCGAGCGTGTCGAGGGCGAGCGGGGAGAGCGCGGCCGCGAGCGAGGCGTGCGCGGTGAGCGGGGTCGCGGCCAGCGCGGCGCGCGCTTCGCGGAGCACCTGAGCACCGAGCTGGGGCTCACGGCGGAGCAAGCCACGCAGGTCCAGGCGGTGTTCGAGAGTCACCGCGGAGCGCGCGGCGCGAATCGCGACCTTCCGCCCGAAGAACGCCGCGCCGCCCGCGAGGCCCGTCGCGCGCAGATCGACGCGGAGCTCGCGCAGATCCTCACCCCCGAGCAGCAGACCCGCTTCACCGAGCTCCGCGCGGAACGCCGCGAACGGTTCGAGGCGCGCGAGGGAAGCCGCGAGGGACGCACCCGCGGCGAAGCGGAGTCGCGCTACCGCGGCGGCGTGGACAACCGCGGGATCTGAAACCCGCCCAGACCTGCGCGAACGCCGCTGCTCCTCGGAGTGGCGGCGTTCGCGTTCTCAATCCTCGAACCTGACGAAAGACACCCCGATCTTTGGGTGATCCAACCCGAATCAGCTCGCGATCGATGGAGGGCTTCGTCACCCATCGCACGCGGCTCGAACGGGGTGCCCGAAACGATTCGAGGCGCAGTCGCCGATGAGCGACCGCGCCTCGAGGAGAGAAGACCAGAACGAACGCGCTCAGAACGACGGTGCGGTGCCGGTCGAGACGAGCACGTCGCCTTGGGACGTGAAGAGCGGGCGCGTGGGGATGCGCGTGCCTTCCGCCGTGCCGAGCTCGACGATCGCGCTCACGCGCGGGCCGGACTCGCCGCGCTCGACCTGGACCACGAGGTGCGCGACGTCCGAGACGAGCGTGGCCGCCGTCTCTTCGGTGGCGCGACCCGCGAGGCGGGCGAGCAGCGTGAGGACCGCGCCGGGCTCGCGCGCGCTCGCCGCGTGGACGCCGACGAAGCCGCCGCCGCCGTGGGCGCCGATCGCTGCGAGCACGTCGAGGACGTTCGCGTCGCACACGCCGTCGACCAGCAGGTGGTCCGCGCGCAGACGCGCCGCCTGTTGGGCGACCGCGCCGATCGAGAGCCCCGTCGCGCCGCCGGCCGCGAGCGCGATCACGTTCGAGAGATCGAGCGCCGCGCCCGCGCCGACCGCGACGAGGCGCTCGCTCGGATCGATGCAGGCCGCGATCGCCGCGAGCACCTCGGAGACACCCGCGTCCGCGCTGCCGAGCACGACCACGTTGCGGCGCGCTTCGACCGCGTTGCGGAGCAGCCCGCTGGCGGCCTCGGAGATCGCGCCGCGCGAGACGAGCGCGTCGAGCGAGGGACCGACGCCCTTGCGGATCTCCACCACCGGTCCGCCGATCGCGACGGGCGGGAGGATCACCGTCGCGTAGCCGCCCTCGGGCAACCACGCCTGGAGCACCGGGCCGTCCGCGCGACCGCCAGTGCGGGCGATCAGGCGACGTGCGCACACCGCGAGCATCGCGGCGGAGGAGAACGACGCCTCGCTCGGCACGAGGCCGGCGCCGCGGTCGACGAGCACGCGATCCGCGCCTTCGACCACGATCTCGGAGATTCCGTCGTCCGCGAGGAGCGCTCCGAACGCGCCGAGGCCGACCGCTTCCGCGAGGGCCGCGTCACCGAGGGCGTCGTCGCCGTCTGCGCCCGCGTCACGCAGGGCCGCGGAGAGCGCCTTGCGCGCGTCGTCGTGGCGGCGGCCGTCTTCGAGCCCGTGCGCGCTCACGTCGTGGATCGCGGGGAAGTGCTTCGCGAGCGCGGCCACCACGGACGGAAGCCCCTCCGGGGTCTCCATCGAGGTCGCCATGATCGCGGCGGGGGCGCTGCGGCGCGGAGCGCTGGTCGGCGGCTCCGAGTGCGCGAAATCGTCGTCCGCGGGAGGCGGCGGCGCGGAGGTGCGACCCGCCGAAACCTGCGGACGCGCCATCGGGGCCGGAGTCGGCGCAGGGGGCGGGCTGGAGCGCAGCGGCGGAGGACCGCGACGCACCGGCTCGGCCGCGGGTTGGGCGGCTGCCGGCTGCGGAGCCGGCTGCGGAGCCGGCTGCGGAGCCGGCTGAGGGGCGGGTGCGATCGGCTGCGGAGCCGGCATCGGGGCGATCGGCTGCGGCGCGGGCTGCGGCACGATCGGCTGCGGAGCCGGCATCGGTTGAGGCGCCGGCATCGGAGGGGGAGCTCCCATGGGCTGGGGCGCGGGCATCGGGGGCGGTCCCCCCATCGGCGGTCCCATGGGCTGGGGCGCGGGCATCGGCGGCGGACCGCTCGGCTGAGGCGCGGGCATCGGGGGCGGGCCACCCGCACCCATCGGCGGGCCCATGGGTTGGGGCGCGGGCATCGGAGGCGGACCGCTGGGCGAGCCCATGGGCGGCCCCATGGGAGGTGCGCCCATGGGTTGGGGCGCCGGCATCGGCGGCGGACCACCCGCGCCCATCGGAGGCGGCGCGACGGAAGCGGAGCCCTCGAGCCCCTCGACCGTGATGATGAAGTCGCCGATGTACACCTTGTCGCCTGGCTTCACGACGAGCGGCGAGGTGATCTTCCGGCCGTTCACGTACGTGCCGTTCGTGGACTTCAGGTCGACCACGATGAAGCGGTTGTCCTTCAGCACGATGCGGGAGTGC
>JALOQC010000349.1 GCA_025453555.1 Myxococcota bacterium | reverse complement strand
CGGCGTGATCCTCGTGAGCTGGCACCCCAACGGCATCGTCGATCCCGCGCTCATCTTCGACACCGCGCCGCGCCCCGTGATCTTCGGCGCGCGCGACGGGCTCTTTCGGGTGCCGATCTTCGGCGCGATCCTCCGCGCGGTCGGCGCGGTGCCCATCTACCGCGCGACGGACGACGCGAGCGGCGACCCCGAGAAACGTCGCGCCGCCAACGCGCGATCGCTCGACGCGCTCGCGGCGGCGGTCGTGAGCGGCGGCGTCACGTGCCTCTTTCCGGAAGGGGACAGCCACGATCGCCCCGACGTGCTGCGCCTCAAGACCGGCCTCGCGCGCTTCTACTACCGCGCTCGCGAGCTCGGGCACGCGGAGGGGTCGAGCGCCACGCCGCAGATCGTCCCCGTCGGTCTGCACTACGACGACAAACACGCCTTCCGCTCGAGCGCGCTCGTCAGCTTCCACCCGCCGCTCCTCTTGCCGCGCGAGCTGGACGTCACCCCCGACGAGTCGCTTCCGCACGCCGACCGCGAGGCGCTGGCGCGTGGGCTCACCGACGCGATCGAGACCACGCTCCGCGACGTCGTGCACGCGACCGAGAGCTGGGAGATCCACCACCTCGTGCACCGCGCGCGCACCCTCGTCCGCGCCGAGCGGGCACGTCGCGACGGAGAGACGACCTCGCCCCCGTCGATGCGCGAGCGGACGGAAGGCTTCGCCCGCGTCTGGCGCGGCTACGAGCTGCGCCGTCGCACCCGTCCCGAAGAGACGGCGCGGCTCGTCGACCGCCTGCGCGAGTACGACGCGGATCTGCGCGCGCTCGGGCTCTCCGACCACGAGCTCGATCGTGGCCCCGCGATCTTCGACGTCTGGCTCGGTCTGCTGCTGCTCGTGCAGGCGGTCTTCGTGTACTTGCTGCTCCCGCCGCTCATCTTCTTCGGCGCGCTCGTGAACGGCCCGCCCGCCGCGTTGCTCTGGCTCGCCGCCACCGTCGCGGCCAAACGCAAGAAGGACGAGGCCTCGATCAAGCTCCTCGTCGGCGGGCTCGTGTTCCCGCTGACGTGGATCGGGCTCGGCGTCGCGACCGCGCTCGGACACCTCTCGCTCCTGGAGCGGTACCCCGGCATCCCTCACGCGCCGATCCTCGCGGGCACCACGGTGGTCCTGCTCGCGTTCGTCGGCGGCGCGATCGCGCTGCGCTATCTGCGCCTGGTCCGCGAGACCGCGCGCGCGCTCCGCGTCCGACTCACGCGCCATCGCCGCAAGCTCAGCGTCGCGCACCTGCTGCACGAGCGCGACGACCTCCACGACGCGCTGCTGCGCATGGAAGGCGAAGCCGAGATGCTCGTGCCTTGAGAGGCGTGCGGCGCGCGCACGAACGTTCATCCCCACGCCGCGCGCGGTCGCGTGGACGACGTCATCCCGCGGGCAGCTGCGGCACCGTGTCGCGCAGCAACCAGTCGAACGCGCGCACGAACGCGTCTTTGCCGCCGCGCTCCACCACCTCGCCGTGCGCGAGCACCAGCCGATCGAAGTCCCACGACGCGATCGTTCCGAGCTCGCGACGCGCGATCGCGCGCTGCATCCCGAAGCGCTCCAGCAGCGTCGAGCGCACGCCCGGATAGCCACCCATCGCGCGCATCGCGAGCCGCGTGTAGAGGGGCGCGCTCGAAGGCAGATTGAAGCAGAGATCGGTCACCACGAGCGTGCGGCTCGGGCGGTGCAACACCACCACCTCGTTGCTGAACGAGAAGCAGGTGAGCGGCAGCACCTCGATCTCCGATCCGAACGGCTGCATCCCCGGCTCGACCACCCGCGCCTTCAGATCGGGACGCTTCTTCGGCAACCCCGCCGCGCACCAACCTTCGAGCCCCGCGTCGATCCACGGACCCGCGTAGAGGTGGTGGAAGAGGTTCGGTGCGAGCACCCAGCGCGGCGTGCCGAGCCGCGTCACGGCCTCCGGCTCCGTCGCGATCGGAGAGCACACCAGCAACCCCTCCGACGTCTCGAGCACGCTCATGCGCGCCCCGAGCTCGAGCCCGTAGAACCCCTGCTTCGCCTCGGCCACGTGCAGACCGGACGCCAGCTCGCGCAACGCGCGCTTCGTCATGCGATGCCCCTTTTCCTGCCCGCGGCAGGACCAACCAACGCCGCGGTCTTGGGGGCATCGTCGCTCGACGGCGAGCACGCACGATCCTCGATCCTCACGCACGCCCGCTCGTGTGGGTGCGATGACGCGACGGGGCTCGGCACCGAGCCGCAATCCAGCTCCAAGCCATGAAGCACCGAGCTGCGAGTCGCACGAGCACCGAGGCGCGAACGAGCACCGAGCGAGCGCGAACCGCGCGCGAGCCCGTGGTAGACGAAGCGCATGGATCTCGGGCTCGTGTGGACCTTGGCGGCGATGGTGGTCTTCGTGATCGCCTTCGTCTTCATCCTGCGTCACGCCTTCCGCGCGAACGCCAACCAAGAGGCCGCGTGGGAGAGCGCGGCGACCCAGCTCGGCGCAGAGCGGAGCGATCGGCGCGAGGGCAACGATCGTTACGTTCGTCTCACGCGTGGTGCGTGCGAGCTCGAGGTGCACATCGCGCTCCGAGGCTCGAGCGGAGGCACCGCGTCGGAGCAGACCCGCTTTCGTCGCGCGGTGCGACCCCCACTGCCGGGGCTCGTCGTGGTCTCGCCGCAGGTCCACGCGGACGCACCGCCCGAGCTCGTCGACGCGCTGCTCCCGATGTTCGTCGGTCGGGCGCTCGCCTCGAGCTCGCGTGGTGTGGAGCGGCTCCCGCTCGACGAGCTCGAAGCGGTCGGACACCCGCCGATGGCCGAACGATTCGACGCCGACGCGCGCGACGCCGTGCGCGCGCTGCGGGCGCTCGGCCGCTGTGACGTGATCGCGGACGCCGAAGGCGTGGTCGTGCTGATCGGCCGATCGCTGCGCGACGACGCGTCGATCGTGCGGTGGTTCGAGGCGGTGGATCGGCTCGGACGAGCGCTCGACGCGAGCGCCAAGACGTGATCCGAAGCGATCACCTCGCGTCAACTTTCGACGCGGACGCGTGCTTTTTTGATCCCACGACGATCCGCTTCCTAGGATGCCTCTCGCCTTCGGTGCTCACCGTCGGCATCCGCGAGAATGGACCTTCTTTCCGATCGTGAAGTCGCCGTGTCCCTCCGCGAGGAAGAGCGCGCATTGCGAGCTCTCCTCGTGGCCCCCGGACGCGAGCACCTCGAGCTCCCCTCGCTCGCCGACCTCACCGCCGCGGCCACCGCGCTGGCGCGAGGACAACGCCGAAAAGCGTTGCTCCCGCTCGCCAGCGCGCCGACCGAATGGGCGCTGGTGCGGCGGGGTCCGAAGGTGCTCGTCAGCGCCTACGACACGCTCGGCGCGCCCGAAGTGCATCAGCTCGATCACGAGATCGAGCTCGCGCACTTCCTCGGCGGCTGCGCGCGCGCGACGCTCGAAGGCGCGCGCTACACGAACGAGGCGGTCTCGCGTCAGATCGCAGAGCACCTCGCGGAGCGCGCGCTGCGAACGCCGATCGCGCCCGATCCGGAGGGGCTCGTCGAGCCGGTGATCAAACGCGCGGGCGCGCAAGAATCCCCCGACGACGACGTGCCGCTCGCCTTCGGCTTCGAAGCGACGCTGCACCCGAACGCGAACGCCGCGAAGGCCGGCGCCGCACGCGCCGACGTCCACGCGCTGCTCTTCGACGGAACCCTCTGGGCCTTCGTGCGAGGCCGTCGGCTCCCGCTCGGCCGCGGGCCCTTCATGCTCGCGGTGCAGCGCATGGTCTGCGGCGTGCGCGCGCTCGTGGACGCCTGGGAAGCCGGCCGCGCCGCGAACGTCCGCCTGCGCAGCGGTCCCTTCGCGATCGGTCTGCGCCTCACGCTCAAGGAAGAAGTCGCGCTCAGCTTGCAGAGCGGCCGCAACGAGGTGCGCGCGACCGAGCTCGACGTGCCCGCGGTGGCGCTGCCGATCCTGCGGCTCGCGAACGAAGGCCTGCGCGCGCTCGTCACCGTCGATCGCAGCCAAGCGAAGAACCTGCGCGTGCAGTCGCTCCGCGACGAGGTGCGTACTTTGCGCCGCGTGGTGCGCGATCACGCGCGCGACGACGGCTTCGTGAACGCGGAGCCCGAGCGCGTGCGCGTCGCGACCTCGGCGGAGCTCGAGAGCACCCCGCGCCCCGCGCAGCCCGCGCCGAGCGGGAGCCTCCGCTTCGAAGAACGTTGGCGCGTCGACATGGGCGAGCTCGACGCGTCGTCCACGTGGTTCTGCGGCGACCGGCTCGTGCTCGCGTCGCCCCAACACACCGTCGCGGTCGATCGTGGCACCGGTCAGGTGCTCTGGGCACGCGAAGGCGCGCGCACGTGTTGGATGGCCGGCACCGCGCTGCTGCGCGTGCTACCCGAAGGCGAGCTCGAGATCTGCAACGTGCACGACGGCGAGCCGCTCGCGATCGCGCGCCTCGCCGATCCGGCGCCCGGACCGCGCATCGGCGTGAGCGCAGGCGACGACGGCCTTCCACCGCTCGCGATCCTCGCCGACGGCCCCTCGCACCTCGTCGCGCTCGACCTGCGCACCGGCGAGCCGCGCTGGCGCTTCGCCTGCGGACGCACCCCGCCGAGCCTCACCCGCGCGGGACGCCTCTTGCTCGTCGCGGGCGAAGGTGCGGTGCACGCGCTCGATCTCGCGAGCGGCGAAGATCTCTGGCGCTTCGCGGCGCGCGGTCGCTTCACCAAGAAGCCCGTGGTGATCGGCGACACGGTGATCGCGATCACCGAGGGCGGCGCGCCCACCGCGTACGGCATCGATCTCTTCACCGGCGAGCGACGCTTCCGCGAGCGCCTCAGCGGCGCGCCGACCGGCGATCCGATCGCCGCGCACGGCCTCGCGCTCGTGCCGCTCAGCCGCGATCAGCTCGTCGCGCTCGACGCGGTCGACGGGAGCGCGCGCTGGCTCGGCCGTGATCCGGGCGTCGCCACGGGCGCGGCGCTCGTGGTGGACGATCTGCTCGTCGTGAACGCGCCCGGCGGTGCCCTCGGCGCGATCGAGCTCGGACGCGGCGACGTGGTGTGGTCGGTGCTGCTCGCCGATCCGCTCGCGGACGAGGTCCCGCGGTGCCTCGAGCCCGTGTTGCGCGGCGGCGCGCTCTTCGTGCCGGCGGGCGGCGTGCACGTGGTGCGTCCGAGCGACGGCGCGAAGCTCGGCGAGCTCCCGAGCGACCTCGTGCCCGACCGCGTGCGCGTCGACGAGCGCGGCTGGGTCTACGTGGCCGAAGAGAGCGGCCACGTCGCGGCTTACGCGCCCGCGCCGCAGCTCCGCATGATCCGCGGCGGCGCGTGAGGTGAGAGCCCAGGTGCATGGATTCGATCCGTGCACCTGGGGCATCGACGGATCGTGGAGCACGCGCGACCTGCTACCTTCGCTCGATGCGACGAGCGCTCGTGTGCCTCCTCTTCCTCTGCGCGTGCGGTGATGACGACGGCATGACCGACGCCGGGCGCGACGACGCGGGCGCACGCGACGCCGGCGGACGCGACGCCGAATCGCCCGTCGAAGACGGGGGATCCGACGCGGGTGACGACGACGCCGGCAACGACGTCGACGGTGGCACCCCGCCCGCGAGCGTGTGCCCGGCCGGCTCCGACGTGCTCGAGCTCGAGCTCGACGGCGTGTCGCTCACGCGCGTGTCCGGTGTCCCGATCGAGGATGGCTTCGCGCCCGGCGACTCGATCGTCGAAGGCGCCGTCTTCTTCGACGGCGCGCTCCACGTCTCGCACTTCGCGGGCGGCCGCACCCCGGCCTCCCGCGTGTACCGCGTCGCAACGACCGGCGAGGTCACGATCGCGTTCTCGATGGCCGGCACCAACGGCCTCGCGATCGGCGCCGACGGCCGCCTCTTCGGCGCGAGCCACGTGCAGGGCGCGGTCGTGCGCTTCGATCCCGCCTCGCCGAGCAGCGCGCCGACGCCCGTGGTCACCGGCTTCGGCGGGATGCGCTTCAACACGCCCAACGATCTCGTCTTCCGGAGCGACGGACAGATCTACCTGAGCGATCCCGATTGGCAGGCCCCCTCCCCGCGCCCGCAGGCCCAAGAGCGCGCATACCGCGTGGACCTCGAGGGCAACGTCACCGCGATCCCCGGCGCGCCCGACAAACCGAACGGCGTCGCGCTCTCCCTCGACGAACGCACGCTCTTCGTCACCGGGACCAACGGCATGCGCCGCTTCGCGCTCGCGGAGGACGGCGCGATCGCGGGCGAAGCGCAGAACGTCGGCGCGGTGTCGGGTGGGCTCGACGGGCTCGGCCGCGACTGCGCGGGCAACCTCTACGTCACGGGCGGCAATCGAGTCGTGATCCTCGATCGCGAGCTCAACCGCATCGGCGCGCTCTCCGCCCCCGGCGCGACCAACGCGGCCTTCGGCGGCCCCGACCGACGCACGCTCTACGTCACCGCGCTCGGCGACGCGCGCGGCGTGTACTCCGCGCGTCTGAACGTCCCCGGTTTGCCGGATTGAACGTAGGCGTTCGGACCCTCGCGCTCGGATTCGGCGCCGCGATCGGCCCGCGCGGTCCGCTTGCCCCGCCGATCGGCGGCGATAGAACCGCGCCGTGCTCACGCCGCTCCTCCGCTGGCTCCTCGTCGCGATCAGCCTCGCCTTCGGCGTGCGCGAGCTGACGCAGGGACGCCCGGTCGGCGCGGTCTTCCTCACCGGCGGGCTCTTGCTCGCGGCCGGACACTTCCTCTACGGCTCGGTGCGCGCCGCCTTCTTCGCGCTCCGCCGTGGCGACCTCGCGCGCGCCCAGCGGCTGCTCGATCGTTCGCCCCCGCGCTTCCAGACCCGCGAGACGCGCGCGTACCGTCACTGGGTCCAGGCCGCGCTCGCGGAGGCGCGCGGCAAGCTCGACGTCGCGCGCGACGAGCTCCGTGAGGCGATCCGCGAAGGCCTGCGCACCAAGAACGATCGTGTCCTCGCGCTCGGCACCCTCGCGGCGATCCACGTGAAGCTCGGGGAGCGCGACGCCGCGAAGAAGACCCTCGACGACGCCGAGGCGCTCGATCCCGAGCCCCGCGTGCGCGCGTTGCTCGCCAAGGTCCGCGCGCAGCTCGGTTGAGTTGAAGCGGAATCGTGCGAGGCGAAGCGGACGTCAGTCCGCGAAGCTGCACGATTCCGCGAAACTATCGGGCCGCGCGCGAGCGCGGAGCCGATGAATCGAAGCGGAATCGTGCGAGGCGAAGCGGACGTCAGTCCGCGAAGCTGCACGATTCCGCGAAACTATCGATTGAAGCGGAATCGTGCGAGGCGAAGCGGACGTCAGTCCGCGAAGCTGCACGATTCCGCGAAACTATCGGGCCGCGCGCGAGCGCGGAGCCGATGAATCCGGCGATCGCGCCGTCGCGAGCACGCACCGTCGTCCGTTCACGAGGACACGCGGCTCTCGAGCTTTCGTCCGAGCGAGCACGGCGTTCCGCTGCGGTCTCGCCAAGAGCCACGAATACACTCACGCGACGAGCCCGCGAATCGTACGCCCAACCTCCGTCTCCTCGGGAGCAACCGTCGTTTTTCGTCGGGTATTGCCCGACCTTCGGTTACGCTCCCGAGTCATGGCGGTGTTCAGGCTGCGCTACGGCCCGCGGGAGGTCGTGCTGCCCCTCGGCAAGTTCACGATCGGACGTGCCTCGGACTGCACGCTTCGCATCGAGGACGAGTGGCTCTCGCGACACCACGCGGTGCTCCGCGTGGAGACGGACAAGGTCGCGATCCGTGACGCGGGATCGCGCAACGGCGTGATCGTCAACGGCGTACGCATCCGCTCCGCGCATTACCTCCAACCGGGCGACCGCATCCGCCTCGGACGCCACGAGCTCGAGCTCTTGCGCGAAGAGCCGCGCGAAGAAGTGCTCGCGCGCCCCACCCGCGAGGACCCGCGCCCGAACACCGAGATCCCGCCGCCGCATCAGACGCCCGAGAGCACCCCAGCGCCGGACGTTCTCTCGCCGCGTGAGCGTGAGGTGCTCGAGCTGCTCGCGCTCGGACACACCCAGCGCGAGATCGCGGAGCGGATCGGCGTCGGCACCAAGTCGGTCGAGACCTACCGCGCGCGCGTGGCCGAGAAGCTCGGTCTTCGCACCCGCGCCGACCTCGTGCGCTACGCGCTTCGGTACGGGCTCGTCGAGAACTGAGATCGCGCTCGGGCTCGATTTCCTTCGAGCACGTTCGAGCACACATCCGTTCGAGCACATCCGTTCGAGCATTCGAGCACACATCTTCGATCACGCTCGCCCTCGTCTCCCGCGCGTCACGCGTCCGTCGTGACCGCGCCCACCCGTCGTGACCGCCCATCGCCTCGCGACGTCTCGCCGCCATCGAAGGAGGAGCTGCATGCGCCACCGGATCCGTGTCGGTTCGATCCCGTTCGCCCTCGTGCTCGCCGGGCTCGTCCTCGCGTCCCCCTCGAACGTCGCCGCGCAGCTCGCGCAGACGTCCCCCACCTACACGCAGCGCGGCGCGCTCGAGCGCGACGTCACCTTCCGCATCGACTCCGGTCCGCCCGACCGCACACTCCTCGACTCCGGCGAGCTCGGCGAAGGCTACGGCCTGCGGCTCCTGCGCCTCGACGTGCCGCCCGACGTCGACGACACCTACCTCTCGTGGGGCGTCGGCATCGCGATCACGCCCGTGCGCCGCTTCGAGCTCGGCATCCAGTTCGCGCCCGTCCTCTACGTGCCGCGCACGCGCTACGGCGATCTCGAGAGCTACGGCCGCTTCCTGATCTTCGGCAGCCGCCACGTCGACATCGCGGCGCAGCTCGTCTTGCAGTTCCCGACCCGCAACGACTTCGGCATGGGCTTCGGCGTGCCCATGGTCTTCCGACTCCACCCGCGCGTGCGGCTCGACGTCGGTGTCGAGCTCGAGCTCGTGATCCACGACGACACGCCGGACGGGGATCGCGACGTGCGACCGAACTTCGATCTCCCGGTCGCGCTCGCCTTCAACCTCACGCCGCGCTTCTTCGTCGGCGCGCGCGCGGGCGTCTTCGTCTACGACTTCCGCGACGCGAGCGCGCCCTTCGGTGGCTTCGTCGGCTACACGGTCGGCCGCCGTCATACGGCGGACTTCACCGCCGCCTTCACGGGATACTTCGGCGACACCAACCGAGTCTGGGAGCTCATCCTCGGCATCACGGGCCGCTTCTGGCTCGGTTGATCGCGACGCCCGTGGCATCCTCGACACGTGCTGACTCCCGACGATTTCGTGATGCACCGCGCGTTCGGCGGCGACGTGGTGCGCGAGCTGGAGGAGTCGTGGACGCCGGAGCTGCAGACGAAGGTGCAGCGGTTGCTCCTCGAGCGTGCGTGGGCCCCCGAGCCCTCCGCCGCCGATCCTCTGGTCGCGCGCGTCGGCGCCGACACCGCGATGCACCTGCGGGAGACGCTCTCCGTCGAAGCCTTCCGATCCCTGCACCTCTCGCTCACCCACAGCCTCGCGCGTCACGTGCAAGAAGGAGCACGCGCGATGCTCGGGGTGGCGCTCTCGGTCGGCTTCGCCACCGTCCTCCTCGCGGTCCTCTGGCTGGTACGCGGTCACGCCGCGTTCCTCACCGGCTTCTTGCTCTTCGGAGGCTTGACCCTTCCCGCCGCCTGGGCTGCCCACACGCGCGCACGACGCGCGCGGGCGCTCCGAGGTGACGAGTTGCGCACGTTCTGATCGAACGGACGGGATCGCGGCGTTCGATCCCGCGACCTCCCGCTCCTTCGAGCACGCCGTCCTTCGATCGAGCGCGCGATCGCCCTCCCTTCGGCCACGCCGCGGCTCTACGCTCCCTCCGTGCCTCGCGCGCTCCTCACGCTCGTGCTCACACTCGTGCTCGAGAGCTCCGCGCTCACGCGACCCACCGCGGCCGCGCAGCCACGCGTCGAGCTCACGACGCGGCCCTCCACCACGGCCGCACAGCCGCGCGTCGAGCTCACCATGCGGCCCACCACGCCCGAGCTGCGCCTGCGCGAGGTGCGCCTCGTCCAGCGCGCAGAGCGCCGTCGCGAAGGCCTCTGGCTCTTCACGTGGGGCCTCGCGAGCACCGTCGGCGGCGCGCTCGTGGCCGCGATCCGACACGACGACGAAGCGTGGCTCGCGGCTGGCGTCACCACCGCGAGCTTCGGCGCGATCGACGCCCTCCTCGCGCTCGGTCTGCTCGATCTCTCGGGCACGCGCCGCCGCATGATCCTCGACGATCGCAGCGGCGTGCACGTGCGCTTCGAGGACGTCCGCGAGGCCGAGCTCGTGGCCGCGCTCCGCTCCGGTCAAGGCTTCGCGATCAACGCGGGCCTCGACGTCTTCTACGTCGCGGCGGGTCTGCTCCTCTTCGCGCTCGGCCGCGCCCGAGGGAGCTCCGACCGCGGAGGCTGGGAAGAGGGCGCCGGCCTCGCGATGGTCGGCCAAGGCGCGTTCCTGCTCGGCTTCGATCTCGCGGCGTGGATCCACGCCAACCGCCGCGCCGAAGCGATCCGCGCGGTCCGCTGAATCGGCTCACCCGGCGAAGCGTCGCAACGCGCCTCGGCGAGCATGGCGGCTCCAGTTGCCTCCGAATCTGGCCGGCCCATGCTTCGGGCGCGAAGGCGACCCTCCCTGAACGTGGGCTGCTGCAAGTACGGGGTCCGCCCGTGTTTCTGCACCGAGTGTTTCTGCACCGGCGACGGGACGAATTGCGCTCACTTTTTTTGCACCGCCAATGTCCACCTCCAAGCCGTCCTGGGTGCTCGACCGTTTCCAGATCCACCACGTCCTCCTGCAGGATCGCTGTGGGTACTACGCGTC
>JALOQC010000034.1 GCA_025453555.1 Myxococcota bacterium | reverse complement strand
TGCCGACCGCGAGCATGCCGAGCGCGAGCGCGAGCGCGGCCATGCCTTGCGGGCCACGGAGCCGGAACGCGCGACCTCCGCTCGCCCACCACGCGTGCAGCGAGAGCGCGGCGACGAGCAGGTAGGTGTTCACGAGGTGGGCGCCCATCCAGTAGCCGCGCGCGGTGTCCGGGTTCTCGGCGACCATTCGGAAGAGCACGAGGCCGGCGCCCACGAGGGCCTCGGTGGTCATGAAGAAGAAGCCCCAGAAGGCGCCGCGACCGACGAGCCGCGCGCGCTCGTGGTCTTCGTCGGGCGCCCCCGACGAGGTCGCCGTCGAATCCGTCGATCCGCGACGCGGCGCTTCCAACCGCTTCGCGCGGCGCCGCGCGACGATCCAGAACGCGAGCGCGCCGATCCACGCGAGCCCCGACGTGATGCGGTGGGTGAGCTCGACGAGCTTCTTCGCGTCGGGCGCGACCGGGATCACCTCGCCGTCGCAGAGCGGCCAATGATCGCCGCATCCGTCGCCCGAGAGGCTCGCCCGGACGAACGCGCCCCAGAGGATCACGCCGATCGTGTAGACGACGAAGCCCCACGCGAGGCGGGCGTAGCGTCGATCGATCGCGCTCCGAGACATCGCGCGGGGTCTTGGACCGTCGTCGCGGGGTCGGCAAGGGCGCGGCTAGTACACCCGCCCGCAAGTTCGTTCCGGGTTGCCGTGGATGATCGGCGTGGAGGTCGTTTGCCGCGCCGACGAAGGACAGGCCGAAGCCTGTGTCTCGGTTCCGCGCTCGCGCGGCCCGACGGTCTCGCGGAATCGTGCAGCTCCACGGCCGTTCCGCCTCACACGATTCCGCTTCGAACCGAGGAGGTCGGCGAGCGAGATCCGCGGCCGCGGATACCCCGAACGAACTTGCGGGCGGGTGGACTAGCTAGCTAGGGCCGAGATCCGCTTTCGATCCGCCGACGGCACGACCATACTCGCGCGCCGTGAGCGACTCGCCCGTCTCGCCCTACCCCTTCGAGCGTTGGCCGCGCCTGCGTCCGGAGGACGTCGTGCGTCTGCGGCGGGTCGCGCGCGCGGTGCCGAGCGGCTCCCTCGACGCGATGTGCGCGACGCTCGGCGAGCTGCTCGGCGCGCACGTCACGCTGACGTCGGGACCGATCTACGCCTGCGAGCCCGGTGCGCTCGCGGAGTCGCTCGCGGAGCCGCTCGTCGCGATCGTGCTGCGCCCACCGGGGCCCGAGCGACCGCTCGTGGTGGAGCTCGCGTCCGATCTCGCGCTCGTGCTGGTCGATCGGCTGCTCGGCGGTGACGGCTCGCAGGTCGGCGACGCGATTGGCGGGCTGACGGAGCTGGAGTGCGGGGTGGTCGCCTACGCGGCCGCGCGCGTGCTCGGCGTCGCGCGACGTCCGTGGACGGTCGCGGGCGTGCTCACGACGCGGCTCGCGGTCCTCGGCACCCTCGGCGACGAAGGCAGCGCGACCTGGAGCGCGGAGCTCGAGTTGACGTTTTTGGAGCCGGCCGTCAGGCCGAGCGACCCGACGTCACGTGAGCGTCGCCGTCAGGCGACCGAACCAAGCCAAGCGCACGCGGGCGACGAGGACGGCGGTCGAACGCGGCGCTCCCCCGTGCGTGTGTGGATCCCCGACGCGACGCGTTGGGACGACGGCGCGGGCTCGCGGGTCGGCTTCTCGAAGCTTCCGCTCGAGCTGGTCGTCGACGGAGGCGAGGTCACTCTGGCGGCGGCGGAGCTGCTCACGCTGAAGCCGGCGGACGTGCTCCTGCTCGACGACGCGTGGTGGCGGCGCGAGCGGACGCTGCGTCTGCGGCTGGTCGGAGCGCGCGCGACGACATGGTGGGCGCAGGACGAAGACGGCGCGATCGCGGTGCGACGGATCGAGTCGGGGCCCGGCGCGGGCGCGACGAACGGTGCGCGGAGGAACACGATGAGCGAAGAGACGGCGACGCTGAAGACGCTCGGAGACGCCCCGGTGGAGGTCTCGGTCGAGCTCGCGCGCATCCGACTGACGCTGGCGGAGCTGCACGCGCTGCGCGTCGGCGAGGTGGTGGCGAGCGGCGCACCGATCGGCGAGCACGTGCGCCTGCGCGTGGGCGACGTGGTGATCGGCGAGGGCGAGCTGGTGGAGATCGACGGGCAGATCGGCGTTCGGCTCGCGTCGCTCGACGCGGAGTGAGGGACGAGCGACCCGGTCGTTCCGGATCTTCGGCGAGCGAGCCTCGTCCCCTGCCTCACCCCGCGCGTCGCAACTTCAGTCGCGCGAAACGCGAGCACCGGGCGTGCTTCAGTCGAACAACCCCTTGAGCTTGTCGAGGAAGCTCGCGCGCTGCGGGAGGGTGTCGGTGCCCATCTCGGCCGCGAGGGCCTCGATCAATCGCCGTTGTTCGCGCGTGATCTTCTCGGGAACCTCGACCATCACCGTCACGAGCTGATCGCCTTTTCCGACGCCGCCGTAGGCCGTGATGCCCTTGCCGCGCAGTCGGAACGACTTGCCGCTCTGGGTGCCGGGCGGGAGCTTCATCTGCACCTTGCCCTCGAGCGTCGGGATGTCGAGGGTCGCGCCGAGCACCGCCTGCGGGAAGGTGATCGGCACCGTGCAGAGGACGTCGACCCCGCGGCGCTCGAAGAGCGGGTGCGGCTCGACGCGGATCGTCAGGTGCAGATCGCCCGGGCCGCCCGGTCCGACCTCGCCCGCGCCGCGCACCGACCGCACCGCGCCGTCCTCCACGCCCGCGGGGATTCGCACCGAGAGCTCGTGCTGCCCCTCGACGAGCCCGGTCGCGCGGCACTTCGTGCACGGCACCTCGGGCTTCTTGCCGGTGCCGCCGCAGGTCGCGCAGGTGCGGGTGGCGGCGAAGATGCCGCGCTGGAAGCGGACCTCGCCGCGGCCGTCGCAGGTCGGACAGCTCCGCACCGTCGTGCCGGGCTCGCCACCGGTGCCGCTGCAGCGATCGCAGGGCTGCGGGCGCGTGACGGTCACCGTCTTGTCGGCCCCGAGCGCGGCCTCCTCGAAGGTCACCGAGACGTCGATCTGCAGATCACGACCGGAGCGCTTGCGGCCGCGCGCGCGGCCGAGCACGTCGCCGAAGATGCCCTCGAGGATCTCGCCGAAACCTCCGCTGAAATCGGAGGGATCGAAGCCCGGGCTCCCGCCACCGCGCTCGAAGGCTTGGTGGCCGAAGCGGTCGTAACGCTTGCGCTGTTCCGGATCCGAGAGCACGCGGAAGGCTTCGCTGGCCTCTTTGAAGCGCTCTTCCGCTTCCGCGTCGTCGGGGTTCTTGTCGGGGTGATAGCGGCGCGCGAGGTCGCGGTAAGCCTTCTTGAGCTCGTCGGCGGACGCTTCGCGGGCGACCCCGAGCACTTCGTAATAGTCCCGCTTGGGCACGGGCCCGAGCGTATCAGCACCCACGCGCACGCCAACCGGAAGCCGCCACGCGGCCGATCCAACACGGCGGCTCGCTCACGGGCGGCTTTCTTGACCGGCTCGATCCGCCGTGGCTCGTTTTCCCCATGCGCGCGCTCGTCCTGCTCCTCGCCCTCGCCGCTTGCGGCGGCTCGACCTCGTCGCCGGCTCCGACCGCGAGCGCTCCGGAGCCCGAGCTGGTCCGCGAGACCTACACGTCGCCCGCGACCGAAGGCACGATCGCGCGCGCGGAGCTCCTGCCGATCCTCGACGCGGGATTCGGCCGTTTCCTGCAGGGGGTGATCACGGAGCCGCACCTCGAAGGCGAGACCTTCGTGGGCTTCCGGCTCACGAGCCTCTACCCGGACGATCCCCGCTTCGCGTCCCTCGATCTGCAGCCGGGGGACACCGTGGTGCGCGTGAACGCGTCGCCGATCGAGCGCCCGGAGCAGGCGCTCGCGGTGTGGAACGGCCTGCGCGTGGCGAGCGAGCTGGTGGTCGAGTACCGCCGTGGCGACGAGACGCGCGAGCTGCGCTTCGCGATCGTCGATTGAGATTCTTCGGCTCCGCGTTCACGCAGCCCGCGGAGTCTGATCTCGGAGTCGAGCGGTCGAGCGCTTCGCGTCGTGAGCGCGGAGACGGGAGCTCGAGGTCGGGGCCGTCGAGGCGTCGGCGCGAACGAACCGTCGGCGCGAAGAACCGACTCGGACTCAGCGCGACTCGCAGACGTAGGTGCGCTCGCCGTCGCAGGGGCGATCGTCCCAGTACGACTCGCGGCCCTCCGCAGTCATGACGACGCCGCAGTCCTCGCCGCGGTCGCCGCCGTCGTTCGGCTCGCCTTCGTCCCAGTTCACGTAGCGCATCGCCGCTCCGTCGAGCCAGGCCCACACGCCTTCGTCGACGAGGTCGTTGTGACCGAGCCACGTGTCGCCCCACTCGCGCGCGAGCACGGCGGCGAAGACGAAGGAGTCCTCGGTCGCGTCGTCGATCACCGCGAGCGAGTAGCCAGTCGACTCGCAGTGCATGCGCGCGCCCGGCCAGCTCCGCTCGGCGTCGCAGAAGAGGTACGAGCGGCCCTCCCACGAGAGCTGCTCGCAGGGGCAGGTCGCGCCTTCGTCGACGCGATCGTCGCAGTCCTCGTCGGTGCCGTCGCAGGTCTCGGCGACGCACACCCGCGCGTCCACGCCCGCGTCCTCGGCCTCCGTGGCGGCGTCCTCCGCTCCGGCGTCGAAGGTGCCCGCGTCCGCGAGCCCCGCGTCATCGCCCGAGAGCGGATCCTCGGAGGGCGCCGACGCGTCGCGCTCACGGCGCTGGGTGTCGAGCGTGGAGCCCGACGCACAGCCCGACGCGCCGAGCGCGAGGAGGAGAGCGAGGGCGATGGACCCCGTAGGCATGACCGAGCGGAATACGCTGCGAACGCCGTGCCGCCAGAAAGCGACGTAGTTTCGTGCGTTTGAGGACCCACGATCTGGGGTCGCGCGTCTCCAGGTCGCGCTCGGGCCCCGCGCCTCGGGTCTGTACGCGGTCGGAGCACACGACGATCGGTCGACGTGCGACGAAGCGCGTCGCTCGATCGGCACGCGCCGAAGACGCGGCGCGCTCGATGGAGCACGCTCGATGGGCACGCGACGACGAGGCCCACACCGCGCTCCAGGTCGGAGCGCCCGCAGCTCACGGCACCGAGCGGATCGCGCGGCGGGTCCAGCGGCGCTCGACCTCGTCGAGGTTCCAGCCCTCGGGGCCGCGCGTCGCCTCGGTGTCGATCGCGGTGACCTCGCTCGTGAACCACGCGACCGGCACCTGCGTGCGCTCGTCGAAGACGTGCACGACGTGCTCTCGCGAGGCGAGCACGAGGAGCGCGGCTTCGTGGTCGAGCACCAGCGCGTCGCCCTCGCGGCGCACCTCGAGGCCCGTGAGCGGCGCAGGCGGCACGAAGCTGCCGCGGAGCTCGTCGGCCGTCGCGCGTTCGACGCTGCGGGTGGTGAGCTCGCCGGTCGTGCTCGTCGCGATCGCCCAGAACGCCGCGCCGTCGATCACGGGGAGCACGAAGCGATCGCGGTTCGCAGGCGCGAGCACGAGGACCTCGTCGTCGATCCGCACGCCCGGCACGCCGACGATCGCGTCGATGCCCGTAGGTAGACGCAGATCCAGCTCGACCTCGACCACCGCGTCGACGCGCGCGAGGGTGGCGCCGTCGTCGACGAGCTCGCCGATCGCGAAGCCGAAGGGGGTCTCGACGTCGTCGCTCGGGTCCTCCGGCGTGCCCGCGTCGTCGATCACCGCGAGCTCCGCGAAGGCGTGGCGCGCGTGCTCGCCGACCGCGAAGGTGACGCGGCACTCGGTGTCGGTGCCGACGCAGGTCGCGGTGCCGGGGGCTTCGCGATCGATGCGGGGATCGCGACCGGCGGAGAAACGCGCGACGAGCCCGTCGCCTTCGCTCGCGCGTAGGGCGCTCCACTCGGCGAGCTCGACGGTGACGGTGCGAGCCGTGGGCGCCGTGATCGGCTCGAGCGCGAACGTGAGCGCGCCCGCTTCGGCGCCGACGAAGGTCTGCGCGACGAAGCCTTCGGCGCCGACCGCGACGATCGCATCGCCACGCGGCACGATCGCCTCGCCGGTGGCATCCGTGCCCACCACGAAGTCGCCGGAGCCGACCGCCGCGCGCGCGATCGGCGCGCGGGTGCGGGCGTCGATCACCCGCACTCGGATCTGGGACGAGGCGGCGCCGAAGGTGCCGGGATCGAGCGGCGCGGCCGGCGGAGGATCGTCGGCGCAAGCGAGGAGCGGGAGGAGCAGGAGAAGCAAGGTGCGCATGGGGCTCTCGAGGACCGCGGGCGCGGCGGTGAGGTGTTGTAGGCGAAGCGAGGTGGGGAGGTCACGTGGGCGGCGGGGGATTCGACGCGAGCGTGAGCGGCGACGTGAGCGGCGACGTGAGCGGCGACGTGAGCGGCGACGTGAGCGGCGACGTGAGCGGCGACGTGAGCGTTGACGTGAGCGGCGACGTGAGCGGCGACGTGAGGGCGACGTCGGCGACGTGAACGGCGACGCGACGTCGCAGAGACTGGCGTCGACACGTCACCGACCACGACCACGACCACGACCACGACCACGACCACGACCGCGTCGACGACCACGACCACGACCACGTCGACGACCACGACCACGACCACGTCGACGACCGCGCGAGCGCAGGGCTGCTGCCCGAGAACGCAGGCCCGAGAACGCAGGCGACGCCGACCGATCGAGCGGCGCATACTGCGCAGCCCCATGACGTCCGTCCCTGCCGCATCGCTCGGACCGCTGGTCGGCCGCGACGCCGAGCTCGCGCGCGCCGAGGAGCTCCTCGCGTCGGGAGCTCGCTTGCTCGTGCTCCTCGGGCCGCCGGGCATGGGCAAGACCCGCCTCGCGCAGGAGCTGGTCCTGCGGTCGAGCGCTCGGGGTGCGAGCGACGCGCTGTGGATCGATCTCGCGCAGGTCGAGAGCGCCGACGCGCTCGCGTCGCGTCTGGCCTTCGCGCTCGACGTCCGTACGAGCTGGATCGAGCTGCAGCCCGCGACGCCCTCGGCGACACGCGCACTGCCCGCCTGGATCGACGAGCTCGCGTGGGCCCTCGAAGCGCGTGCGGACGTCACGCTCGTGCTCGACGAGGTCGACGCGGTGGCGCGCGAGCTCGGTCCGCTCCTCGTCGCGCTCCTCGCAGCCGCGCCGCACGCGCGCGCCCTCGTGACCTCGCGCGAACGCCTCGGCGTCGCCGACGAGACCCCGCTCGAGCTCGGCCCGCTCGCCACCGAAGGCATCGACGGACCGAGCGACGCGGCGCGGCTGCTCGCGCTCCGAGCCGGCCTCACGCCGAACGACGCGGAAGCCGACGCGCTCGATCGCCTGGCGCGCGCGCTCGACGGTGTCCCGCTCGCGCTCGAGCTCGCGGCCGCGAGCCTGCAAGCGCTCGGTCCGGGCGAGCTCCTCGCGCGCCTGCCGACGCTCCTCGAAGGCGCGACTGGTGCGACCCTGCGCGACGCGCTCGACGCGTCGTGGCGACGGCTCCGGGCCCCCGAGCGACGCGCGCTCGCGAGCTGCGCGGTCTTTCGTGGCCCCTTCGATCTCGACGCCGCAGAGGTGGTGATCGGCGTGGGCGCGGCGGACGAGCTCCGCGAGCTCCGGCATCGATCGCTCGTCGCCCGCGAGGGATCGCGCTTTCGTCTCTACGCGAGCGTCCGTCAGCTCGCCGCCGCGCACGCCGAGCTCGCGCCGGACGCGCGCGACCGACACCGCGCCTGCTTCGTCGCGCGCGCACGCGCCGAGCTCGATGCGCACGGACGCGGCGACGCGAGCGCAGGGGCACGACTCGTGGCCTGCCTCGACGAGCTCGAGCACGCGAGCATGGGCGCCTCGCCCACGGAGCGCACCACGCTGCTGCTCGCGATCGCCACCGCGCGGGTCGGACGTGTCGCGTCGCCCGAGCTGGTCGACCGGCTCGAGCGCGCGCTCCTCGAGAGCCCCGACGAGGCGGCTGCGATCCACGCGTTGCGCGCACGCTTGCTCGAAGCGGCAGGGCGCATGGACGAAGCGGTCGCGGCGTTCGGGGCCGCGATCACGCATCTCTCGAGCGGCGCGGGCTCGATCGATCGGGAGCTCGATCACGAAGTCGTGCGTCGGGTGGAGGCGCGCTCGACGCTCCTCACCGAGCTCGCGCACGCCGAGCTCGCGCGGGGAGACGTCGCGACCGCGGCCGAGCACGCGCGCGAGGCGCTCGAGCTCGCGGCGCCCTCGTCGCTCGCGAAGTGCCGCGCCGCGCGTGTGGTCGGTCTCGTCGCCCATGCGCGCGGGCAGCTCGACGAAGCGCGCGACGCATACGTGGACGCGCTCGACCGCGCGCGGGCGCTCGGGCTCGACCCGGAGGTCGCGGGGCTGCGCGCCGATCTCGGCGGGCTTCGCCTGCAACAGCGTCGCCTCGAAGAGGCGCGCGAGGACTACGAGGCCGCGCTCGCGGGGCTCGATCCCGAGCTCGATCCGATCCGACGCGGGCTCGCGGAAGGAAACCTCGCGATCCTCGAACAAGAGGAGGGTCAGCCCGCGCGCGCAGCCGAGCTCTACGCGCGCGCCACCGAGCGGCTGCAGCGCGCGGGGCATCGCCTCTACACCGCGCATCTGCAGGTCTACGCGGGCGCGCTCGCGCACGAGCACGATCGCCCGGAGGACGCCGCCCGCCTCTACGACGCCGCGCGCTCCAGCCTTCGACGCGTCGGCGACGCGCGCCTGCTCGCGCTCGCCTCCGGGCTCGCGGGCGCGCTCGAAGCGCAGCGTGGGCGCGTGGCCGCCGCGAAGGAGGCGTTCGAGGAGAGCGATCGCGCGCTGACCCGCGTGGACGACGCAGGCGTCGCGCGCTCGGTGGAGCTGCACCGCGCGCACCTCTCGCTCGCGAAAGGATCCGACGAAGCGCTCGCGCTGCTGCGCGCGCTCGAAGGCTCGGAGCCGATGGCTTCGTCGGACGATCTGCGCTTGGCCGCGCGCCTGCTCCGACGCCGCATCGGTCACGGCAGCCTCCGCGTGACCGACGAGGCGCGCGCGCTCGTGCTGCCCGACGGAACGCACGTCGAGCTCGGCAGCCGCCTCGTGCTCTGGCGCCTCGTGAGCGCGCTGGTGGCCCTGCGCGAGCGCGCGCCCGGGGAGCCGCTCGCGATCGACGCCGCGATCGAGGCGGGATGGCCCGGCGAGCGGATGACCGGCGACTCCGCGAACAATCGCCTCAAGGTCGCGCTCTCCACCCTGCGAAAGCTCGGGCTCCGGGAGCTCCTCGTGCGGCACGAGTCGGGCGGATATCTGCTCGATCCGAACGTGCCGATCAGTCACGATTGACTTCCTGTTCGTCTCGTTCGTTTCGTTTCGCGGTCGTGAACGTGAACGTGAACGTGAACGTGGTCGTGGGCGTGAACCTCTCGGAGACGTCGCCGTTCACGTCGCCGTTCACGTCAACGTCAACGTCAACTCCAACTCCAACTCCAACGTCGAAGTCCACGTCGCGGCTCACCGCGATCCTCTCGAATCACGACTCACCCGCCGGGGGCACTTCGCTCCCACCCCACCGCACGCCCGGCTCCGAAGAGCACGCCTGCTCACGAAAGAAGCGTGCTCACGCAGCCTTCCTCGAGGGAACGTTCCTCAAGGGACTGGGCAACCGTCGAAGCCGGCCGGGATCGCTTGCTCGGTCGTGGAGGCGTCGATCGAGAGGAGGAACGCGATCAGGTCGGCGCGCTGTTGCGCCACGTCACCGGTGGTGAGGAAGACGGGGTTCGCGGCGCGGAGGTGCTCCTCCCACGCCGGATCCGAGACGAGCTCTTCGAGGGTGCGCGCCTGCCCGTGGTGCAGGTAGGGCGCGCCCACCGAGAGACCGTAGAGCGAAGGCACGTTGTAGCCGCCGTCACCCTGTGCGCGCGCGCCGGTCGCGCGGATCTCGAGCGCCGCGGTCGCCGCGGAATCCCCCGGCACGCCGAAGGTCTCGACGTCACGCTGCACACACGCCACCTGCGGCGGGCCCTGCACCACGCCCGTCGAGTCCGCGCTCGCCGGTTGCGCACCGATCTGCGTGGTGTGCTCGTTCCAACCCGGCGGCCACGCGTCGGGCGCCTCGAAGGGCTGCGTCGCGAGGCCCGCGTTGGTCGCGCTCGAGGGCACGAAGAAGCGCCGCGAGACCGTCCAGCCTTGGCCGCCGTGGCACGACACACAACCGCCGTTGTTCGCGCCGCCGCTCGGCATGCCGAAGAGCGCCGCGCCGCGCGCCACCGACGCCGGATCGAGGAAACGACGGCCCTGCGGTGGGTCGATCGTGCGCACCCACGCGTCGACCGCGTCCCACTCGCCGGGCACGCACGAACCCTCGGCGTCCGCGAGCTCCTTCACCGGCTGCGCGAGGTTGCCGGGCATCGCGACCTGCGTCTCCGCCGCGAGCGCCGAACAATCGCCGTTCGTGACCGCGCCGCGACCGCCGGACACGTCGCGCGTGTTGCGCTCGAAGTCGTGCATCTCGTCGAAGATCCCGGTCCAGTTGAAGATGCGTTGTTTCTGCGGACCCGCGCCGTGCGAGTACGAGCCGTCGAGCGAGGTGCTCTGCCGCGGGCCGGCCGCGAACGACCACGTGACGTTGTCGGTGAGCCCGCCCGGATGACACGAGCCGCAGCTCGACCAGCCGTTGTTGCTCCAGCGCGCGCGGCCGGTGAAGAAGAAGCGACGACCGCGGTTCACCTCGGTGGAGTCGCTGCTCGTCGAGGCTTCGTGGGTGCTCGCGAGCGCCTGCGTCGACAGATCCACGATGCCGAGGCGGCGGGTGACCCAGCAGTTGAGGAACGCGCGCGGTCCGTCGTGCGCGGTCACGATGCCGATCGGACCCTGGCAGCCCGCGGTCGAGCCTTCCGGCGCCGCGACGACGTCGATCTGCAGATTGCGCGACGAGCCGAGCGTCACCGTGCCCGCCTCGGGGTCGAAGGTGATGCGCTGCACGGCGTCCGCGCCGCGGCTCGCGGAGTACGCGATGAGCGAGTCGCCGATGAACGCGAGGTCCACGGTGTCGGCGAGGAAGAGCTTGTTCTCGCCCTCCGCCTCGCGGACGAGGCGCGCGAGGTTCGTGGTGCCCGCGCCGTCGCGGATCTCCGTGCGCGTCGCGATGTCCGCCACGTAGATCACCGGCTGCACGTTCAGATCGAAGCGCACCGGCGCGGCGGGCGAGACGCTGATCGACGTGACGTAGAGGCGACCGCCCGCGATCGCGATGCCGCCGAGCTGGTTCGGCGAGGTGATCACCTCGGGCCCGCCTTCGGTGGCGGAGAAGCCGCTCGAGACCGGCTCGAAGGTGATGGGGCCGTCGGGCACGTTGTCGCTCGTGCGGTAGACGCGCACGAGGCCGCGGCGGCTCGCGTCGGCGTTCTCGGCGCCGTCGATCGGCGTGCCGAAGAACTCGGGCGCGAAGAGCAGCTCGTCGGAGTCGTCGGCGTCGCCGTCGTTCGTGACCGCGAGCGCGAAGGGGTTCGTCGGGTTGTCGATGCTCTCCGTGCGCTCGAAGCTCGCGACGTCGATCACGCCGATGCTGCCTTCGGCGTGCTCGGCCACGTAGAGGATCGCGCCGGTGGGCGAGAGCGCGAGGCCGGTCGGCTCGGCGCCCACGTCGACCGTCGCGGTGACCATCGGCTCGTCGTCGACGCCGTCGATGCGCACGACCGTGGCTTCACCGCGGTTGCTGACGAAGGCCGTGGTGCCGTTCGGATGGAAGACGATCGACGAGGGCCGCGCGCCGGTGTCGACGATCGCGCGACGCGCGCCCGTGGCCGCGTCGAAGAACGCCACCGAGTCTTCTTCGGGGCTGACCATGCCGACGATCGCGTCGTCGTCGGTGATCGCGAGCGCGCTCGAGCGCGAGGTGCGTCGCAGGATCGCAACCTCTCCGCCGCCGTCGGGCAGCTCGACGCCGCCGTCCTCGTCGCCCGCGTCGACCTCGTCGCCCGCGTCGACCTCGTCGCCCGCGTCGACGCCTGCGGGGCCGTCGTCGTCCCCACACGCGCTGAGCGCCATCACGCTCACGAGCCCCCAAGGCAAGAGCCTCTTCCAGTCCATCGAGTCCTCCTCGCGAGGCGCGCCTCGCAAGAGAGGAAGCTGGCGATCCGACAGCTCGGTCGCGAGTTAACTCGGGTAAAACGTGAGGGCTCGCGGGCTCGGCACCAGACGTTTTTCTTCATCGATACAGGCACTTGAGACAGAGATCTCGTCGCCGTTCACGTCGCCGACCACGACCACGTCGACGACAACGACGCCGACGACACCGCCTGGTCGAAACGCGATCGGCAACGTGATCGCGCCCGATCGTGGACGTGGTCGTACGTGGTCGTCGACGCGATGGTGGTCGTGGTCGTGAACGGCGACGGCGACGGCGACGAAAACGCAGAAACGAAGCGAGCCCGAGACGTCGTCGTCCCGGGCTCGCGGTTCGTGATCCGGATCGACCCTCAGTCCCAGCGGCTCGTGATCGTCATGCCGAAGCGACGAACCGTGCCTTCGCTGCCGCTGACGCCGTCGACCACGCGCAGGGTCCACACGCCGTTGACGCTCTCGTCGCCCGAGAAGCCACGCACCACCACGTCGTCGAGGTAGATCTCGCCGCCGCTCAGGCCCTCCGCGACCAGCACCTCGGTGCCGCCCGGGTTCGCGATCGTGACGCGGAGATCCTCCACGCGCGGGTGATCGATCCAGAGGTCCATGCGGAGGTCGACGTCGACCGTCGCGAGGCCGTACGCGTAGAGCGAGACCGTCGCTTCGCCGCGGTCGGGGATCGACTGCATCGGTGAGGTCTCGAACGAGCCCGTGAACCACGCCGAACGGCAGATGCCCTCGCCCCACGCCGCGAGGCCCTGGCACTGCAGGCCCGAGCCGCCGGGGCACGGCGACTCCGCGTTGCAGCTCGTCTCTTCCGCGGGATGCGTCGCCGTCAGATCCACGCAGCGCCCACGGCCGAAGGGCTCCGCCATGCCGACGCAGCGGAGTCCGTCCGCGCACGCGCCGGCCGACCCAGCCACGTCGCTCGTGCAGTCGCGGCGCTCCGGGCCCCACGTGGTCGTGCACTCGTAGAGGTCGCCGTCCTGGATGCGCGCCGCGAACACGGTGGTGCCGTACTCGAAGATCGCGCCGTACGAGTTGTCGCCCGCGCCGTACTCGAACGCGGTGAACGCGAGGCGGTTCGAGGCGTCCCAGAGCTCCGTGCGGTGGATCTCGCCGCCGTCGACCGAACCGAAGGCTTCTTCGATCGTCGTGGGATCGTAGGACGCGACGTCGACCGCCGCGATCACCTGCGCGGTCGCGCGCGCGTCGAGGGTCGAGCTCGCGGTGAGCACCTCGCGCGACATCACGACGAGCGCGCCGCTCGTGAACACGTCGCGGTAGACGGAGCCGAAGACGCAGCTCGTGTCGAGGCGACGCCCGAGGATCTCCGCTGCGCACACCGGGAGCACGTCGTTCGCGATCTGCTCGAGCGACATCGCGCAGAGCTCGGCCGGCGCGTCGGGGCTCGCGCAGAGCGCGTCGTAGGTGCCCGCGACGACCTCGATGTCCGAGCACTGCTCGACGAGGTCACGCGTGGTTCCTTCGAACCCTCCGTCGGCTTCCCAATCGGTCACGCACCCTTCGATCGTCTCCACGAACGCGGCCGGGCAGTCGCCGTCGACGGGCGGGGGCGGCGGAGGCGGCGGCAGACAATCGCCCGACTCGCAGCGCGCCTCGAGGCGGTAGCGACCGCGACCGCGCGCGTTGGCGGTGCCGATCACGACGAGGTACTCGCCCTGCGCCGCGAAGGTGAACGAACGAATGCGCGAGAGGCGGCTCCAGCCGGCGTCGTCGTCGAACGCGATCGCGTCCGTGCCGAAGCCCGCGTCCTCGGTGCGCGGGCCGTAGACGAAGAGCGCGGAGTCGAGGCTTCGGCTCGAGCCGGTGCGCGTGACGTCGAGCGTCACGACCGCGCCCGCGCGGGCTTGCAGGAAGTAGCCGTGGAACTCGAGGTCCTCCGTGAACTCACCGGCCACCGCGTTCTCGGCGCCGTAGCCGAGGGGGCCGCGATCGAGCACGCGATCGCCGACGTCCGCTTTGCCGTCGACGAGGGGTGGCTGCACGAGGAGCCCGTCGTCGGTGTCGGAGGCGCACGCGGCGAGGCCAGCGAGCGAGAGAAGAACGAAAATCTTCGAGAAACGGGGAAGCATGAGGTCTCCAGGGTGGGGCGCCGCGCGCCGCGCACGTTCCCCTTAGGCAACGGGCGGGCCACGTGTCGGTTGAGGTCGGTTCCTCGGCGCGGAGGTCGCTCGCGTGCACACCCGAACCTGGTCACGACGCGAGGTCGTCACGGAGCGCTCACGCGGTTCACTGGGGGTTTCGAGGGCCGAACGAGGTGTGCTCCGCGGGCTCCGTCGCGCGGGTGTCACACGTTCACTCCGCTCTGAACCGCAGGAGCCGTCGGTGGTCTCCGACAGCGACGTCAGGATCCTCCTGGCCAGCGCGCTAGCCGTTGGTGGTGGTTCGCGACTCCACCCGCGACGACACGGCGCTTGGCACCGTTCGGGCCGAGCACCTAACCTCCCCCCGTGCTCCTCGGCGAACGACCGGGCGTGCTCGCGATCGCGATCGCGAGCCTCCTCGTCGTCGCGTGTCGTGATTCCGGTCCTTCGCGCGTCGATGCTTCTCTCCGGAACGACGGTGGGGTCGATGCGCCTCCCGACGCGCCGGAGACCCCGCCCGACGTGGGGCCCGACGGCGAAGCTCCCCCTCCCCCCCGCTGGCTCGACTTCGAGCGCATCGCCTTCGAAGGTGAGCCCGCTCAAGTGACCGACTTCGTGTTCCTGCCGCGCATGGACGCCGATTCGGAGCTCCTCACCGTCACGCGCGACGGGCGCCTGCTCCACCACCGACTCGACGAAGCGGGCGCGGTGCTCCTCGCGGAGTCGAACGTGCCCGACGTGCACGTGGATCTCGATTGTGGGCTCATCTCGATCGCGCTCGATCCGGATTTCATCGATAACGAACGGGTCTTCTTGGGGCATTGTTTCTCGCGCAACGAGAGCGGGATCGTGCGTGTGACGTTCGATCGCGACGCCGGAACCATCGACACCCCGGTCGAGATCCTCCGCGTCGGTCACCCCGAAGCGACGCAGCCTTGGCACAACGTGGGCGCGATCGGCTTCGAGCCCGACTCGAACGTGCTCTTCGCGTTCTTCGGGGACAAGACGATCGCCGCGAGCGCCGAGGATCCCGCCTCGCTCACGGGGAAGCTCCTGCGCATCGTGCCGCGCGACGAAGGCGGCCACGATCCCGCGCCGGGCAACGCCGCCGAGTCCGACGAACGTTTTCACCCGAACGTCTTCGCGTACGGGCTGCGCTCTCCCTGGAAAGGGCTCTTCCACGAAGGCCGCTACTTCGTGGGCGACGTCGGCAACCTGCGGCGCGAAGAGGTGAGCGAGATCGACGCTCCCACGAGCTTCCTCGGCTGGCCGCGCGCGGAAGGCCCTTGCAACGATCGCTGCGCGGACGTGGACGATCCGGTGATCGAGCCGCTCGTGAGCTGGGACCGAAGCAGCACGCACCCCTACGCGCTCGACGATCCCTACGCGACCTCGAGCACCGCGCACGTCGCGTACGTGGGCCTCGTGCATCCGCGCGAGGCCGACGACGATCGCTACGAAGGTTTCCTCGACGACGCGCTGCTCTACGGCGACGCCTGCGTCGGCTTCGTGCGCGCGCTCGGCCTCGACGGAGAGCGCGACGAATCCATCGGTCACCTCTTCGGCGCGAGCGCCTACCGCCGCGGACCCGACGGCTACGTCTACGCGACGAGCTTCGGCCGCTGCACCTCCACGCGCGACTCCGTCTACACGCCCGGCGGCTTCTGGCGCGCGCGCCTGTCCGAACGACCGACGGTGGTCACGCGACCGAGCGGCTTCCCCGAGCGCCTCTCCGAGCTCGGCCTCTACCCCGATGCGCCGGAGCTCACGAACACCCCCACGTGGGCGACCTTCTTCGAGCCCGAGTTCCCGCTGCACACCAACGGGCTCGGCAAGATCCGTCACGTGGTCACGGTGGGCGACGGCCCGCGCCGCGTGGGCGATCGGTACGAGATCCAGGTCGGCACGCTCTTCTTCAAGACCTTCCTCGCGGACGGGCCCGACGGAGCGGACGGAGCCGGGCGTCCGATCGAGACGCGGGTGATCCGCGTCGAGGAGGACGGCGCCGTGAGCTACGCGGGCTACCAGTGGAACGCCGAAGGCACCGACGCGACGCGGCTCTCGCTGGACGCTCCCGTGGAGGTCGCGGTGCAGGTGCGCGGCGTCGCGGTCACGCATTCGATCCCGAGCGGCGGGGAGTGCGCGTCGTGTCACGAAGCGGGCGCGCGACGCATCCTCGGCTTCGATCCCTACCAGCTCGAAGACCTCGTCGCGCACGAGGACGACGACACGCGTGACGTGCTCGGGTGGGCGTACGGCAACTGCGTGCACTGCCACGACGGAAGCGGCGGCCCGATGGCGAGCTTCTCGATGCACCCGAACGACTTCCTCGATCGCACGATCGATCGCCCCACCGAAGGCAGCGCGAGCGGGCTCGGCGTGCGCATCGTGCCGGGCGACCCCGACGCGAGCGCGCTGGTGATCGCGGTCGAAGGCGGCGACGAAGCGCGTGGGCTCCAGGCGATGCCGCCGCTCGGCGTGCAAGTCCGCGACGAAGCCGCGATCGCGCGCCTGCGCGCGTGGATCGCGGAGCTGCCCGACGACGAGGAGTGACGCGCGGCGGCGCGCGAGGATCGCGGCCCCGACGCGAAGTGACGCTCGGCAGGCGCGCGTGGATCGCGGCGTTGCCCGACGACGAGGAGTGACGCGAAGTCGCCACTGAACGCGTAATGTTGGTTCGCTCCGAGCGACCACACGACGCGATGACCGAACCTCACGCACCGCCCGCGCACCGCTTCGACCACCACGTGGCGGTGACGCCGATCGAGCCGGGGCTCTACGCGGCGACGATCTACGCCGAGTACAACATCGGCAAGGTGCCGAACGGCGGCTATCAATCCGCGATCTGCAGCGCCGCGGCCTCTCACGCGCTCGGCGACCAGGACGTCGTCAACGTCACGAGCTACTACCTCGCGCCCGCGCTCCCCGGGCCCGCGACGCTTCGCGTGCAGGTCGTGAAGGAAGGCCGCACGACCTCGCTCGCGCAGGTGAGCCTCTTCCAAGAAGATCGCGAGCGCGTGCGCGCGATGGTGCTCACCGGATCGCTCGATGCGTTCGAAGGCCCCGAGCACCACGAGCTGCCGCCCCCCGAGATGCCGCCACCCGACGCGTGCATCCGCCTCGATCCGAGCCTACCGCCCGCGCCCAAGATCCTCGCCCAGGTCGACACGCGCCTCGATCCCGCGACCTCGGCGTTCCTCCGCGACGAACGTGGACCCGCCGAGCTGCGCGCGTGGATGCGCCTCTCGGACGGCCGCGCACCGGACCCGCTCGCGCTCACGATGTTCGCCGACGTGTTGCCCCCGACGAGCTTCAACGTCTTCGGCGTCACCGGCTGGGTCCCGACCCTCGAGCTCACGACCCAGATCCGTCGGCGCCCGCAGCCCGGATGGATCCGCGTCCGCGTGATCACCCGCCACGTCACCGCGGGACACTTCGAAGAAGACGGCGAGCTCTGGGACGAGAGCGGCGCGCTGGTGGCGGTCTCGCGTCAGCGCGCGATGCTCCTGCGTCGTTGACGAACGCGCGAGCGCGTCGACGGACCACGCGAGCGAAGCGCGCGGCGAGCGAAGCAGGCGTCGAGTCGAGAGCGTGGTGCCGCGCCTCGACCGATCGAAGCCCGCGTCAGAAGTAGCCCTCGCGCTTCTTCGCCTCCATCGCGCCGTCCTCTTCGAAGTCGATCAGACGTCCCTGACGCTCGGACTGCTTGGTGAGGACCATCTCCTGGAGGATCGCCTCCAGGGAGTCCGCGTCCGAGCGCACGCCGCCCGTGAGGGGGTAGCAGCCGAGCGTTCGAAAACGAACCTTCTCGAGCCGCGGTTGCTCGCCGGGGAGCAGTCGCATGCGCTCGTCGTCGACCACGATGAGCTGACCTTCGCGCTCCACCACCGGGCGCGCCGACGCGAAGTAGAGCGGCACGACGTCGATCTTCTCGAGGTGCAGGTAGAGCCAGACGTCGAGCTCGGTCCAGTTGCTGAGCGGGAAGACGCGCACGCTCTCGCCCTTGCGCACGCGGCCGTTGTAGAGGTTCCAGAGCTCGGGGCGTTGGCTCTTGGGCTCCCACTGCATGAAGCGATCGCGGAACGAGAACACGCGCTCCTTCGCGCGCGATCGCTCCTCGTCGCGCCGCGCGCCGCCGATCGCCGCGTCGTAGCCGCCCTCCTGCAGACCCCGCACGAGCGCTTGGGTGCGCATCACGTAGTTGTAGGTCTTGCTGCCGTGGTCGAAGGGGTTGATGCCGTCGCGCAGACCGTCGGGGTTCGAGTAGCTCAGGACCTTCACGCCCGGCTGGCGCGCGACGCGATCGCGAAACTCGTAGACCTCGCGGAACTCCCACGTCGAGTCGATGTGCAGGAGCGGAAACGGCACCGGCCCAGGGAAGAACGCCTTCTTCGCGAGGTGCAGGAGGACCGTGGAGTCCTTGCCCATCGAGAAGAGCATCACCGGCCGCTCGAACTGCGCCGCGGTCTCCCGGAGGATGTGGATGCTCTCGGCTTCGAGCAGGGCGAGGTGGGTGAGCCCGCGGGTCATGCCGGAGCTGTGAGGCACGAATCAGGAATCGTCAATCTCGAACCGTGATTCGAGAAACACGAAACGCATGTCGTGTTTTGGAGCGCCGGTCGCGCTCGTCTCAGATCGGCGTGGCCGGGAAGTCCTCGCGCTTGCCCGCGCGCTCGTGCACGAGGCGCATCGCCGCCAGCAGCTCGGCCTCGCGCCACGGACGGCCGACGAGCTGCACGCCCACCGGCAGACCCGCGCTCGCGGCTTCGATCTGCGCCGCGCGTTTGTCGAGGCGATCGCGGGTCGCCGTGCGCTGCGTCTCGTCGGGGCGCACGCGCGTCCACGGCACCACGCCCGCCGGGCGATCGAGGAGGTTGTAGCGAGCGGCGGAGGCGAAGCCGAGCGTGAAGTCGTGCGACATGCCGATCGGCGCCGCGGTGGTCGCGAACGCGGGCGCGATCACGACGTCGACGCGCGCGAGATCCCACGCGCGCTCTTCTTCGATCTGTAGCTCGCCGCGGCGCGCGCAGAGGAGCCAGAAGTCCTTCACACGCTTCTCACCGAGCGCCTCGAGCAAGAGCTGAACGCGGTGCTCACCCATCAAGCCCATCGCCGCCGCGAGGCCGCGCCGCGCCTGCACCGGCATCTTCGCGAGGCGCCCCACCGTCTTGAGCGGCTCCACGAAGGGCTCGCCGGCGAGCGCTTCGAGCACGGTCGCCGAGCCGTCCGCGGACACGCCCTGGAAGTAGAGCGAGACGATCTCCTCCACGTTCGGCGGCGTGAAGCGCACGACCTCGCAGCCGACCGCTTCGAGCGCGGTCGCCACCTCGCGCACCGCGCGCCGCACGGACGCCGCGGGCGTGAGGAAGCCGTCGTCCTCGTAGTAGCCGAAGCGCAGCTTCGTCGGATCGATCGTGCCGGGCTCGCCGATCGGCACCGGCGGCACCCGCGGATCGAAGGGCGTGTGCTTCGGCGAGTCGAGCACGCGCATGAGGAGCGTGAGGTCGTCGACCGTACGGGCCATCGGGCCGATCTGCGACTGCACGAGCTCCTGTCCGCGCAGCACGCCTTGGCTTCCGAGGTTCGACCAGCGCTGCCGCGTCGGCTTGAGCCCACACACACCGCAGAAGCTCGCCGGCACGCGGATCGATCCGCCGATGTCGGTGCCGATCCCGAACACGCTCTGCCCGCTCGCGATCGCGGCCGCCTCGCCGCCCGACGATCCGCCCGGGCCGTGACCGTGACGCCACGGGTTGTGCGTCGTGCCGAACACCGAGTTCGTCGTCTCCATCGGCGCGAGCAAGGTCTGCGGCACGTTCGTCTTGCCGAGCACGATCGCGCCCGCCTCGCGCAGCAGCCGCACCACCACCGCGTCCTCGCCCGCGAGCCGATCCGCCCGCGCGCGCATGCCGATCGTCGACGGAATCCCTTCGACGTCGACGTTCTCCTTGATCGTGATCGGCAGCCCGTGCAGCGCGCCCTTCGACTCGCCGCGCGCGCGAGCTTCGTCCGCCGCCTTCGCTTCCACGAGCGCCTGCTTGCGGAGCTGATGCGCGAACGCACCGACCTTCGGCTCCACCTCGTCCGCGCGGGCGTGCAGCGCCTCCACGATCTCCACGGAACGAACCTCGCCGCGCGAGAGGAGGCGTTCGAGCTCGACCGCGGAGTGGGCATGCAGGGGACGCGTCATGGGGGCCGCTGGTAGCGGGTGAAGGCCCGTGGGGTCAAGCGACGCGACTTCGAGCGTCGCGGGGTCGAGTGCCCGGCTCCTCGACGACGCTGATACCGTGTGTGTCATGCGTGCGCTCCGCTTCTTCTTCGCTTCGCTCGCTCTGTTCGCGTGCTCCGCCGACGACGGAGGCCTCGATCCGGACGAGGACGCGGGCATGACCGGCTGCGCGGAGGCCTGCGACGACGGCGACTTCTGCAACGGGGTCGAGCGCTGCGTCGCGGGCGCGTGCGTCGACGGCGAGCCGCCGTGCACGGGCGAGCTGCGCTGCGACGCGGAGAACGAGCGTTGCCTCGCGGCCTCGTGCGACACCCCCGACGCCGACGGCGACGGCGAAGCCGCGATCGCGTGTGGCGGCGCGGACTGCGACGACTCCGACGCCGACGTTCGCCCCGGCGCCACCGAGGTCTGCGATCCGGAAGGGGTCGACGAAGACTGCGATCCGAGCACCGTGGGCGAGCGCGACGCGGACGGCGACGGCGCGATCGACCTCGCGTGCTGCAACGGCGCTCGCTGCGGCACCGACTGCGACGACGCGGTCGCGAGCGTGCTGCCTGGCGCGACGGAGGTCTGCAACGGCGTCGACGACGATTGCGACGGATCGGTCGACGAAGGCGTGCTGCGCGTCTTCTTCCCCGACGTCGACCGCGACGGCTTCGGCGATCGCGCGGCGACGCCCACCACCGCGTGCACACCGACGGAGGGTCTGGTGGAGAACGCGCTCGACTGCGACGACACGAACGCCGGCGCCGCGCCCGGCAACCTCGAGCTCTGCAACGGCCTCGACGACGACTGCAACGGCGTGGTCGACGACGCGGACCGCACCGCCCTCACCTGCGCGTCGTCGTTCGGAACCCCACCGCGCACGTTCTTCGGATGCCAGGAAGGCGCGTGCGTGGTGGACGCGTGTGTGGAGGGCTTCGCGGACTGCAACGGCGAGCGCAGCGACGGCTGCGAGGTCGACACGCGCAGCGACGTCGAGCACTGCGGTGCGTGCGGCAACCGCTGCGGCGCGGGCGGCACCTGCGAGGACTCGACGTGCGATCGCGTGATCGACGTCTCCGCCGGCTACGAGCACGGCTGCGCGCTGCGCAGCTCGGGTCGCATCGTGTGCTGGGGCGCGAATCGCTACGCGCAGCTCGGCGACGGAACCACCTCGCCGCGCGCGATCCCCGTCGTGCTCCCGACGCCGGGCGACGCGATCGACGTGGAGGTCTCGCGCTTCCCGACCGTGGTCACCGCCGGCAACGCGTCGGGCGAGCTCTCGTGCGCGCTCACGCCGTGGCTCGTGTGGTGTTGGGGCGCGAACCTGAACGGTGAGATCGTGGCGTCCACCAGCTCCATCGTCGCGGTGCCGCGCACGATCGACGGGCTCCCGCGGCTCGATCGCAACCAGAACCAGATGCCGCTGCGCGATCGCATCGCGCTCGGCGGACGCCACGGCATGGTCGAAGAGGACACCACGCTCGGCGCCGACTCGATGGTGTCGTGGAGCACGCCCGAGTACGGGATTCCCGGAGACTTCGCGTCGTTCCCGTCGAGCAGCGACGGGCCGGTGGATCGCGCGTGGGTCGGCGGAACGCACGCGTGCGGCCTCACGATCGGGACGAACCGCGCCCACTGCGTCGGCCGAGGGCTCACGGGACAGCTCGGACACGGCACCACCGTGGGCTCGACCGCGACGCCGGTCGCCGTCTCGGGTGGGCACACCTTCACCGAGCTGAGCCTCGGACAGGGTTTCTCGTGCGGCCTCCGCACGGACGGCCGCGTGCTCTGCTGGGGCCTCAACGAGCTCGGTCAGCTCGGCGACGGCTCGAACACGCAACGCAACGCGCCCGTGCTCGTGAGCGGCGTCGACTCGGTCACCCAGCTCTCGGCGGGCTTTTCGCACGTCTGCGCGCTCCGGAGCGACGGCACGGTGTGGTGTTGGGGCGACGACGCGAACGGACAGCTCGGCGACGGATCGGTCGGCAGCTCGCGCACCACGCCCGCGCAGGTCGTCGGCCTCACCGACGTCGAGCAGATCAGCGCGGGCGGCACCTTCACGTGCGCGCTCCGCACGGACGGCGACGTGTGGTGCTGGGGCGGCAACCGCGCCGGGCAGCTCGCGCGCGGCGTGACCGGCGACGCGACGGGTACGGCGGCGCGCGCGACCGAGCTCTGATCGCGCGCGTCGGCGCCGGTGATCTACGCGCGCTGCGGACGCCTGAGCCCTGACGGCGGGCCGGTCGATCGTCTCCTCGGCCGTCGACCGCCCACCTCGCGCCCATCGTGTCGCACCTGCACGCGCCTCCAGGTGCTCACCTCCGCGCGCTCCGCACCTCGCGCTCACCTCGACCCTCCTCGTTCGCGCCAACCTGCTAACCTCGCGCCGTGGTGCACGGCGCTGCGCTGACCTTCGGGCGATACGAGGCGCTCTTCCACATCGCGAGCGGCGGCATGGCCGAGGTGTTCGCGGCGCGGCTCCGCGGCCCGCACGGCTTCGAGAAGCTGGTCGCGGTCAAGCGCCTGCTCCCGAACCTCACCGACGAGAGCTTCGTGACGATGTTCCTCGACGAGGCGCGCCTCGCCGCGAACATCACGAGCCCACACGTCGTGCAGACGCTCGAGCTCGGCCGCGCGGACGACGATCAAGCGCTCTACATCGTGATGGAGCTGGTCGTCGGCGTGACGCTCTTCGACCTCTGCGTGAGCCTGCTCGACGATCTCGGTGCGACGCCGATCGAGCCGATGGTCGAGTTGCTCGCGCAGGCCGCGCTCGGTCTGCACGACGCGCACGAGGCACGCACTCCCACCGGCCAAGCGCTCGAGGTCGTGCACCGCGACGTGTCGCCGCAGAATCTCTTGGTCGGTGTCGATGGCCGCCTGCGCGTGACCGACTTCGGCATCGCGCGCGCGGTCTCGCGCAGCACCGTGACCCGCGCGGGGCAGCTCAAGGGCAAGGTCGCGTACCTCTCGCCCGAACAGGCCGGCGGCATGCGCCTCGATCGGCGCTCCGACGTGTTCGCGCTCGGTGTGGTCGCGTGGGAGGCGCTGACCGGGCGCTCGCTCTTCAACACCGGCGAGCCGATCGAGACGGTGCGGCGCGTGCGCGAGATCCGCATCCCCGGGGTGCGCGAGCTGCGGCCCGAGGTGCCCGCGGAGGTCGAACGCGTGGTGGCGTGGGCGCTCGAGCGCGACCTCTCGCGACGTTGCCCTTCCGCGCAGGATTTCGCGACCGCGCTGCGAGCGGCGATGCCGCGACGACCGAGCCAACGCGAGCTCTCCGAGCTCGTCGAAGAGCACGGCGGTCCCTCGCTCCAGCGCATCACCGATCAGATCGAAGCGATTCAATCAGGCAAAGACCGCACGGTCTCGCGGCCTCCACCCGAGAAGTCCGGCGCGCGCATCGTGCCCGAGGCGGAGCCCACGCGGGATCGCCTGCTCGGTCCGTCCGAGCGTCCGCCGCCTCCACCGCCCGAGACCACGCCACCTCCGGCGCCGATCACCGGCCCGCGGCAGCGCGATCTCTCCACGCACCTGCTCACGCCGGAGACGCCCGAGGTCTCGGTCGGCACCGCGCGCCCCCCCACGCCTCGACGCCGCGCGCGTCGAAGCCGGGTCGCGCTGGCGATCGGCCTCGCGGCGTGGATCAGCGCGGCCGCGATCGTGGCCTGGGCGTTGGCCGCGCGCAGCGGCGCGAGCGACGAGCCGGTCCTGCGCGAGCAGGTGCTGCACGAGACCGCACCGCCTTGATCCCGATCACACGAGCCCGTTCGACACGGATCCGACTCGAGATCCCGATCACACGATCGGCAGACCGCGCGACGCACGCTCCACGCACGCGCGACACACACACGCGCGATCTCGCAGCGCCTCGGGGATCTGGGCGAGCAACGAAGGCGGCACCACGACCTCGAAGCACCAACAGGTCGTTTCGCCACGCGCGAGGCCGCAGTCGTTGGCGCTCCCGCAGAGCACGCACGTCGCGACGTCGACGTTCGGGGCGGCGTCGCTCCGTACGGTGTCGTCGCTCCGCGGTTCGTTCTCGCCGCTCGGATCCCTCGGCTCGCGCGGGTCGCTCACTCCGAACGGCTAGCGTGCCGACCCTTCGGGGTCAACGCGTGCTCGACGAGAGGTCGGTGCGGGGGCCGCCCGATTCGGAGCGCACCGCGCGCGTGATCCGGATCGACCACGTGCCCGCCTTGGTAGATCGCGAGCTCACCGCGCGTGACCAGACGCCGCGCCGCCTGCCGCACCCGCTCCATCCACTCGCGCCACTCGTCGGGACGGAGCGCACGCGCGACCTCGCTCGGGCAGATCGTCTTGCCCGCGCCTCGTGCATCGACGAGCTCGAGGAGGAGCGCCTCGATCCGCGCGTCGACCTCGCTCGGGCGCGATCGTCGGCAGCGCTCGCTGCAGTGCCGCACCGCGTCCCACTCGCGCGCCCACTTCGCGCGCCACGCGAACGAGCGCCCGCAGGTCGCGCACGTCTTCTCGCGGTCGGTCGACACGCGCAGGTCGTGGGGTCGGTCAGCGGTGGCGTCGAGGGATCACGTCCACGATCACGTCCACGATCACGTCCACGATACGTCCACGATCACGATCACGATCACGTCGACGTTCGACATCACGCCGACGCGACGAAGCCCGCCGGAGCGGGGCTCCGACGGGCTTCTCGATCCGCGCTGCGCCTCAGCCGCCGAAGACGCTGAGGTTGTTCTTGATCATGAACGTCTGCACGTGCGGGTGGAGCGACTGCTCCGGGATCTGGAAGTAGTGCGCGAACTGCATCAGGAGCTGCTGCTCCGCGCCGTCGAGGTTTCCGTCACCCATCGCGAGATCGATCGCGTTGAGCATCAGACACATCTTCTGCTGCGGCGAGAGCATCGTGGCCGCCTGCTGGCAGAACGTCTGCACGTTGTTCTGCTTGCAGTACTTCAGCGCGGTCTCGAGCGTCGCGCGATCGGGGACGACGCGGAGCACGTCGCCGATCTCGTTCTCGTCGAGGTGTCCGTCGGCGCCGCTCACGTAGAGCAGGCCAGCGACGAGCGCCGAGCGCGGGGTGAGCTGAATTTTTTGTCCGAGAAATCCGTCGAAGAGCCCCATCGTTCCTCCGTTGAGCGTTCTGGCTGTACGCCGGCCCGGTGTGGAAATTCCCTTCCGAGGAAACTTCGACGAGGCCCCCTGACCGAACGATCGTGCGCGAGGATCACCAGCGAGGCGTCGTCGGTCAATGGTGTCGGTGCCTCGACCCCGGTGCCGTCGGGGGTCGTGGGCTCGCGCGGGAAGGAACGCGCGCTCTCGTCGTAGACCCCGCTTGCCAGCGCGGCGCGATCGATCGTCAGATGTTCGCCGCGCGGGGGGCGCGAGGTGCGCGCCCCGACTCCGGACCTGCTTCTCGACGCGCCGCTCTCGGCGCTCTGCCAACGAGGCCTCGTGGATCCCATTCAACGGCGCAGCCGACTCATCGCGTGCATCCTCGATCCCAAGGGCCTCGGCACCGGCCTCTTGTGTGGCGCCGACGGTTGGATCGTCACGAACAAACACGTGGCGCCGAACGCGGGCCCCTTCCGCGTGATCCTCGCGGACGGCCGCAACGTCGCCGGCGTGGGTGTGCATCAGAGCCCCCACTTCGATCTCGCGATCGTGAAGATCGCGATCGACACGCCCGACTACTTCGATCTCACCCAAGACGTCTCGGACGACTTCGGCGTCGGCACCGAGGTGTGGGCGATCGGTCACCCGCGCGGCTGCCGGTTCAGCGTCTCGCGCGGCATCGTGTCCAACCCCTACCGTCTGATCGACGACGAGTATTTCGTGCAGTCGGACGCCGCGATCAACCCGGGCAACTCCGGCGGTCCGCTCCTCGACGCGCGCGGCCACCTGGTCGGCATCGTCAGCATGATGGCCGCGAACGCGCAGGGCCTCGGCTTCGCGGTGCCGGCGGAGGTCGTCGCGGACTACGTGAAGCAAGTGCGCCGGCTCGTGAGCAGCCAGGTCGTGCACGTGCCGACCGCGCTGCTCGCGGAGGCGCAGGAGAAGCAGCACGGTACGGCGGGCACCGCGCGCGACGGCATCGAGCAGCTCGTCGCGACCGGCCGCGCGGAGGTCGAGAACCTCGAAGAAGAAGAGCTCGGCGGCTCGATGAAGCTGCGCCGCGGCAAGACGCAGGTCGACGTGCGTTGGGACGACGGCGTGCTCGTCGCGCGCTCGCGCATCACCGCTCTCGGGCCCCACGAGGCGGCGGACGCGCGCCTGCTCTACGAGGTCCTGGAGCTGAACTCGCTGCCGGATCTCGGCGGCGCGGCGTTCGGGATTCGCGACGGCGGCATCGAGGTCTCGATGCGACGCGGCGTCGATCGGCTCACTGCGGTGGACGCGTTCGCGCTCGTCGACCGCGTCCTCGAGCTCGCGTCGACCTGGTCGGAGCGCGTCGCGCGCATGGTGCTCGAGCGTACGCAGCGCGCGTTCGTCCCCTCCGACGCCTACGCCGCACCCTCGCCTTACGGCGCGCCTCCCGCACCGCCCGCCGGCCCGTACGCGCCGCCTCCCTACGCACCGCCCGGCGCACCCGCGGCGCCCTACGCGCCACCGCCCTACGCTCCGCCCGGCGCGCCCTACGCGGCACCGCCCGGCACGCCTCCGTACGCGCCCCCTCCCGGAGCTCCCTACGCGCCGCCTCCGGGCACGCCTCCGTATGCGGCGCCACCCGGAGCGCCTCCGTACGCACCTGCACCTCCGCCCGGCGCACCTCCGTACGCGCCTCCTCCGACCGACGGCGGCCTCTCCACGGGCAAGCCCGTGTTCCCGCAGCCTCGCGCGCCCGTCTTCGGCGGCGCGATCCCCGACTGGCCGCCCCCCGGCGATCCGTCGAAGAAGTGAGCCCTCGAAGAAGTGAGCCGTCCGCGCGACTCGTTCGTCGAGCACGCACCTCCGGTCCGCGTGTTCCTGGAGCACGCACCCACTGACCTCGCCCACCGCGCTCTCTCGTCGCGTTCGCCCGTCGCGAGCCCGATCGGATCCGACGAAGAGTCGACACGTTCTCGAAGCCGGTCGTCAGGCGCATCGCCGTCCGGCGACCGAACTCTCGAATCCGCATTGAGCGCGCGCGGGCTTTGCTGATATCTCGGGACCCGAACATGACGACGCTTCGATTCGCGGTGGTGCGCATCCCTCACGAGACCTTGGCCGAGCGGCATCCGGTGGAGCCGACCGCGGACGGCTGGGGTCGCTTCGAAGGCGCGGACGGCGTCGCGCGCGAGGTTCGCGCGGCGGGCGACGCGCTCGTCGTGCGCGTCGAAGGCGCGGCGACCGGGCTCTCGTTCGCGTTCGGCGACCTGTGGGCGCTGCACGTGGAGTCGCGCGGCATCGCGGTGCACGACGCGGTGCCCGAGGGCGAGGGCTACGACGCGCTCGTCGAAGGCGCGACGTGGGAAGGCGGCCTCTTCTCGAGCGTCGCGGCGGCCCTCGGCGGAGGAAAGACCGAGCACCCGAGCGCCCGTCCCGATGGCGACGACGACGCCGACGCCGAGGACGGCGAAGAGAAGGCCGAGGGCGACGACGCGTTCGACGAGGTCGCCGACAAGCTGCTCTCCGCGGTGGCGAAGCGCTCGTCCCGCAAGGCGCTCGGCGCGATCCTCGCGGCCGATCACGGTCAGAAGGATCTCGGCGACGTGCTCGACGCGTTCGAGTCCGAGACCAAGGAAGGCGACGAGGCGCTGATCGACGAGGTCGAGCAGCGCTTCGGTCACGACCCCGAGATGGAGGCGATGGCTTCGCTGCTCCGCGGTGGGATCGACGGCGGCGCGGGCGAAGACGGCGACTCGGAAGAGCCCGAGGGCGAGGACGCCGCGAGCGGCGAGCGCGCGGTCGACGAAGACGCGAAGGGCTGAGAGCGCCGTCGTGGACGCTGACGTGGTCGTGGACGGCGACGGCGACGGCGACGGCGACGTGAACGTTCACCGACCGTTCGCGTGAAACCTGTTTGAAGTGACGTTCGCGATCGGAGAACGTCCTTCGTCGCCGTCCACGTCGCCGATCACGACCACGAAGACGTCTCGCGGCGCGGTCCGCTCACGCCACGGTGCGGAGCTGGACCTTGCGCTTGCGGGGCTTCTTCGCGCCGGGCGGGGCGAGCCACTCGCCCTCCGGCGTGAGCAGGTCGGCCACGAGGTCGTAGTCGGCCGCCGCGGTGACGAGCGCCTTGCGGATCTCGCCCGGCGCGGCGTCGCCGTTCGCGAGGTAGATCTTGCCGTCGACCTCGGGCGCTTGGCCCCACCAACGACCTTCGAGCAGGAACTCGTGCTCGTCGCTCGTCCCGTCGACCAGCACGTCGATCTCGGTGCCGATGCGCGCCTTGAGCTTCGCGCGGCTGATCGGCCGCTGCGCGCGCATCAGCTCGCGGTGACGACGCTTGGCGACCTTCTCGGGCACCGCGCCGTCCATCTCGCCGCTCGGCGTGTTCTCCTCCGGCGAGTAGAGAAACACACCGAGATGATCGAGCTCGGCCCACTTCACGAACTCCAGGAGCTCTTGGAACTCGTCGTCGGTCTCTCCCGGATGTCCGACGATGAAGCTCGAACGAAACACGAGATCCGGGATGTTCTTGCGCAGCTTCTCGACGAGCTCGTAGAGCCGCTTGCCGCCGTGCCCGCGCTTCATGCGCTTGAGCATGTTCGTCGCCGCGTGCTGGAGCGGCATGTCGATGTACGGCAGCACCTTCGGGTGGTGCGCGAGCACGTCGACGAGCTCCTTGGTGAGCGACTCCGGGTAGAGGTAGTGCAGGCGAACCCAACGCAGGCCCTCGACCTCCCCGAGCGCGGTCGCGAGCTGCGCGAGCGTCGGACGGTCGTCGCGATCGCGTCCGTACGCGATGGTGTCCTGGCTGATGAGGCAGACCTCGACCACGCCGCGATCCACGAGCTGCTCGGCCTCGCGGACGATGTCCTCCACGCTGCGTGAGCGCTGCTTCCCGCGGAAGCTCGGGATCGTGCAGAACGAGCAGCTCCGGTTGCAGCCCTCGGCGATCTTCACGTAGGCGCTGTGCCCGCGCTGCGTGAGCACGCGCGGATCGGTCGCGCGCATCGTGTACTCGGCGGGGTTGCCGACCTGCATGCGCTCGGTGCGCTTCTTCTCGAGCACCGGCCCGAGCTTGAGCATGTCGCTCGAGCCGAGGAACACGTCGACCTCGGGCATCGACTCCGCGAGCTCGCCCGGGTAGCGCTGCGACAGACACCCCGCGACCACGAGCTGCTCGAGCCGCCCGGACTCCTTGAGCTGCGCCATCTCGAGGATGGTGTCGATGCTCTCTTCCTTCGCCGGCCCGATGAACCCGCAGGTGTTGACGACGATGACCTCGGCCTCCGTCGGATCCTCGACGTGCCGAAAGCCCGTCGCGTCCGAGACGCCGAGCATCACCTCGGTGTCGACGCGGTTCTTCGCGCAGCCGAGGGAGATGAAGTGGATGGTGCGCGCTTCGCCCATATGCAGCCGGGGGATCTAGCAGGTGCGGGCGAACGCGCGAGCGCTCACACGCCCGCAATCACACGCCCGCAATCACACGCCCGCAGTCACACGCCCGCAGTCACACGCCCGCAGTCACACGCCCGCAATCACACGCCCGCAGTCACACGCCCGCAGTCACACGCCCGCGACCTCGCGCCCGGTCACGGGCCCGCGATCGCAACGCGCGAACGAACAGGCCCGCTTCGAGCGCGAAGAGCGCCACGCCTCCGACGATCATCGACGTGCTCTGGAGCGCGACCCATCCCTCCGCGGGTGCGATCGGGAGCTCGCTGCGCTCGAAGACGTAGGTCGCGGTCGCGGCGGCGGTCCCGAACGTGCCGAGGAAATGCAGGAAGTACTCGCCGGGCGGCAAGCCGCCGAGGGACGCGCGCGATCGGGGCTCGAGCAGCACGTCGGCGCTCGAGTTGAGGAGATCGAACGCGAAGAGCGCGAGGATCGCCGCGTCGGTCCACGCATCGCGGACGCCGCCCGCGAGCAGCGCGACGAGCGCGACGAAGGTGACGTGTCGCGCGAGGTGGGTGAGCTCTTCGGCGACGCTCTGCTCGCGCTCGTACAAGCGGAACCGGTAGAGGTGGTAGTAGAGGACGTCGATCGCTCCGATCGGCACGATCATTCCGAGCGCGAGGAGGGTCATCGCACCACCTCCGGGACTCCGTCGCGTAGGGTCGGATCGGACGCGTCGAGATCGGGAGCGCTGACCCAGAGGCGCAACAGATGCCGCTTGCGCGCGGGGTCGGGATCGTCCTCGTAGGCCTCGCGCTTGTGGAGGATCGAGGCGTTGGCGAGCCACTGCACGTCGCCCGGCTCGAAGCGCATCGTGACGTGGAATCGCGGGTCGTTCGCGAGCGATTCGACGAGCGCGATGACTTCGACTTGCTCGGGCGACAGACGCGGAGCCTCGGGGATCTCCTGCGAGCGACGCAGGTACCACGGGATGAAGAACGTGTGGAGCTTCGCGCCGCGCGCCGAGCTCCCGACCACGGTGCAGATCGGGCGCAGGAACACCCTCGGCGGCTGCCCGGGCTCCTGGTAGTGCCAGGGAAAGGACGCGAAGAGGACGGGGTAGAGATCCGCACGCGTGCGGCGGATGGCGTCGACGATCGCGACCGAGCTCGCGAGCAGGCTCTCGCCGCCCGTTCGCGCGCAGCGCAAGCAGAGCAGGCCGATGACGTCCGCCCCGTCGGTGTGGAAGTCCTGCGCGGCGCGCGTGGTGTAGAGGCGGGTCTCGAGCGCGTTCGGATCCGCGCCGGTGTCGCGGACGTGGGTCAGGCGCTCTCCGCGAACGTTCTGGGGTGCGAGGCCTCCCGAGCGTCCGCCGAGCGCGAGCCCGAGGACCGCGTAGGCGCGCTCGATCTCGTCGGCCGGACCGCGTGTGTCGAAGCCGCGGAGCAACACGAAGCCGTGGTCGTCGCGGAGCGTGCTGCGGATGCGCGCGCCGAGCTTCGTGAGCTCCGGGCCGACCGCGTCCACCACGTCGGCTGGCGTGAGCGACGCCAGCGTGCGCCGCTCGAGCCTGCGCGCGTGGGCGCGGAGCTCGGCGTTCACGGCCTCGTCGAGCGGCACCTCCCAACTGGTTGAGTCGGACACGTCGTCGCGATGCCAGAGCTTCGTGGGATCGAGTCGGTCGGGGATCATCGGGCTCCTCGTCGTCGAATGCGGTCGGGGTCGTCGAGCACGCACGCCGCCCACGAAGGGGAGGTCCTCCGGACGTAGCGGACGGCCTGCGATGACACGTGCACGAACATGCACACGTCATCGAGTGCACGTATGCACCCTCATGCACACGTTGTCCAGCCCTCGACGCGCCCGTCGCGACGACGAACACTCCGCTCGTGTCCGACGCCAAGCGCCAGCGCGCCGCCACCGAGATCGCCTCGCTCCTCGACACGCCGCTCTTGCGCGCGCTGACCGAGCCGGCGCGCCTCGAGGTGCTCAAGGTCCTGCTCGTGCACGGTCGCGGCGACGTCGCGTCGGTGGCTGAGCATCTCCCGCAGGATCGTTCGGTCGTCTCACGTCACTTGCAGGTCCTCGAAGACGCCGGAGTCGTGCGCTCGTCGCGCGTCGGTCGTCACCGAATCTACGAGCTCGACGGAGGATTCCTCGTCTCGCGCTTCGACGCGCTCGCGACGCGGCTGCGCACGCTGGCCGCCGTGTGCTGCCCACCGACGGCGACACCGTCGACGAAACGCGAAGCCAGCGAGCCTACCCCTCGCCGCACGAAGCGCACGTAGCGCGAGCGTCTCGACCGCGGCGGCACGCTACCGCGGGCTCGTTCTGGACCGAACGTTCAACCGCAGCGGAGCTCCACTCGGCGTCCGGGCCGGGCGTCGATCTCGATCTGGTGCGGGGTCGGCGAAGCGCAGCCGGGGGCGTTCGGGACGAAGCGCCAACCGGGGCCGCTCGCCGTGAGCGCCACCTCGCACACCTCTTCGCTCGGGGTTCGGCTCAGCACGACGCGGGCCGGGCCTTCGCAGCCGAGAGACGCCGGCGCGGTCTCGATCACGCGGCAACTCGGCGAGCCGTCGGGCGCGCGCGGTGGGAGCGACGAGAAGCATCGGCCGAGCGCGGCGCTGGTCTGGACGAGCAGGCTCGGCATCGCGTCGGTGATCCAGTCCGAGCAGAGCGAGCGCATCGAGGTGTGGGCGCCGCGACGCTCGAGCTCCCGGAGCGTCGACACGAGGCGGCGAGGCGGCACCGTCACCTGCCACTCGCGCCACCCGTCGAAGCGATTGCACGAGGGACGCGCGCGGATGGGCATCTCGGGATCGACCTCCGCCTGCATCAGCGGGTGATCGAGGATCCCGTCGTAGTCGAGGGTGCTTCCTGCGGGTCGGTCGGTCTCGGGGGGCAGCCCGGCGAGCAGGCTCACGTGCAGGAGCGACGGATCCGCGCGTGCGGCGAGCAGACCGTCGACGAAACGCTCGATCGGGTGGAGCGCCTCTTCGTTCTGGAGACACCGGAGGTTGAGCTCGTTGGTGTAGACGGTGCTCGCGGGATCGAAGATCGACGGATCCCGAACCGAACAATCGTCTTCTTCGGTGAGGATCACGATCCAGAGCAGCGAGTCGTCGCGGAGGAAACCCGCGTTGGCCCCGTCGGCGTGCCCCACGGAACCTTCGGCGAATCGGATCGACGACGTCTCTCGAGTGACCGCTTTGAGCGCCGCCTCGAGGGGCTGCTCGAAGCCGCAGCCGTTGGTGCCGGTCGAGACCACACACCTCGCCGTCTCCGCGAATTCGTCCACGTCCGTGCCGGGCTCGAACGCGAAGAAGGTCGGGCTCGGGTAGCGCATCTCACAACCTTCGAGCTCGAGATCGCCGCGAGACCGAAGCACCCCGTCGTCCCCGAAGCGTGGCCGACTGCAGGCCGGCGCGACGAAGTTGCCGGTGCCCATGTCCGTGGTCACCACCCCGACGTGCAGAAACGCGTTCGGGGCTCGCTCGGCGCGACCGTCTTCGTCGAGATCTCCGGACGTGACCGCACGGATCACCCGCGGAAGCTCGCGCAGCAGCGCCTTGTGCTCCGAGCCCATGGTCATCGAGTTGTCGATCACGAAGAGCAAGTCGACCGAGCTCGGCGGCGTGATGTCGGCCGTGAACGAGTCGCGGACGACGCAGTCGAGCCGCTCGTCGATCGCGCCGTCGCAGTCGTCGTCGAGCCCGTTGCAGCGCTCGGTCTCCGGATCGCCGCAACGACACGCGAGCTCGTCGGCATCCCGCGTTCGCCCGCACGCCCAGCCGGGAAGGCACGCGCGAGGGTCCTCCGGATCGCAACGGACGCTGCACGTGCCGGACATGGTGTCGATCAGGCAGACGTCGCGACAATCGGTGTCGTCGACGCAGGGATCGCCGAGATCGTCGGTGGCGGTGTAGCTCGTGGAGCAGGCCAGCGAGGCGCAGGCCACGAGCGCGGAGGCGAAGAGGTGGTGTCGCATGGTCGACCGCGCACGCGCGCGTGAGCGTGGGTCGCTCGGACACCGAGAGATTTCCGATCGACGGCGCGAGCTCCGCGTGGCGGCACGAGCCCGCGAGACGGTCGGACCTCCCGTCGACTCGTCGAGTCCGAATGGTTCGTCGTGCGCACGACCGCTCGGGGTCGAAAGGAGAATCGTCGGCTGCTGATGGGCCGAGCCGCCCGAGGCACGGTGGCGCGGGCACGAAGCGCAGCGCCGAGGGTTGCCGCGGGGCGCGCGACGGAAAAGCAAAAGCCGCGGAGGCCGCGGCTTCGGTGGTGCCCAGAGACGGAGTCGAACCGCCGACACGGGGATTTTCAATCCC
>JALOQC010000033.1 GCA_025453555.1 Myxococcota bacterium | reverse complement strand
GAAGGCGCGGTCGGCTCAATCCTCGGAGTCGGCCGCGGTGTCGGCGCCGCCCTGGGCCTCGCCACCACCCTCGGCGCCGCCGCCCTCACCGTCGCGACGACGGCGACGACGACGACGACGACGCTCGCTGTCGCCCTCGCCACCCTCGGCTCCACCTTCGGCGCCACCCTCACGCGGTTCACGCGGCTCGCGGGCCTCGCCACCCTCGCTCGCCTCGGCGCGCGGGGGGCGCGGTCCACGGTCGTCGTCGCGCGGACGGTCGCGGTCGCGGTCGCGTCCACCGCCGCCACCACGACGCTCGCCGCGGTCGCGGTCACGGCCGCCTCGGCCTCCGCGGTCGCCTCGGTCTCCGCCGCGATCACGGTCACCGAAGTCACGACGCGGACGCTCTTCACGCTCGCGCTCCACGTAGCCCTCGGGCTTCTCGAGCAGCGCCTTGCGCGAGACCTTGATTCGGCCTTCGCGGTCGATGTTCGAGACCACGACCTCGATCTCGTCGCCGACCTTCACCACGTCGTCGACGTTCTCGACGAACTCGTAGGCCAGATCGGTGACGTGCAGCAGGCCCTCCTTGCCGGGGGCGATCTCCACGAACGCGCCGTAGCGCTCCACGCGACGCACGGTGCCGGTGTACTTCTGACCGACCTCCGGATCCGTCGTGAGGCTGAGGATGATCGCGATGGCCTTCTGCACGGCTTCCGGATCGCTGCTCGCGATGCTGACCGTGCCGTCGTCCGAGATGTCGATCTTCGCGCCCGTCTGCTCGGTGATCGCCTTGATCATCTTGCCGCCGGGGCCGATGACGACGCGGATCTGATCCGGCTTGACCTTGATGGCGGTGATCTTCGGCGCGTACTTCGAGAGATCGGGGCGCGCCGTGGCGAGCACCTCGTTCATCTTCGAGAGGATGTGCAGACGACCGCGGCGCGCTTGTTCGAGCGCCTCCATCATCAGCTCGCTGGTCAGACCGTCGATCTTGATGTCCATCTGGATCGCGGTGATGCCCTTCTCGGTGCCACAGACCTTGAAGTCCATGTCGCCGAGGTGGTCTTCGTCGCCCAGGATGTCCGTCAGGACGGCGTACTTGTCGCCTTCCTTGATGAGACCCATCGCGACGCCCGCGCAGGGCGCCTTGATGGGCACACCGGCGTCCATCATCGCGAGGCTTCCGCCGCAGACGGTGGCCATCGACGACGAGCCGTTCGACTCGGTGATCTCGGACACGATGCGGATCGTGTACGGGAACTCCTCCTTGCTCGGGACGAGGCCCTTGAGCGCGCGCTCGGCCAGGTTGCCGTGGCCGATCTCGCGGCGGCCGGCGCCCCGGAGGAACTTCACTTCGCCCACCGAGTACGGGGGGAAGTTGTAGTGGAGGAAGAAGTTGCGCCACACGGAGTCGTGCAGGCTCTCGACCTTCTGCTCGTCCGAGGTGGTGCCGAGCGTCGCGGTCACGATGCTCTGCGTCTCACCGCGCGTGAAGAGCACGGAGCCGTGCGTGCGCGGGAGGAAGCCGGGCTCGATCGCGATCGGGCGCACGGTCTCGTAGTCGCGGCCGTCGACGCGGCGCTTCTCGTCGAGAACCTGCGCGCGCATCGTGTTGTACTTGAGGTCCTCGTAGGCCCCGCCGATGTCCGAAGCGTTCTCGGGGAACTCCGCGGCGAGCGCAGCGGCAGTCGCCTTCTTCACTTCCTTCATCTTGCCGTAGCGCGCGTGCTTCTCGGTGATGTTGCACGCGTCCTTCAGACCCGAAAGCGCGAGCTCCTTCACACGCTGATCGATGCGCTCGTCGCGCTTGGGCGGCGTGAAGCTCCACTTCGGCGTTCCGGCGGCCTTCTGCATCTCGATCTGGAGATCGAGCAGATCCTGCATCGCGCGGTGCCCGAAGGTGAGGGCGGACACGAGGTCGGCCTCGGGGACCTCCTTGGCCTCGCCCTCGACCATCACGATCGCGTCCTTCGAGGCGGCGAGCGTGATGTCCAGGTCCGAGAGGAGGAGCTGCGCGGGGCTCGGGTTCGCGATGAGCTTGCCGTCGACGCGCGCCACGCAGACGCCCGCGATCGGGCCGGCCCACGGGATGGGGCTCAGCATGATGGCGGCCGAAGCGCCGCACATCGCGAGCACGTCGGTCGGGTGGTTCGGGTCGGCCGAGAGGACCGTCGCGATGATCTGGATCTCACCGCGCCAACCCTCGGGGAAGAGGGGACGGCACGGACGATCGATCATGCGGCTGGTGAGGGTCTCGGCGTCGCGGAGGCGGCCTTCGCGCTTGAAGAAGCCGCCGGGGATCTTGCCGGACGCGTACGTCTTTTCGACGTAGTCCACGCTGAGGGGAAGGAAGTCCATCCCCGGACGGCCTTCCTTGGTGCCGACGCACGTGACGAGGACGATGGACTCGCCCGCGCTCACGAGCACGGAGCTGGCCTGCTTGGCGACGCGGCCGGTCTCGAGGGTCACCTCGACGTCGCCGACCTTGACGGATTCACGAATGATCATGTGGTTCTCCCCCGACCCCACTTCCATCGGGGGTCGAGCGCTCGGGCGTGCGTCGCCGCTGCGCGATCGCACGCATTCGAAAGGTCCGACGACGGTTGCCGCCGGGGCTGAGCGCCTTCGGAGAGAGGCCGGGGCTCGGTCCTCGATTCGAGCGATCGAACGGCCGAAGACCTCTCGAGCGCTCGAAGCGAAGACAGAACGATCCCGTCGTCACCCCTCGGGCGCGCGCATCTTTGACGATTTCGCAGAGGAGCGCAAAGAGGGGGCAGGCCCGTGAGCGCTCGGCGTCGTCGCGACTCCCTTTCACGCAACTCGGCGGCTTCGCGCGGCTCGCGGGTGCGGCACCGACGAAGAAAGTCGGCGGCTGACCCCGCCGACTCGGTGGAGAAGTCCGAACGACGGAGCGAAGAAGCTCGACGGAACGAAGAAGGCGACCCCGAGAGGTCGCCTGCTTCACGCGCCTCGCCGTCGGCGAGGGGACGTCACGCTCGGTCGGCGGGGTCAGCCGCCGACGGGATCACTTACGGATGCCGAGCGTCTCGATGATCTTGCGGTAACGCTCGACGTCGCGCTCGCGCACGTAGTCGAGGAGACGACGGCGGCGGCTGACGAGCTTCAGGAGGCCACGACGCGAGTGGTGGTCCTTCTTGTGCGTCTTGAAGTGGTCGGTGAGGTAGATGATGCGCTCGGTGAGCAGCGCGATCTGAACCTCGGGCGAGCCGGTGTCACCTTCGTGGGTCTGGAAGGTCTTGATGAGCTCGGCCTTGCGGTCGGTATTGAGGGCCATGGGATCTCCGTGCCTGGTACGGGCGCGTCCTCCGGCACGGGGAGGTCGCGTGGGTTGAGAAAAACGCGAACGCGAGCCGCTGAGGCCCGCGAAAGCGGCGCGAGTATGTCAGCCGTCACGAGTCGGTCAAGGACGGGGGAGCGGATCGTCGGTTTGCTCGAGGGTCTGTCGCCCGCCCGCGGAGACGTCGAACGCGAGGCCACGACGCGACGACCGTCCGCTTTTTTGACCCTCGCGCTCGCCGCGTGCGATGGCCGAAGCGCGAGCGCGACCGAGCCTCGCCGTGACGACGAAGCGCGAAGGCGCCGTCGCGCGATCGACCACGTGTCCTGCGTGGTCTGCGGGAGGAAGCGATGATCGGAGCCCGAATCACCGACGCCGTGGCGCACTACCACCGCAAGGGCGAGTCGAAGGACGCCGTGCGCCTCGTGCGCGATCGCGAGCCGGACAAGTTCCGTTGGCGCAGCGCGGTCTCGACGCTGGCCTCGATGGCCGGGCGCACGCGGGGACGCGAGCGTTTCCGCATCGAAGAGCCGGTGCGCGAGGTCGTGCTCGACCTCCCGGACGACGTGCTGCAGCGCGAGGTCGTGCTCGACGCGCGGCGCTTCAACGTCGACCTCGACCGCGGCGAGATCCTCCCCGTGCACACGATGGGCGACGTGCGGCGCTACGCGTTCCTCGTCGGCGCGGACATGCGCGTCGTCGAACGCTACGTGACGCTCCCGGAAGACTTCTTCGCGCCGATCGACACCGCGGCCTGTGCGATCGTCGGTCGCGCGATGGCCAACCACCATCGCCGCCGCGCGCAGAAGATCTGGCTCGAGCTCCCGGATCCGGACGGCCCCGAGCCGCGCCGCCACCATCACGAGCTGATGGCGGAGCGCGCGGATCACGACGCCGAGCTCGCGCGCCGTTGGGCCGCCTTCGCGCGGACGCTGCTCGGCGCGTGAGCGAGGCCTGACGACACGGTCTCCGACACGGTCTCCGACACGGTCTCCGACACGGTCTCCGACACGGTCTCCAACACGGTCTCCAACACGGTCTCCAACACGGTCTCCAACACGGTCTCCAACACGGTCTCCAACACGGTCTGCGACACGGTCTCCGACACGGTCTCCGACACGGTCTCCGACACGGTCTCCGACACGGTCTCCGACACGGTCTCCGACACGGTCTCCGACACCGTCGTCGGCACCCTCTCCGACACGGTGGCGATCGGCTCGAAAACCAGCGAACCTCGCCGGCCGTGACTTTGGATGCCGACTTGCGGCGTCAGGCCGAGGCCTGGCGTGACGAAGACCCCGACCCCGCGACGAAGGCCGAGCTCGACGCGCTGCTGACGCGCGCTGACGAGCCCGAGCTGCGCGACCGCTTCGCCGGCATGCTCGAGTTCGGAACCGCGGGCCTGCGGGGGCTGCTCGGTGCGGGCCCGAACCGCATGAACCGGAGCGTCGTGCTGCGCGCCACCGCGGGGCTCGCGCGCCACCTGCTCGCCTCGGTCGCGAACGCGGGCGCGCGCGGCGTGGTGGTGGGCTTCGACGGGCGCCGCATGAGCCGCGAGCTCGCGCGCGACGTGGCGGAGGTGCTCGCCGGCCACGACGTGGTCGCGCACGTCTTCGAGACCTACGCACCCACGCCGCTCGTCGGCTTCGCGGTGCGGCACCTCGGCGCGGCGGGCGGCGTCGTGATCACGGCGAGCCACAACCCGCCCGCGTACAACGGCTACAAGGTCTACTGGGCGAACGGCGCGCAGATCGTGCCGCCGCACGATGCGGGCATCGCGGCGCAGATCGCGCGGGTGGAGACGATCGCGTCGATCCCACGCGTGGCCTACGACGTCGCGAAGGGCGACGACCTCGTGCGCGTCTGCTCGCCCGAGGTGACCGAGAGCTACCTCGCGCTCGTGCGCGGCTGCGCGCTCCACCCGGAGACGCCGCGCGAGCTCGGCATCGCGTACACCGCGATGCACGGCGTCGGAGGCCCCTTCGTGCGACGCGCGCTCGCCGAGCAGGGCTTCACGAACGTGGTCGAGGTGAAGGAGCAGGCCGAGCCGGACGGCAGCTTCCCCACCGTCGCGTTCCCGAACCCGGAAGAGAAGGGCGCGATGGATCTCGTGCTCGCGCTCGCGGAGGCGAACGGCGCGCAGCTCGTGCTCGCCAACGATCCGGACGCGGATCGCCTCGCGGTCGCGGCGCTCCACGACGGCCGCTACGTCACGCTCACCGGCAACGAGATCGGCTGCCTCTTCGCGCACTACCTGCTCGAGCAGGGCCCGAAGGCGCCGAACCGCCTGGTGGTCGCCAGCGTCGTGAGCTCGCCGATGGTGGTCGCGATCGGGCAGACCCACGGCGCGTGGGCGGAGCTGACCCTCACCGGGCACAAGTGGATCCAGAACCGCGGCCTCGAGCTCGAAGCGCGCGAGGGTCTGCATTTCGTGTTCGGCTACGAAGAAGCGCTCGGCTACGCGGTCTCAGCGGGCGTGCGTGACAAGGACGGCATCAGCGCGGCGGTGTCGATGGCGGATCTCGCGGCGTGGTGCGCGAGCCAGGGCCGGACGCTCGTCGGTGAGCTCGAGCGCATGTGGCGCCTCTACGGGATGTTCCTGAGCGAGCAGGTCTCGATCGTCCGCACCGGCGTCGAGGGCGCGCGCAGCATCCGCGCCGCGATGACGAAGGCGCGGACCGACGCGCCCACGAGCTTCGGCGGCTGCCGCGTGTCGGCGGTGCAGGACTTCGAGGCCGCGACGCGCCGGACGCCGGACGGAGCGACCACGCCGCTCACGTTCCCGCCCAGCGACGTGGTGGTCTTCGAGCTCGAAGGCGGACACCGCGCGATGCTCCGGCCGAGCGGCACCGAGCCGAAGGTGAAGTTCTACTTCGACGTGCGGGTGGACGTCGGCGCGGACGAAGCGCTCGACGCGGCGCGGGCGCGCGGCCGGAAGGTGCTCGACGCGATCGTGGCGGACTTCCGGGCGGCCTTCGAGCCGGGCTGAGGCACTCGCCTCGGTCCCCGCGCGCGCACGCATCGTCGCGAGCCCGTTCCGCGTTCGGCGTTCGGACCACGGCCGCGGTCGTCCGGGCCGCTGCGTGTGCCAACTTCGTCCCCCTCCCCGCATTCTCCAGAAACCGTGCTAAAGCGTCGCTCTTCGTTCGCCCCGGAAGGAGCGCGTAGATGGACGGAAACGTGGAGCAGAGCGAGCTCGAGGCGCCGGTCGACGGCTGGAGCCTGGAGAAGAGCGAAGAGATGTACCAGATCCGCGGGTGGGGTGAGCCCTACTTCCGGATCAACGACAAAGGTCACATCGAGGTTCGGCCCGACCCCACACAGGACCGGAGCATCGACCTCTACGAGCTCACGCAACAGCTCCAGATCCGCGGGCTCGATCTGCCGTTGCTGATCCGCTTCCCGGACATCCTCAAACACCGCATCCGGCTCCTGAACGAGTGCTTCCAGCGCGCGATCGACGAGTACGGCTACGCCGGTCGATACCGCGGCGTCTTCCCGATCAAGGTCAACCAGCAGCGCCACCTCGTCGACGAGATCGTCAAGGCGGGCCGCTCCTGGCAGTACGGCCTCGAAGCCGGCAGCAAGCCCGAGCTCCTCATCGCGCTGGCCGCGATGGACAGCGAGGACGGCTTCATCATCTGCAACGGCTACAAGGACCGGCACTACATCGAGACCGCGCTCATCGCGCAGCGCTTCGACAACACCGTCATCATCGTCCTCGAGCGTCCGGACGAGATCGACATCGTGCTCAAGGCGAGCGAGAAGCTCGGCATCCGGCCCATCGTCGGCGTGCGCGGCAAGCTGGCCTCCAAGGGCATGGGTCGCTGGTCGGAGTCGGCGGGTGATCGCGCGAAGTTCGGTTTGACGACCTCGCAGATCGTGGACGTGGTCGACAAGCTCGCGTCGCGCGGGATGCTCGATTGTCTGCAGCTCCTGCACTTCCACATCGGCAGCCAGGTCTCGTCGATCATTCCGTGGAAGAACGCGATCCGCGAAGCGGCGCACCTCTACGTCGAGCTCTGCAAGATGGGCTGCAAGATGGGCTACCTCGACGTCGGCGGCGGTCTCGCGGTCGACTACGACGGCAGCAAGACCGACTTCCGCGCGTCGATGAACTACGGCGTGCAGGAGTACGCGTACGACGTCGTCTCCGGCATCCACGAGGCCTGCGAGAAGGCCGGCATCGTGGTGCCGACCATCGTGAGCGAGAGCGGTCGCGCCGTCGCGGCGTACCAGTCGGTGTTGGTGTTCGACGCGGTCGGCGAGTCGCACGAGGATCGCGGCCAGGCGAGCAAGCCCGAGGCGGGCGCGCACCGCGTGCTGCTCGAGATGTGGGAGACGTACGAGGGCATCCAGCCGAAGAACGTGCAGGAGTCGTGGCACGACCTGCAGCAGTCGCTGGAGGAGGCGCGCAGCCTCTTCAAGTTCGGCTACCTCGCGCTCCGCGATCTGAGCCGCGCCGAGCGCATCTTCTGGGCGGCGTGCGAGCGCATCCAGCAGAAGCTCAAGGGTCGCAAGCAGATCCCCGAGGAGCTGCAGAAGCTCGATGAGCTGCTCGGCACCATCTACTACTGCAACTTCTCGATCTTCCAGAGCGCGCCCGACATCTGGGCGATGGATCAGCTCTTTCCGATCATGCCGATCCACCGCCTCGACGAGAAACCCTCGCTCAAGGCGCGCCTCGCGGATCTGACCTGCGACAGCGACGGCATCATCGAGAGCTTCATCGACGTCGAGGACGTCAAGAGCAGCCTCGACGTGCACCCGGTGCGCGCCGGCGAGCGCTACCTGCTCGCGATGTTCCTGGGCGGCGCGTACCAGGAGATCCTCGGCGACCTGCACAACCTCTTCGGCGACACCAACGCGGTGCACGTGCGGCTCGAGGAGTACGGGCACAGCGTCTCGAACGTCATCAAGGGCGACGCGATCGACGAGGTGCTGCGCTACCTGCAGTACGACCCCGAAGAGATGGTCGAACGCGTGCGCAAGCAGGCGGAGCGTGCGCTGCAGGCCGGGCGCATGGACCTCGACCAGCTCCGCATGTTCATGCAGCACTACGAGAAGGCGCTGCGCGGGTACACGTACCTGAAGGGCCCGGAATGACCGACGCGGCGCGCCCTGCGGCGGCGTCCGAGACGATCGGGAGCGGAGCCGCCGCGTGAGCGCCGCGCCTCCCGGCTTCCAGCCGCCCCCGTCGCCGCCGAGCGCGAGCGCGACCAAGCCGAAGCGGAACCCACTGCTCGTCGTCGCGATCGTGCTCGGCGCGCTCGTCGTCTCCTGCATCGTCTTCGGGGTGATCGCGGCCATCGCGATCCCCGCCTTCATCAACTACGTGAAGCGCTCCAAGACCGCCGAAGCAGAGCTCCAGCTCCGGATGCTCTCGCAGGCGGCTCAGGACGCGTGTCATCGGACGGGCGCCTTCCCGCCCGCGGGCCCGCAGCCCCTCACCGTCGGGCCGGAGAAGCACGTCGGCGCCTTCGCGAGCGACCCCGGCTTCGTGGAGCTCGGGTTCGTGCCGACCGAGCCGCTCTACTACCGCTATCAGGTCACGCCGACCGTGGATGGCGCGGTGCTCGTCGCCGAAGGTGACCTCGACGGCGACGGAGTCTTTTCGCGCTTCGAGCTTCGATGCTATGCGCACTGCGCGTGTGACCCGACCCCCACGGTCACCCACGAGCTCGAATGAACCCGAAGGTCCTCATCGTCACGCCGACGTACAACGAGCGCGAGAACCTCGCGTCCTTCCTCGACGGCGTCTTCGACGTGCTCCCCGAGGCGCACGCCCTGGTCGTCGACGACGCGTCCCCCGACGGGACCGGCGCTCTGGCCGAGCAAATCGCGAAGGTCGATCGGCGCGTGAAGGTTCTGCACCGCCCCGGCAAGCTCGGGCTCGGCAGCGCGTACCTCGACGCCTTCCGGCGCGGCATCGCGGACGGCTACGACCTGATCTTCGAGATGGACACGGATCTCAGCCACGATCCGCGGTACCTGCCGGACTTCCTCGACGCCTTCGCGGCCGGCGCCGACGTCGTGATCGGTTCGCGCAACGTGCCGGGCGGCGGCGTCGAAGGCTGGGGCCTCGGGCGTCACGTCCTGAGCAAGGGCGGCAGCCTCTACAGCCGCACCGTGCTCGGCCTCGAGGTGCGTGATCTGACGAGCGGCTACAAAGGCTTCCGCCGCAAGGTGCTCGAGTCCATCGACCTCGACGCGGTGCGCTCGGAGGGATATTCGTTCCAAGTCGAGCTCACGTACCGCGCGCTCCGACGCGGTTTCCGCGTGGTCGAGGTGCCGATCGTCTTCGTCGATCGCCGCGCGGGTCAGAGCAAGATGAGCCGGAAGATCTTCGCCGAAGCGGTGATGATGATGCCGAAGCTCCGCTTGGAAGCGCTGCTCGGCAAGCTCTGAACGAAGCGCGACCCGCGCGAGAGCGTGGAACGGGCTGGCGAACGCGTCAGCGTCGCGACGACTCGGGCGTGGTCGTGAACGTGGTCGTGGTCGGCGACGTGAACGGCGACGAGGGATTCGTCTCACTCGTTCACGATCACGATCACGTCCACATGCGATCCCGTCCGAGCGCGACCTGTCGCGGTCGCGGCCACCCTCAAAGCCGCACGATCAGCTCGAGCGCGGGGTTCAAGCTCACCGCGGTCTGCTCGTTCGGGAGGATCCAGAAGGTCGGCGCGAGCACGTCGAGCTGGAGCTCCACGCGGCTCGAGACGGGCAGGTTCAGACCGGCCGAGAAGCGCACCACGGGTCCGTTGAAGGGCAGGTAGCCGATCGCGAACCGCAGCGGGACCGTGAGGTCGAGTCGCCGTGAGATGCGCACGCGGTTCTCGACCAGAATCATCGGCAAGATGTTGCTCACGCGCTCGCCGCGTCCGCGCAGGTTCGCGTATTGAAGCGTCACACCGACCGCGATGGTCTTGGTGATTCGGACGCCGAAGCGTCCGCCGACCAGTGCGTTCACGAATTGATCGTCGACGCCGATGCCGATCTCGGTTTGAAGCGCGAGGTCGAAGCGCCGACCGGGGCGATTGTCCCGCCGGCGACGTTCGACCACCAGCCGCGATCCCGGGACCATCGGTGTGACGGTGGGTGTGGGCGGGGTGGTCGGCGCGGGGCGCGCGGCGGGGGCGGTCGCGTAGCGCTGGTAACCCTCGGCGTCCCAGCGATCGGTCGGGGGCATCGCTTGGCGCGTGAGCTCGGCGACCACCTGGTGGAGATCGTCCGCGCCCGAGGTGCCGCGCGCGAAGAAGGGGCCCGTGCCGTCGAGGCTGGCCACGCTGATCTCGAAGACGTAGCGGCCTTGGTGGGCCCACACCCGCGCGAACGCGCCGCGGCGTGCGCGCGCGACGTAGGTGACGCGCCAGAGATCCGCGGGGCCCGGCGGGTAGGGCATGCGCATGCGCTGGGCGGCCGCGATCGTCGCCTCGGGCGAGACGACGACGTAGCCCATCTCCTCCGCGGTGAGGCGCATGCGCTGCGAGACGTGTTGGCCGACCACCGGATCGACGCCGTACGCAGCGGCGTCGATCACGAGCGCGACGGGGACGGTGGCGGGATCGGTCGCGGGGTCGACGGGCGCGCTCGCGTCGGGGCTCGCTTCGGTGCCGTCGCCGGGGGCGTCGGTCGTGGCTTCGGTCGTGGCTTCGGTCGTGCCGCCCGTCGCGCCCTCGGTCGTGCCTTCGCCCGCCGTGTCCGACGGGGCGTCGCCCGTGGATTCGCTCGCGCCGTCTGCGCCGCCGCTCTCGACGACGTCGGCGGGCGCGGTGGAGCCGCTCGGTGGACGCGGCACCGGGGCCGCGAGGTCGGTGCCCGACATCTGAGCCGACGCGAGCGAGCCTCCGATCGAGGGGAGCCCGAGCCACGAGCCCACGAGCCACGAGCCCACGAGGAAGAGTCGAGCGAGTCGAACGAGCGGCTTCGGCGCGATCACCGGCGGAGCATAGCGGCTCGCGCGGCGAGCGTCGCGACGCACTTCCGCGGTCGCGGTCGTCTCGCTTCTCCGTGGTGTCGACGCGCGCCGCCCGCTCGCGTGCCCTGCGATCCGCGTCGAGCGTCGGCCGAGGCGCGCTATCCTCCAGCCGCCATGGACGACTCCGACTCGCTGCGAGAGACCCTGCTCGCGCAGGGCGTCGCGGAGACCCACGCCGCATCGAGCACGCTGGGTGGCGACGTCGATCCACGCGCGAGCCGACCGAGCGCGCTCCCATCGGCGCGCATCGCGGACGGCGCCGACGGCGGTCCGGCGGACTTTCGTCTGCGCAGCGTGCTCGGCCGCGGCGGCATGGGCGTGGTGCACCTCGCCGAGCAGACGATTCCCTCGCGCGAGGTCGCGCTCAAGCGGCTGACGAGCGACGACCCACGCTTCGTCGACGCGCTGCTGCGTGAAGCCACGATCACCGGACGCCTCGAGCATCCGAACATCGTGCCGATCCACGCGGTGGTCGCGGACGAGCATGGTCCGGCGGTCGTGATGAAGCGCGTGGCGGGCGTCGACTGGAGCGAGCTGGCGAAGGAGGAGCGCTCGATCGAGCGCCACCTCGACGTGCTCCTGCAGGTCTGCAACGCGGTCGCCTTCGCGCACGCGCGCGGGGTGGTGCACCGTGACATCAAGCTCGAGAACGTGCGCATCGGCGACTTCGGCGAGGTCTACCTGCTCGACTGGGGCGTCGCGAAGCGCCTCGACGCGCCGAGCTCGGGCCGCATCGTCGGCACGCCGGTGCACATGGCGCCCGAGATGACCTTCGGCGACGCGGACGAGCGCAGCGACGTGTTCCTGCTCGGCGCCGCGCTGCACGAGGCGCTCACCGGGCGACCGCGCCACGACGCGACCGACCTCGTCGAGGTGCTCCGCATCGCACGCCGCGCGGAACCTTTTCCGTACGACACGAAGGTGCCGCGCGAGCTCGCCGCGATCCTCAACCGCGCGTGCGCGCGCGATCCGTCGGCGCGCTTCGAGAGCGCGAGCGCTCTGCGGGAGGCCATCCTCCGGTTTCGCGAGCACCGCACCGCGGCCAAGCTCGCCATGGCCGGCGCGGAGCGGCTCGCGGAGCTGGAGAAGCTCACGAAGGGCGGTGGCGCCTACGCGGAGGCGCAGCGCGTGTTCACGGAGGCGCGCTTCGCGTTCGAGCAGGCGCGGGCCGCGTGGCCGGAGAGCGAGCTGGCGACGAACGGTCTGCAGCGCGCGCTCGACGCGATGGCGCGGGTCGAGCTCGCGCACGGTCAGCCCGACGGAGCGGAGGCGTGTCTCTCCGCCATGACGGATCCGCCGACCGCGTTGCGCGACGAGATCGTGGCGTTGCGCGGGCGGCAGCTCGCGGAGAAGGCGCGCCTCGCCAAGCTCGAGCACGATCAGGATCGCGGCGTCGGCGCGGGGGTTCGTCAACGCGCGACGGTGCTCCTCGCGATCGCGATCGTCGCCATCACCGCGGGCCTCGTGGGCATGCGTCTCGTGCGACCGGACTACGTCACCCCGCAGCTTCGCTTCGCGTTCGGCGGCACGGTGGTGTTCGGGGTCGTGCTCGCGGTGGCCACGTGGTGGCGGCGCAACGGCGAGTGGAACCTGGTCAACCGACGCATCGCGCAGATCGCGCTGCTCACCCTCGGCGTCAGCGCGCTGCACCGCTACGCGTCGCTCGTCGCGGGCGCGGCGCCCGAACGCATCTTGCTCACCGACGCGTTCTTGGTCGGCATGGGCGGCGTCGCGCTCACGCCCTTCCACCGCGGCGGCCCGTGGCTCGCGACGATGGCGTTCGCGCTCGCGTTCGTGGGCGCGGTGAAGCCCGCGTGGATCGAGCCCGGCTTCATCGGCTTCGCCCTCTTCGTGCCGCTCTTCTTCGTGGCGTGGCGCCGCTTCGCGCGGAAACCGGCGTCGACGAACGACGAGCGTTGAGAGACCTCCGCGGCTCGCGTGGAGGCCGCCGCGCAAACGACGAGCGTCGAGAGGCCTCAGCGGCTCGCGCGATGCTCGCGAGGCCGGCGTCGACGATCAGGTCGCCAAGGACCGCGACCGCCGCCGACGCGCGAAGGCTCCCACGAAGAAGAGCGCGATCAACGAAGGCGTGATCACGTCGCCGAGCACGGTCCACGCGGTGGTTCCGCCGAGCTTCGGGACACGCGTCACGAAGGACGTGCGGACGAAGGTTCCCGTCTCGATCACCGTCTCGCCGGTCGCGGACACGTGGCTGCTCACGCCGGTGTTCACCGCGCGCACGAGCTCGCGGCGGGTCTCGATCGCGCGGTGTCGCGCGACGAGCTGGTGCAGGTGTGGCTCGCGGGTGTCACCGAACCACGCGTCGTTCGTGATGTTGACGAGGAAGTCCGGCCAGCGGAGCGCGACCGTGCGCGCGTGCTGCGCGAGCACGTCCTCGTAGCAGTTCAGCACACCGATCGAAGCGCCCGCGATCGTGACCGTCTCGGGCCGCGCGCCCGGTCGAATGCCCGGACACGGGAAGTAGTCACGCAGGGGAGGCAGCACGTCCCAGAGCGGCACCGTCTCGCCGAACGCGAGCAGCTCGACCTTGTCGCTCACGCCCGCGATGCGGCCGTTCGCGTCGAGCGCGATCGCGGAGTTCCAACGATCGCAGCGATCGGTGCCGCGCGTGATCGTCCCGAAGAGCACGGGGCCGCGGACGCCTTCGCGGAGCACGCCGCCGCGGCCGGGTAGATCGCGGCGCGCGTCGCGCGGGTAGGGGTAGGGGTGCGCGGACTCCGGCCAGATCACGAGCTCCGCGCCGTCCGCTTCGAGCTCGCGCGTCATCTGGCGCAGCAGTCGAAGGTGCACGTCCGCGAGCCGGGTGTCGTGCTTCTCCGCGATGCCGACGTTCGGCTGCACCACCCCGACTTGGAGCGAAGGCACCGCCGCGCGTGCGGCCTCGACCTGTGGGATCCGCCACGCGCCGTAGAGGGCCGGCGCGCCGAGCGCGAGCGCGCCGATCACGAGCGGGAGCGCGCGCGGTCGACGCATCGTTTCCCACGCGGCGCTGCCGACGAGCACGAGCACGAGATCGAGCAGCGGAGGGCCACCGAGATCGGCGATTTGAGCCCACTCGATCCAGCCGACCGCGCCGGTGGAGAAACGCCATGGAAAGAGCGCGGGGCTGAGGGAGAAGACGAGACTGATCGCGGCCGGAAAAGCGAGCCAGCGCGGAACGCCGGTGTGCTTCGTGAGCGTATCGTTCGGCGAGGCCGTCGGGATGGGTGGCGACACGTCGCGGCGCGTGATCACCTCCGCGAACAGACACGCGAACGCGAGCGTGAGGCCTTGGCTCGCGGACAAGAGCAGCGCGACCGGCACGCCCGCCACGTAGGGAAAGCCCGCGAAGTCGTGGAGCAGGCCCGGGATCCAATAGAGCGCGGTGGCGTTGCAGCCGGTGCCGGCGAGCCAGCCGAGCCCGAACGCACGGCGGTACGGGCGGCGCGATCCCGACGGCGCCTCGAGGAGCGAGAGCATCGCGAGCGGGTAGGCGAACGCGAGCGCTGGCAACGGACCCTGCACCACCGAGCCGGCGAGGAAGCTGCCCGCGCCCAGCGCGAGCAGACCGTGCCTCCACGAGCGTCTCATGCGCGCGTTCTCCGATCGTCACGATCGACGGCGCGTTCGACGGAATCGAAGTCTCCGTCGACGCCGCACACGACGCAGTGAACGCCGTCCGTCGCGGACGCATCCCGCCGTGTCGAGCTCAGCGGCATCAGCGCAGGCGCACCACGCCGCTGCGGATCGTGAGCCGCGCGGGCAAGCGACCGGGCGCTTCGCCGTCGACGTCGAGCAAGACCGGCTCGTCGACCAAGGGCTCCGCGACGATCGTGCGACCGCGCCAATGCCGCACGCCGCTCTGCCCGAGCAACGAGTCGCCGTAGAGGTGCCGCGTGAGCGCGAGGTTCCCGAGGGTGCCCGCGCGCTCGATCGCGACCACGTCGAAGAGCCCGTCGTCGACCCGAGCGGTCGGCGCGATGTGCATGCCGCCCCCGAAGTAGCGGCCGTTCGCGACCGCGAGGTTGAGCACCGAGAGCTCCTCGAACGCGCCGTCGTCGATCGACACGCGGACACGTTGGTTTCGGTAGCGGCTCATCGCGCGCAGCGTGCCCGCGAAGAACGCCGCGCGACCGCCGATCCACTTGGGCGCGTCGTTGACGATGCGATCGACGAGCCCGGCGATGCCGAAGCTCGCGACGTTCACGAACGCGCGCGCGACCTCGCGGCCGTCGTTGCTCACGTGCTCGAGCCAACCCACGTCGAGCGCGCGCGGCGTCGCGGCGAGCAGGCGACGCGCGGACCCTTCCGGATCCTTCGGGATGCCGACCGACTTTCGGAAGTCACCGCCGGTGCCGCACGGCAGCGGGCCGACCCACGCGCCTTCGCGGATCGGTTTGCCGTCGAGCGAGAAGAACCCGTTGATGGCTTCGCTCAGCGTGCCGTCGCCGCCGACCACCGCGACGCCGGGTGCGCCTTCGAGGAGCGCCTGCCGCGTGAGCTCGGTCGCGTGACCGGTCGCGGTGGTGCGTCGCACGTCCACCTCGGCGCCGCCCGCTTCGAGGGTGCGCACGAGGGTCGGCAGCTCGCGCTCGGCGCGCCCGGCGCCCGCGCGTGGGTTGAAGACGACGACGAGCCGTTCGCCCATGGCGCGGCGACGGTAGCAGAGGCGCGCGGTGCGCGCGCGAGGTGCGCGATGTCGCACTGCCGGCGACGGTCCCGAAACGCAGTCGCGTTCGACCTCGTTCCCCCAAGCCCTTCGATGGGCACCGCTCGAGGCCGGAGGAGGCCCGTCGCCTCGACGCGTGGGCACACGTGCTACATCCGCCGCGTGCGCCCGATCGCCCTGATCCTCCACCGCGCGGCCGCGCTCAGCGCCCTCGTCTTCAGCGCCGCGACCGCGGTCGACTACTACGGCCCGAGCCCCCGCTTCTGCCAGAGCGGCGCCGGATGCGAGGTCGTGCACGCGTGGAGCGCGAGCTTCCGCCTGGACCTCGTGCTGCCCGCGTTGGGTCTGCTCTTCTACTCGCTCGTCTTCGCGTTCTCGATCGCGCCCAAGCCCTCGCTCCGGCAGCTCGGTGCGCGCGCGGCGTTGCTCGGGGCGCTCGGCGCGGTCGCCTTCCTCACGCTCCAAGGCGCGTACATCGGCGCGTGGTGTTGGCTCTGCGTGGGCGTCGACACGAGCGCGATCGTCGCGGCCCTCGCGGCGATCCCGCTCGCGAAGGAGCCGCTGATGCGCGAGCCGCTCGCGACGGACGATGCGCGCTCGTGGCGCAGCCCGTGGTGGCCGGCGTGGGCGCTCGCGATCGGCTTCCCGCTCGCGTGGGGTCTGACCGCGCCGCCGAGCCCGATCCCCGACGGCGTGCGCGCGCGTTACGTCGAGGGCGCCGTCAACGTCGTGCTGCTCAGCGATCCCGAGTGCCCGTTCTGTCGTCGCATGCACCCCGCGCTCGACGAAGCGATCCGCGAGGCCCGCGACGCCGGGGTGAACGTGCACGTCGATCGGGTGCTGGTGCCGCTGCCCTTCCACCCGGCGGCGCGCGTCGCGTCGCACGCGATCCTCTGCACGCCAGAGAGCCAGCGCGAGGCGATGACCACGCTCGTGTACGAAGGCCGCCTCGTGCGCGACGCGCTGATCGGCTACGCGCGCCAGCTCGAGCTCGACGAGGCCGCGTTCGTCGCGTGCATGGACGATCCCGCGACCGACTCGCGCATCGAAGAGAACCTCGCGTACGCGGCGTCGGTCGGCATGCAGGGGTTGCCCACGACCTACATCGGTGAGCGCACCGTGCTCGGCTTCGACGCGCGCCGCGGCGCGGAGCCCTTCCGCGAAGCCCTCGCCGCCGCGCGCGACGAAGGGCCCCCGAAGCGGGTGTGGTGGCCCTTCGCGCTCGTCGCCCTCGTGGTGCTCGCGCTCGCGGCGTTGGCGCGCCCGCGCGGCGCGAAGTCGACGTCGTAGCTCCTCGCGATCACGTGCTCGACGTCACGCGCTCGACGTCACGCGCTCGACGTCACGCGCTCGACGTCACGCGCTCCTCGTGTGATGCCGCTCGCCCGACGCTCAATGGCACTGCCAGAAGCCGCCGTCGTCGTAGACGTAGAGCACGCCCATGTCGCCGAGGTTCACGTCCACGAAGCCCTCGTCGAGCTGCATGACGAACGCGCCGCCGCCCTCCTCCTCGCTCTGCAGCCAGATCGGATCACCGAGCACCCGCGCGTGTGCGCCGTAGATCGCCTTGTAGAGCTCGCCGCCTCCCGCGAAGAAGACGCTGCTCGGGACCTCGACGCGCACCGGCTCGAAGTACTGCGTCTCGCGCACGACGGTGTCTTCGGGCGCTTCACCCTCCGAACCCACCCGCGCGTCGTCGAGCATCACGACCGCGGTCTGATCGTTCCCCGGCTCGTACGCCTCGTTCATCTCGGGGCTCGCCATGAAGAAGCTGAACGTGCGTTTCCCACCGAGCTGCTGGCGCAGCTCCGGCATCGTCGCGAGGTCGAGCGTGAAGAGGTGCACCATCGGCTCGTCGCCGCAGGTCGGCCACTCGTCGGCGGTCACGCCCGGCGGCAGCCCACCGATGCGGTTGAGCCCGAGCGGCGTGAGCTCCTTCGGCGGCGCGTCGAAGCGACGCAGCAGGTAGATCGGCTCGCCCACCGACGCCCCGAGCTCACGCTTCGCGAGCGCGACGAGCTGATCGACCTTGTCGAGCGCCTTCGCGGTCTCGACGCCGTCCGATTCCAGCGACTTCTTGAGCGCGTCGTACTTGTCGGTGCCGCCGACCGCGGTCTCGAACACGCCCGCGAGCTTGCTCCCCGCGCCCTTCTTCAGCAGCCACTTCACCCACGCGCCGACGTCCGGGATCGCGCTCATCGCCGGACCCATCGGGTGCTGCTCCTCGCTCGCGATGCGCTCCTCCGCCACCAGCAGCCCACGGAAGGCCGCCTGCAGCACCGTGTCGGTCGGGTGCGACGCCACGAGCGTCATCGCGCGCGCGAAGCTCTTCGGACGTTTCGGATCGAGCTCGCGCAGCAGCACCTTCTCCGCACGCTCCGTCGGCAGCCGATGCACGACCTTGCGCAGCAGCGCGCCCACGTACGGGTAGTCGTAGCTCGCAGCCTCGACCTCCATCTGCACGAGCTCGTCCCAACGCGCGTCCCATGTCTCGCCCGCACTCGCCGCGCGCGCGAGCACCCCGACGATCGCGCGATGGAACGAAGCCTTCGCGTCCTTCTTGGTCGCGCGCTTCCGCGCGGCTTCGAGGATCGGCAGCGCCGCGACGGGCAGGTGCGCGAGGCCGAGCGCGACCTGGTGCATCCGTACCGACTCCTCGCCTTCGATCACGGCGATCGCGCGCTCCCAGAGCGCGGGATCGTTCACGAGGTGCAGGTAGGGCGCGGCGTGGGTCTTGGTGTACTTCGACTCGAGCGTGCGCTCGATCAGCCGCTTCACCGTCGCCTCCGGCAACACGCGCAGCGCGCGGAAGACGATGCGCATCGTCTCGAAGTTCGGCTCCGTGCCGAGCTCGGCGTCGTTCGCGAAGTCCACCGCGGAGTCGATCCACGCGGGGTCACGCTTGAGATCCTCGAAGGGCAGCCGGCCGATGCGCTGCTCGACCCACCCGAGGCTCGGGGTCTCCGCCGGCAGCTCCAGCGCGTCCACGAGCCGCTCGTCCACCGGCAGCCCCTCTTCGGCCCGCTTCACGATCGCGCAGCACACCGCGGGCCACTTGCGGAGCATGCGGTCGTCGATCGCGAGCGCCACCGTCGTCAGCGCCTCTGCGCCGTCCTTGCGCCAACTCAGCAGCGCGGCCTCCGTGTGCGCCGCGGTCCACTGGTGGAGCGATCCACCTCGGATCAGCGCCGCGAGATCCTCCACCGCGGCCCGCTCGATCGCAGGCTTGTAGGTGGAGAAGTAGATCGGGGTCGTGAGCGGGTTCTTCACGTGCTCCTTCGCGAGCTCGAGCAGCTTCTCCGCGAAGCGTTCCTTGGTGCCGTAGAGCGCGAGGAAGTCGTCGAACGCGGGGGTCGGGAGCTGCCACTCGAAGAGGCGCACCTCGTCGGGACGGAAGGGATCCGCAGGCAACTCGGGCGGACGCGCGGGCCAGCGAAGTCGATCTTGGATCGCATCCTCCGCGTGCTTGATCGCGAGCAGCTCGCTCAGGTCCCCGAGCTCCTTCCGCACGTCCTTGCCGAAGCGCGCCAGCACGAAGCCCACGCCACGCTTCGTCGCCGACGGCAGCTCGCGCCAGCCCGCCTCGATCGGACCCGGATCGCGCGCGAAGACCTCGACCACCAGCTCGTCGAGAGCGTCCGGCCACTTCGGCAGGTGCCCGCTGTGTGAGTCGCTCGGGTCCACCTTCGCGAGCAGCCGCATCAGCTCCTCGCCGCTCATCGCATGCGCCTCGCCGCGCACCAGATCGAAGAGCTCCGACTCCTTCGGCAGGTCGAGCAGCCCCTCACGCCACAGGAGAAGCGCGAGCGCGCCGCGCTGGCCGTAGTCGACCGCCTCTCCGAGCGAGTCCTGCTTCTTGTAACGGTCCTTCCCCTTGGCGACCTTCGCCGCGATCTTCGTCAGCTTCTTTCGGTCGGCGACGAGCTTCTCCGGCAGCCCGTGCACGAAGCGCTCGATCGTCTCCTTGCCGTCGACCACCGCGAGCTTCTCGACGAGCCGCGACGACGCGTCGTAGGTGGTGCGCGAGGTCAGCGCGCCGTCGGTGCTCCAGGTCTCGTGCACGCCGACCGGCTTGCCGTGGTCGTAGAAGCGTCGGTAGGCGAGCTGACCTCCTGGATACCAGCCGGCGTCCTCTCCGTGATTTCGACCCTGTTCGTCGTGACCGCGCGTCATCTTCTCGTGCTGAGGCTCGCCGTGCCAGGTCCAACTGCCGACGCGACGACCCTCGAAGAACTGACCCCGCGCGCGCGGTGAGCCGTCCTCCAGATTCCAGACGTATTCGCCGTGCTGCTTGCCCTGTCGGTAGAGGTAGCGCTGCTGAAACGCGCCGCTCGCGTACCAGAAGTCCCACGGACCCTCGCGGTACCCACCGCGGTTCTCGCCCTCCGCGCTCTTGTTCCCGTTCTCGTGCCAGCCCGTCTCGTGTCCCTCGCGGAGCCCGTGCACGAACGTCACCTCGCTCTGGAGCTGACCGCTCGAGTACCACCAGCGCCACACGCCGTGCTTCTTGCCGGCGACGAGCTCGCCTTCGGCGGAAACCTGATTCGATCCCGGATGATGCGCGCGAAACGAGCCGTCGCGCGGGCGTGGCGTGACGCTCGGCATCGGTGGCTCGATCGTCGGTGCGGAAGGCGCGGCTGGCGTCGTGGCGGTCGCGGCGATCGGCTTGGCGGGTGCGCTCACGGCTTTCGCATCGCTCGCTCCCCCGAGCTCCGGCGGTGTCTCCCCCGCCAGCACCTTCGCGAGCGCTGTCTCGTCGAGCACCGGGATGCCCATCTCCTTCGCCTTCGCGAGCTTCGAACCGGCCTTCTCACCCGCGAACAGGATCTGCGTCTTGCCCGAAACACCCGACGTCACGTTCGCGCCGAGCGCCTCCAGTTTTCGCGTCACCTCGTCGCGATCGAGCGACATCTTCCCGGTGATGCAAACGTTCTTTCCCTTCACCGGCGAGCCCAGGGCGGGCTTCACATCCGATTTCCTATCCGAAGGCGGCGCCGCGACCGGCACCTTCTCCCCGAGCAGCGCCGCCACTCCCTCCACCACGAACGCCGTCATCTCACCGAGCAGCGTCACGCTCTCGACGTCGACCGCCCAGAGCTTCGTGCCGTCGTGCTCCTTCGTGCCGCCGATCACGGTGTCGCCGTCGAGCCCGAGCAGCGCGGTCTCGAAGATGCGCTTCGCTTCCGCCGGATACTCTTCCGGCCAGATCAGCACGGTCTCTTCACCCGGCTCGAGGAAGGTGCCGCGCAACGACTTCGCCTTCGGACCGTAGAGCACCGGCGTCTCGCGCAGCGCGCCGGTGAGGAAGAGGTCGAGGCGGTGCGTGCCTCGGCGCTCCAACGGCGCGAACGCGTCCTTCGCGTCCGAGCTGATCTGCAGAAGGAAGCCGAGCGGGCCCATGCCGGTGGTGTCGATGCCGCCGATCGCCGCCGCGAGCCGCGCCTCGGTGCCGGCCGCCTTCGCGAGCCGCAGGAGCGCGGTCTCCACCACGCCGAGCGGCCCCGGCAGAGCCTCGCGCACCGCGCCCGACGTCGCTCCGGCGGCCTTCAGCTTCGCTTCGAGCGCATCGAGCGCTTCGATGCGCGCCACGATCTTCGCGAGCTGCGACTCGTTGAACGGGCCCCAACCCTTGCCGCCCTTCGCCGCCTCGAACTTGCCGCGTCCCGCGACGAAGACCGCGCGCACGGGTCCGATCAGATCGAGCGGCGTGCTGCCCGCCGCGAAGCGCGCGCTCGGGATCACGCCTCCGCCCGGACCCGCGGGGAACGAGTAGCTCGTGAACGAAACGGCCTCCGCGAGCTTCGGCTGTTTCTCCTTCGCGTGCGCCTCGACGAGCGCGTAGACCTCTTCGTCGCCGACGATCGCGGCGGCGTGCAGCGCGGACAAACCCATCGGTCCTGCGCCGTCGACGGGCAGCTTCGCGATCCACTCGGCGAGGAGCTTGCGGGGTCCCGAGTCGCTCTTCTGCCCCTCGGTCTGCAACACCGCGGTCACGAGCGCGTGCGCGCGCGACGCTTCGCTCGCGTACGGGAGCAACTTCTCCAGCAGTCGGCCCCGCTGCGACTTCACCGCGTTGTCGAGCGGACCGTGGCGCGGCGTCGACACACGCACGTCGGGCGGCGGGTAGAGCGCGTCCACGGAGGCGCCCTTCTTCAGGAGGAGCTCCACGACCACGAGGTTCTTCTCCTCGTCGTCCGGTGTGCCCTCCGTGACCGCCTGCAGCGGCGTGCTCCCGGGCACGCCGTGCGAAGGTTCGTCGGGAGCGTTCGGATCCACGCCGCGCTCGAGCAGCCGCGTGACCATCTCGACGTCGCTGCGGCGACCCACGATCGCGAGCACGGCACCCTCCGCGAGCGCCTCGCACACCGCGTCGCCTTCCTGCTCCACGAGCGCGAGCAGCGCGGGGCGCGTGCGCTCGGGATCCTCACGCAGCGGTGAGTAGTCGTGGTTGCCGAGCAGCCGCTCGAGCTCCTTGCGTGCGTTCGCGAGCGTCATCTTCTTCGTCGTCGCCATGTCGAGTCTCCGAGCGGCCGTGGTGGATGAGTCGCGGGTTCGCGGGTGACCGGGCTCGCAAGGCTCGACGGCGTCGCCCACGCGCGTCCGTGCGCGGCGTCACGCGTGAGCAACCTCGTCGCAGGCGCTACCGAGGCGTGCAGCAACGCGTCGCCCGCCGCGCTAGCGACCAAGCGCGTATGCCCACGACGCGACGCGGATCGAGGCGCGCGCCGACAGCTCTCGGTCGTCGCCTTCGCGGGCTTCGATCTACGCACGGCGACGTCGGATCTTCCTCGGGATCTTCGTCGTGCTCGCGTGGTGCTCGCGTCGTGCTCGTGCGGGTGTGACTCCCTCGCCACGGACCCTCACCACGCCTCGGACACCGCTGCCTGCGTCGTCCGTCACGCGCCGCCGCGTCGCGTGCTTCTCACCTCGCCGCAAGCCCGCGACCGCGCGGAGCAAATCGAGCGCGAAGCGTCTGCGCGCCGACTTGGTGCGCGAGCTGCTCTGTCTCTGCACGGCGCTCGATGCGCCGGGAGGACTCGAAACTCATGACTCGCTTCACGCTTCTCTTCGCGCTCTCGCTCGTCGCGCCGTCGATCGTCTCGCGCGCCCACGCACAAACGCTCGACGAGCCCGCCGCAGCGCCTCTCACGTCCTCGAGCGACTCGTCGGTCCATGCGCACGACCACGCGACGCTCCCCACTCACGTCGTCGATCCCGAGCCCGAGCCGCTCTCGCCACCACCCACGCACGTCGACGATCCCGAAGACGCGCCGCCTCCGATCGACGAGCGCACGATCGCGGGCTGGGATCACTTCGAGCTCTCGATGGGCTTCCTCGCCGGTCAGCACCGCTTGCGGAACGCGCGCTGGTCGAACGCCGCCACCCTCGATCCGAGCGTCTTCGCGGGCGCGCCCTTCGATCGCGTCGAAGCGTACGGTCTGCGCTACGACCTCCGCCTCGTGGTCGCGCACGTGCGCATGACCGCCGGCGTCGACCTCCCCTTCGCCGCCTACGACGTCGACGCCACGCGAACCACGCTCGAGGGCGTGCGCACGGAAGTCCCGGAGCTGAAGCTCTTCGGCTTCCACTTCGGCATCGGCGCGGAGTACCCGATCGGCCCCGTCGCGCCCTTCGTCGACGTGCTCGGCGGCCTCGACTGGGCGACCGCGGACGTGGTGCGCGGTGGGGAGACCTTCCGCGTCGAGTCGCGCGACTTCGCGTTTCGAATCCGCGCGGGCGTGCGCCTGCACGTGCGCCGTTGGTTCTTCGCGTCGGCGAGCGGTGAGGTCGGTCTCACCGGTCAGCCCTCGTGGGCGGCGGAGCTCAGCGTCGGCTTCGCGCTGATGGCCGGCCGCGACCAGCGCTGATCGGCGTCGTTCGACGTGGTCGACGGTGCGCTCCGCTTCGTCGTGCGCGGAGCGGGGCCCCGTCGAGTGAGCACGGCCGTCCGAAGGGCTTCCGTCGAACGCAACGTCATCCGCACCCGCGTCGACCCCACGTGCCGGCTCGACAGCGCGCGGCGCCGATCCCAGTCTCGGCGCCGCGCGGGCCTTCTCCACCCACGTCCGCGGGGTCAGCCGCGGACCTCCGCGCCTCCGCTCGCCACGTTCCTTTCGCATGCACCTCGACGCGCTCGCGCGACTCCTGCTCCAGATCGGCGTCATCGTCGGCGTCGCGCAGGTCTTCACGCGCCTCGGGCGCCGCATCGGTCAGCCCGCCGTCGTCTCCGAGATCCTCGCCGGCATCGCGCTCGGGCCCTCGCTCCTCGGCGCGCTCTGGCCGGAGGCCGCGGCGTTCCTCTTTCCCCCGAGCTCGCTCGGAGGCCTCGAAGCGGTCGCGCAGCTCGGCCTGATCCTCTTCATGTTCCTCGTCGGCCTCGAGCTCGACCCCGCGCTCATCCGACGCAGCGGCCGCAGCGCGATCGCGCTCAGCCAAGCCGGCATCGTCGTGCCCTTCGGCCTCGGCCTCGCGCTCGCCTCGCAGGTCCACGACGAGCTCTCGCTCCCCGGCGTTCCCTTCCTCTCCTTCGCGCTCTTCCTCGGCGTCGCGATGAGCATCACCGCGTTCCCGGTGCTCGCGCGCCTGCTCACCGAGCGCGGCATGGTCGGCACGCCACTCGGCTCGATCGTGCTCGCGGCGGCGGCGATCGACGACGTGACCGCGTGGTGCCTGCTCGCGTTCGTCGTGTCGTTCGTGCGCGCGGAGGGAGCGAGCGCCGCCTTCGTCACCGTCGGCCTCGCGCTCGCCTTCGCGCTCGTCATGCTCACGGTCGGACGTCATCTGATGAAGAAGCTCGCGGTGCCCGACGCGCCCCCGAGCCGCGAGCGCTTCACCGTCGTGCTCCTCCTCGTCCTCGCGAGCGCGCTCACCACC
>JALOQC010000348.1 GCA_025453555.1 Myxococcota bacterium | reverse complement strand
CCGAACGAAGCGACGCCGAGCGAAGGAGCGCCGAACGAAGCGACACCGAACCAAGCGACGCCGAGCGAAGGAGCGCCGAACGAAGGAGCGCCGAACGAAGGAGCGCCGAACGAAGCGACGCCGAGCGAAGGAGCGCCGAACGAAGCGACACCGAGCGAAGCGCCGAACCCCGAGCTCGCCGCGAACGACCCCTCGCGCGACGTTCCGTCCGCGGACCGGGCCGCGCGGACGCTCCGCTACGTGGCGCGCGACTTCGACGAGCTCGTCGACTCGCCGATCCTCTGTGGCGACGTCGACGTGCGCGAGCGTGCGATCGGGGGCGTGCCGCACCTCGTCGCGACGATCGGCGGCGGCGCGGTCTGGGATGCCGAACGCGCAATGGACGACGTCGAGCGCATCGTCACCGCGCAGCACGCCTTCTGGGGGGTCGTGCCCTACCCGCGCTACGTCTTCTTCAACGTCCTCCTCGGCGGCGGCGGCGGGCTCGAGCACGCGCGCTCGACGATGATGATGGGCGACCGCTGGGACGCGCGCGACGACGACGCGTACCGGGGCTGGCTCGGGCTCGCGAGCCACGAGCTCTTCCACACCTGGAACGTGAAGCGCCTGCGACCCGAGACGCTCGGCCCCTTCGACTACGAGCACGAGGTCTACCTGCGCGATCTCTGGATCGTGGAGGGCATCACCTCCTACTACGACGACCTGCTCGTCCACCGCGCGGGGCTCTCGTCGCGCGAGCAGTACCTCGCCGCGCTCAGCAAGCAGCTCCAGCGCCTCCAAGACACGCCCGGTCGCTCGATCCAGTCGCTCGCCGACGCGTCGTTCGACACGTGGATCAAGTTCTACCGACCCGACGAGCACGCGCGCAGCAGCCGCGTCAGCTACTACGTGAAAGGCGCGATCGTCGCGTTCCTCCTCGACGCGGAGCTGCGTCGTCGCGGCCACTCGCTCGACGAGGTGATGCGCGCGGCCTACGAGCGCTTCGGCGAGACCGGCTACACGCGCGAGAGCTTCCGCGCGCTCGCCTCCGAGATCGCGGGCGCGGATCTCTCGAGCTTCTTCACCCACGCGGTCGACGACACCGCGGAGCTCGACTACGCGCCCGCGCTGTCGCACTTCGGGCTTCGTTTTCGCCCGACGGCGCCGAGCGAAAACGCCACCGCGTGGATCGGCGCCGACGTCGCGAACGAAGGCGGGCGCCTCGTGGTCCGCGAGGTCGCGACCGGGACCCCGGCCCACGACGCGGGTCTGCAAGTCGAGGACGAGCTGCTCGCGATCGACGACGAGCGCCTGCCCGCGCAGCTCGACGAGCGCCTGAATCGAATGCGCGCCGGGACCCAGGTCGAGCTGACGATCGCGCGGCGCGGTCGGCTGCGGCGGATGCCGCTGACGCTCGGCGCACGCCCCGCGGACGCGTGGCAGCTCGAGGTCGATCCGAGCGCGAACGTCACGCAGCGTCGTGCGCTCGACACGTGGTTGCCTCCGGTGCGGTGACGAGCGCACGTGACACGTGGCGCGCACCGATCGGATCTCTCGCCGCCCCGCCGGTCGGACCGGCGGACGCAGGATCCTCGGCGACGTCGGCTGCGCCGTCGGCGACCTCGATGGCTCCGAGGGATCGCGCTCGCGATCGGTGGGCTGGCGCTCTGGGCGTTCGTGATCGAGCCGCGGCACCTCGTGGTGCGCGAGCGCGAGCTGGTGCTGCCCGGTTGGCCCGCATCGCTCGATGGACTGCGCGTGGGCCTCGTCGGCGATCTTCACGTCGGCGCACCGCCCATGGATCGTGCGCGCACCCGGCGCGTGCTCGACCGGCTGGCCGCGCAAGAAGCCGATCTGCTCCTCTTTCTCGGGGATCTCGTCGACACCAAGAGCCTCTTCCGATCCGAGCCGAGCCTCGCGCACCTCTCCGAGGATCTGCGGGTGCTGCGCGCACCCCTCGGCGCCTACGCGGTGCTCGGCAACCACGACCATTGGTTCGGCGCGCGACGGGTGCGCGACTGCCTCGAGCGCGCGGAGGTGCCCGTGCTCTCGAACGAGTCACGGCGTGTGTCCTTCCGCGACGCGGCGTTCGATCTCGTGGGCGTGGACGACGCGTTCACCGGACACGCCGATCTGCTGCGCAGCCTCGAAGGTTCGGTGGGTCCACGGCTCGTCGCCACGCACACCGCGGATCTCTTCGTCGACGTGCCGGACGACGTCTCGCTCACCGTCGCCGCGCACACCCACGGAGGCCAAGTGCGGCTCCCGATCGTGGGCGCGCTCTTCGTTCCCTCACGCTTCGGCACCCGCTTCGTGCGTGGCCATTACGTCGAAGGGGGTCGCCATTTGTGGGTGACGAGCGGAGTCGGGAACAGCATGGTTCCCGTGCGATTCGGCGTTCCGCCAGAGCTCGTGGTGCTCACGCTTCGCAGCGCGACTCGGCCGTGAACGGACGTCGCCCGCGTGCGCCCACGCTTGTAAGGGTTACCACCACAGGCCGCGCGTGCTAGAGCGAAGCCCCGAGATGGCCGCCGACGAGAAGCCCCAGCCGATCCCGAGCGCGAGCGAGCGCTCCGAGGCTGCGGTCGCGACCGACTCTGCGGACGAGAGGGGCCAGAGCGCGAACGAGACACCGTCGCGGGGTCTCGAACGCAAGCGCGTGTCGGGAAGCACCTACGTCGTGCGCAATGCGCCGAGCGACATCGTGCGCAGCCGCCCTTCGAGCACACCGCCGTCGGGCGAGGGCGACGGGCCGGCGCTCCCGCGACCGCCGCGTGTGCCCAAGCTGGACGGGCCGGTGGAAGAGATCGTCGAGCAGGTCGAGCGTTTCGACTTCGCGCCGGTCGCACGCCGCACGAGCCGGCCGCCGAGCGAGGCGCCGCGAGCGAGCGCGGCGCCCGCACCCCCTTCGGGTGAGCGGCCCGCCGTTCCTTCCAGCGCGGCTTCGTCGACCGCTTCGAGCGCAGCTTCGAGCGCCGCTCCGTCGAGCACGACCGCGCTCGCCCCACGTCCGAGCTCCGCGCCCTCCCCACGTCCGAGCTCCGACGTGCACGCGCGCGTGAGCACCCCGATCCCTCCGCGCGTCGAGCGCGTGCGCACCGAGCTCGACGCGCTTCGCAGCCCGTCGATCGTGCCGGAGGCGCCGCCCGCCGATCCGACCGCCGCGCTGCTCCTCGAGCTCTGCCGCTGCTCGCCCGGCGACGTCGAACGGCACCGTGGACGGCTCGAGCGCGACGCGGATCGCCTGCTGCCCGAGCTCGCGCGGCACTTCCCCGGACCCGTGTGGTTCGATCGGAAGATGCCCTACCGCCGCTTGCCGCTCGCGTCGGAGGCGTCGCCGCTCGGGGCGGCGCTCACGCTCTTCGGCGAGCGCGCGGTCCCGCACGTGGAAGCGCTGCTCGAGCACACGAGCCCGGACGTCCGTTTCCACGCGGTGCTCGTCGCGACCGAGCTCGGGCGTCCCGAGCTGCTCGCCGCGGTCGCGCAGCTCCTGCTCGACTCCGATCCGGGCGTGCGTCGCGCCGCGCTCGTGGCGGTCGAAGGTCTGCGCGCGTCCTCGACGTACCCGCACGTGCTCGCGGGCCTGAGGCGCACCGCGGCCGCGACCACCGTGCAACAAGTCTGGCGCGTGCGCAGCATCGAGGCGCTCGGCGAGCTCGGCGATCCGCTCGCGCTCGATCCCTTGGTCGAGCTGCTCGGCGACGACGATCGCACGATCGCGCGCGCCGCCCACGACGCGCTCCGGCGTCTGACCTGCCACGACCTCGGCACGATGCGCATGAGCTGGCGGCGCTGGGCGAAGTCGCAGGGTCGACGTCATCGCTTCGATTGGCTCGTGGACGCGCTCGCGGACCGGCGCCCGGAGCTCCGCAAGATGGCGCTGCAAGAGCTGCGGCGCGTGTCGGGGCACGACTTCGGGGTGACCGACGACGCCCCGCGCTCGACCTTCGTGGACGCGCAGCCGAAGTACGTCCGCTGGTGGCAGTCGCGCACGTGACTCGCCATCGGGGCCGGCGAAGCGCCCCGAAACGCGATGGACGTGTTCGGAGCCGGCCGCCAGGCCCAGCGATCCGATGTCGTGTGAGCGTCGCCGTCAGACGACCGAACCGTCAGCAACCATCGAACCGTCGAGCCCTCGAGCGCGCTCAACGAAGCACACCCGCGTTTCGCAAGAAGCGTTCGATCTCGCCCCAATAGTCGAGCTCGGGTGGTGGCAGATCGTTGTGCCCGGCGTCGCACGCGACGAAGACGCTCCGGGGCAACGCGCGGTGCAGACGCTCGCCGTGCGCGAACGGGATCACCTCGTCGCGGCGGCCGTGGAGGATCAACGCGGGCACGTCGGTGCCGCCGAGCGCGTCGAGGGTGTCGAAGCGATCACGAATGAGAAAACGCGGCGCACGAAACGCGTCCCACGCGACGTCGGCCACGCTCGTGAAGGTCGATTGAAGGATCACGGCCGCGGGTCGGCGCTCACGCGCGAGCAGACCGGCTGCGCCGCCGCCGAGCGAGACGCCGTGCAGGACGACGCGCGAGGGATCGACGTCGGGACGCGCGACGAGACGCGCATGAAACGCGAGCAGATCGTCGCGGATCGCGGCCTCGCTCGGTGAGCCCGCGCTCCGCCCGTAGCCGCGATACTCCGGCAAGAGCACCGAGACGCCGAGCCGCCGATACGTCGCGAGCCACGCCGGCAGAGGGTCGATGACCTCGGCGTTGCCGTGCGTGTAGATCACCACCGGGCCGGGGCTCGCGGACGAGACGCCGTCGCCCGGAAGGAAGAACGCTTCGACGGGACCTTCGTCGCTCTCGTGCCACCAACGCTCGAGCCCCGGAGCTCGCTCGAACAGCCGTTCGTCGGTCGGCGCGGCCTTCGGGTGGAACATCATCGCGCGCTGAAGCCACGTCAGGAGCACGAACCCTCCGAAGAGCACGAGCGCGAGGAGCGCGAGGCGGAGCAAACGACGACGACGGAAGTCGGCCACGAGCGCAGACTACGCGTGAGCTGCGGACGAGATTCCACGCGGCCGAGCCGACCGATGCTGCGCTGCCAGAGTCCGCGACTCGGATGCGCAGGGTCCACGCCGCCAGATTCTGCGTCATGGCGTGGGGTCGAGGGAGCTCGGGCCACCGTACTCGAGCACCGAGGAGCGCACGCTGCCGTCCGGCTCGCGCACCACGATCACGAGATCCTGGTAGCGCTCGAGGATCGTCACGCCCTCCGCGCCGAGCCCGCGGAGCAGCGCGGCGTTGTAGCCCCCCGAGTGGCCGATCATCAGCACCGTGCTGCCGGGCACCTCGCGATCGCGTTGCCACGCCGCGACCTCGGACCCGAACTCCGCCCACGAGCTCGTCATGGAGATCGGCGCCACCGTGACGGGTGTCCCCGTGCGCTCCGCGAGCGGCGCCGCGCTCTGTTGGTTGCGCAAGAACGACGTGACGACGATCTCGTCGAACCCGGTCGCGCCCAGAAGCGTCGCGAGACGCTCAGCCCGTGCCTGCCCCTCCGCGTTGATCGGAGGATCGAGCCCCGGGTCGCGCTCGGTGTGGCGGATCACGTAGTAGGTCGTGGGGCGCCCGCTCGGCGGTGGGCCCGCGTCGGGACGGGGGGCCGCGTCGGGGCGCTCGTCGCCCGCATCGACCGATCCCGCGTCGAACGCGCCCGCGTCGAGCGCGACCGCGCCCCCATCCGGTTCCGGCGGACACGCGTCGTCGTCCGCGCAACCGACCCAAAACGAGAGAACGAGCACGACCCACCAGACTCGAAGGGCAAACATTCGGGCAATCCTGGGGCGATCGCGTCGAGCGTCGAGGGCCCTCGGACCGCGCGACGCAATGCGACGCTGCGGCGAGGTCGCAGCCGCCCTACCGCTCGCTCCGCGAGCTGCGCGCCGTCCGGTAGGGCGGCTTGCGATAACTGGCCATCAGCTTCTTTTCAGCTTCCTTGAGGGTCTGTCGCCAGACCCTCCCCACGGGGCATGAAGCCCCGAGGGCCCCCTCCCACGAGCCTTCGCTCGCTTCGCGAGCTGCGCGCCGTCCGGTAGGGCGGCTTGCGAAATCGGCTGAGCTTCAAGTCAGTCGCTGGCGATCACGCCCGCGTCGTCCGCGCGCGCGAGCACGAGCTCCGCGAGCAACGCGTGCACGCCGAGAGGCTCCGCGATCCGAAGCGCGACGTGGGGATGACGCGCGGCCGCCGCGCGCGCGAGGGCCGGGATGTCCTCCGTCGCGTGCCGGCCACGCGCGAGGAAGTAGGGCATCACCACGACCTCGGTCGCGCCGCGCGAAACGCACGCGTCGAAGGCTTCGTCGACGGTGGGCGGCGCGAGCTCCATGTGGGCGATCTCGACGATCAGCGAGGGACGACGCGCGGCGACGAGGGCCGCGATCTGCGCGAGCAGCGCGTTGGCTTCGGCGCGACGGGAGCCGTGATCGACGAGGAGGAGCGCGTTCATGGGGCTGCTTCCTGGGGCCGACTCGGAGTGTGAGCCAGTCGCTTCGTACGTCGCACGCGAACGCTCGACGTACGCTCGCCGCATGAAGCGTCGAGGTCTGTGTCCGAAGTGCGAGGGCTCCGTGATCTACGTGCCGCGCGTGGCGGAGAGCCACGACGGCCGCCCCGAACCGATGCGGCTCGTGGCCCTCGCGCACGATCCCTCGGCGAGCGTGGGCGATCTGGAAGCCGGCGTCTGTCGCGAGTGTGGATATGTGGAGCTCTACGTGAAGAACCCCGAGGCGATCCCGCTCGACGGCGAGACCGCGTGGCTCCTCGCGCGCGACACGCCCTACCGTTGATCGCTCGGTCTCGTTGCGGCTGCCTTCGGAGGAAGCCCGGCGACCGCGCTCGCCGACGTGAGAAGGAAGCACCCGAGGCAGATCACGAACGCGACCGTGACCGCCGCCTCGTCGCCCGGATCGTCGGACGCGAGCCACACCCCGAGCGCGATGGCGCTGGCGAGCGGCGCGAGCGGCACGAAGAAACGAGCGACCCGAAAGCGCAGCACGTGCAGGACGAGGCCGCCGATCGTGAGGGTGAACGCGAGCGCGACGAGCATCGCCATCATCACCGCCCCCGCAGCCGCGAGCCCGACGAGGATGCCCGCGTTCGGCGGCCCCGCGAGCACCCGACCCGCAGCCACGAAGTAGAACAGGAAAGCGGCCAAGAGCACGAGCGAGAACACGACCTGCGTGACGGTCGACGCGACGAACAGAGGCTTCTGCCAACCGCTCACCCATCATCCTACGCGCGCAGGCGCGGGCGCTTCCCCACCTCGGAGGCTCACCCCGTCGGGGCGAGCGCGCGGTGGAGCCAGAGCGTGACGAGACCGCCGCGCGCGCACCAGCCGATCGTGCGGAGCCAATTGGTGCTCACGAGACGCGCGT
>JALOQC010000347.1 GCA_025453555.1 Myxococcota bacterium | reverse complement strand
GCGTCGCGCACGGCGGGCACGAAGAACGTCCCGAAGTCGGACCACGGCTTCTTCGCCGCGCGCGCCCACGCCGTCTCGTCGACGCGATCGGCGAGGTAGACCGCGAGGTAGATGCGGCCCTTCTGGAAGCCGGTCGGCAATGCGCTCGGATCGAGCTTGTCGGCGTTCGTGAGGATCCACTTCGCGTCGGCGCCGATGTCCTCCGCGCTGACCGCCGCCACGCGACGTACGACCACGAGGGTCGTCATCTTCGTGAACATGCACTCCCAGTACCACTTGGAGCGCACCGCCACGAACGAGGTCGCGTCCTCCGCGATCAGGCGAAACCCGAGGCGAAGGAGCTCCGCCTTGCGGGCGCCGAGGTCGAGCGTGTCCATGCGCGCGACGATATCAGGTCGCCGGATCGTTTCGTCGGCGTCGATGACGCTCTCGCGCGGCCCGAGAGTTTCGCGGGATCGTGCAGCTCCGCGGACTTCGTCTTCGCCCCGCACGATGCCGCTTCGAATCGTCACGGCCGCGAAGCCGACCTGCTCTCGCGGCGCACCCGAATCTCAGAACAAGTCGTCGAACTCGTCCTTCCACGGATCGGTCGCGACGGTCTCTTCGCGAGCGTACGCGTCCGACCGAGGTCGCGCGCTCGATCCGCCGAAGAGCTCGAAGTCGGACTCGGCGGGGCGTTCGTTGTCGCCGAAGAGTTGGAAGTCGTCGTCGCCGAGATCGCGCGTCGCGTCGAGCGTCGCCTCCACGTAGCCGTCGGGATGCTCGTCGATCGTCTTCTCGTCGGGGTCGCCGCGGAAGTGGGTGGGGCCCGGCGGAGAGGCCTCGGACGGCGGCACGTCGGTGCGAAGCGAGAGCCCGCTCTCGAGCGGATCGAAGAGACGTCCCGGTCGCACGAGCGCGACCCGCTCGGCGTCGCGGGAGGGTGTGGAGGGCAAGGCGAAGGTGCTCGCGGGGGACTTCAGCGCGGGGTCGTTGCGCATGCCGGCGCGCGCGGCGCCCCAGTCCCAGAAGCGACGCCAGTCGTCGGCGAGCACGGGCTGCGCGAGCGGGAGCACCAGGCGGTACTTCGGGTGCGCGGAGGTGTGTGACCACGTGCTGTGCACGACGTGGAAGCAGCCGCGCCAGTGCGCGCTGCTCTCTTCGATCGGAGCACCGGAGTCGTAGTCGAGCACGAGACACGAGACGTGGACCACGTCGGTCGACTCGCGCCGCGCGCCCTCGCGGTAGTGGGCGGGCGACCAGAGCCGCAGATCCATCTTCGCGCGCGCCTTCGCACGAGCACGCAGCCGCTCGTGCTCGCGCCGCGCGCCTTCGAGCCCGCCTTCCTTCAGCGCGCGCGCGAGGTGCCCGTAGCGGCGTCCCCCGAGCCGAGAGCCGCTCTCGATGGAAGCCATCGCACGATCGAGCTGCTCGAGATCACGCGCGACCGCCTTGGCGAGCTCGGGCTTGAAGATGAAGGTCACGAGCCCACGCACGAGCGTGGCCAGATCGAGCACGTCGCGTTTGGGCGACGCGTCGAACACGCGATCGAAGGTGGCGACGGCGAATCGATTCGCGACCACGGACACAGCGTACGGGACGCCGAGGCACACGCGAAACCGGAGCACGAGCACGGACGCCCGTGAGCGGAGCGCGGAGCGCGGAGCGAACGAGAAACGCGCGCGCGAAGCGCGCAGAGGCCCAAACGTGCGGGCTGGCCCCCTGCGGCCAAGGGCGAAGCCCCGAAGAGCAGCCCGCCGGGAGGCCTGTAGCGAAGCGGAAGGCCTCACGTGCGAGAGGGGGTTGGGTCCCCCGCCGTGAGCGGAGCCCCGCCGTGAGCGGAGCGCGGAGCGCGCAGCGAACACAAATAGTGAGGCCGCCCTTCGCTTGCGCGAAGGACGGCCCCGTGTGGATGCGTGTGTGGTGTGTTTGGGTGTTGTGTACCGAGGTCGTCTTTCGACGCTCTTGCCGACCCGAGGGTCAGGGAGCGACGACGACGGCCCAGGAGCGGAGGGTGCCGACGTCTGCGCCGGCGTGGTCGCTCACGCGGAGCGTCCAGGTGCCCGAGGGGTCGCCCGAGAAGGCGTTGCCGACCGCGTCGAGCGTGAAGGTCTGCACGAGGTCGTCGGCGTTGCCGCCTTCGCGATCGTGGAGCGTCCAGGTGCGGCCGCCGTGCTCGATCGCGACCACGAGATCACCGCGGTAGGTGTGCGCGAGATCGACCTCGATCGACACGCGGCCCGCGGTCACGCCGCTGACGCTCGCGGTCGACGTCACGCCCGCCGGCGTGTTGTCCGGGACCGCGACGTTGCCCTGGCCCGCGAAGCGTCGCGCGCTCGTCGTGGGCTCGGTCGGCATGGGCTCGGCCGCGCCGTCCGTGACCACCGTGACGCTCCAGCCGTTCACGCGGCCGACGTCGGCGCGCGCGGTGTCGGCGGCCACGAGCGTCCACTCGCCGTTGGGATCGAGCCCCTCGAAGCCGGTGACGTCGACCGTCTCGCGGATGTCGTCCGCGCTGCCGCCCGTGCGGTTGCGGAAGGTGCGCTCGACGCCGCCGTGGCGGAGCGTGAGGGCGAGGTCACCCACGTAGGGGTGCGTGACGTCGAGCTGCACGCGCACGCCGACGACCGCGCCGCTCGCGCCGCTCACGGTGGCGACGCTGGTCACGCCCGCCGGTTGGTTGTCGGGGATCTCGACGCCCGCGCCCATCGCCACGACCTCCGAGCCCGTCGCCGGCGGCGGCTCCACCGGCATGCGGCTGCGTGCGATGAGCATGCGGACGCGCTCGAGGTCGAGGTACGGAACGCTGCTGCGCGTGAGGCGGCGCGGGTTCCAGAGGAAGTCCGGGTGCTGCGTGCGGCTGCTGCCCGTGTACTCGCCGCCGATGATCTTCCCATCGGCGTCGACCTCGAGGATGTACGAGTAGCGGTCGGTGCGCGTGTAGCGCGCGCTCTCGTTCGGCTGCGTCGAGGCGTGCGACTCCGTGATCCACTGCACCGCGAGGTTCACCTCGTAGAGCTTCGCGGCGTCCGCGTTGAACGTGTAGGTCTCGCCGGTCAGGCCGAGGAGCTGGTTCGCGCGCGCGACCGTGATCTCCTCTTGCTTCGTGATCTCGTAGCCGACGACGGGCTGGTTCCAGACCTCGTAGTCGTAGGTGCGGTCGAACGCGAAGCCCTTGCGCTGCAGGCCGAGGAAGTTCGTCACGATGACGTGGAGCGCGCCCGGGTTGCTGTCGCGGCACTCGACGTTCGTCGCGCGGCCCTGCTCGTCGCGCTCGATCTGCGTCTCGCCGGTGCCGAGGTTGCAGCGGCCCCCGATCATGTCGGCGGGCGCGCGGTTGTACGCCGCGATCAGCAGCGCCTCCATGTCGCCTACCTCGAAGCGCACGCCGTTGTGCTCGACCGCGCGCAGCGGTCGGTCTTCCAGGAGCGCGGCGGGAACCCACGCGTGGCAGAGGCCCCACCACGTCTCGACCGGCCACTCGTCCGGGCGGTGGTCCACGGTGTCTGCGAGGGCTGCCTCGCGGTCCGCGCGGTTGCCCATGTTCTGCGAGGTGTGGCGCGCGAGCGGGCCGAGCTGCTGGTAGTACGCGGCATCCCAGTCGGTCGGCGCCGGACGGTCGCGGTCGAAGGGACGCAGCGCATGGAAGCCCTCGGGCGGCGTCCAGCCGTTGAAAGCGAGGTCGTACTTCTCGGCTGGAGAGAGGTCGTCGCGGCTCTGCCAACGCGCATTGATTCCGTCCCCGTAGGTCGGCCAGTACGTCGACGGCCAGCTATCCCGCTCGGCGCGCCCTTCGAGCGGAAGATCCGTGACGTGGTAGTTCAGATCTCCGTCGAAGCGCTCCGGATCGTTGGCGTGATTCCAACGGTCTTCCTTGCCTTCGTCGATCGCGCCGTCGGGAGCCTTCAGGCTCGGATCTTCGGCTTGTCCGCTGCACCCGGCGAGGGTGAGCAGCGTCGCGAGCAGTCCGCGAGCGAGCTTGGTGCGATGCATGGTGTGTCTCCCAACCGCGCGCACCGTCCGACCCGTGCGCCGCATGTCCTACATGTCGACTAAGCACCGACCGTGCCCGGGCGTTTCCAGACCGGACAGTGAGCGATCGGTTGTGCGGCTTGTCGTGCAAAGGTCCGAATTGGATGGGTTTTGCCCGAAGGTTGAAGCTTGCGCAGCGAGCCCTCGGGTGGCGTCGCGAGCCATCGGGCCAACGGACCCCACCGGCTAGTCCACCGACCGGCGGCGGTGGAGAGCGGAGGCTCGTCGGTCGCGACCACGTCGGTTCGCTGCTGCGCGACGATCTTTCGTTGCGGGGTCCCTGCGCCGCTTGACGAGGGTGAGGCCCGGTCTCAAAACGCCCGCTTACCTACCGGTCGGTAAGCCGTGCCCGACGCTTCTTCGTCGCCTCCCCCGTCCTCGCCGCCCGCGCCGTTGCGCGAGCGCATCCTCGCGGAAGCCACACGCCTCTTCGGGGAGCGCGGCTACGCGGCAACCTCGGTGCGCGAAGTGGCGGAGGCGGCCGGCTGCACGAAGCCAGCGCTCTACTACCATTTCGGTTCCAAAGAATCGCTCTTCCTCGCCGCCCTTCGCGCCGAGACCGACGCGCTCAATCGGTTGGTCGAGGCGCCCATCGCCGAGGGAACTTCGGTACGCGACCATCTCGTCCTCGCGCTCTCGCGTTTCTTCGATCACGTCCGCGCGGACGTGGTGGGTGTTCGCCTGGTGATGCTCGCGGATCTTCGACCCGAGCCCGGTCAACCCGCGTTCGACTTCGCGTCCATCCGCGACCGACACCTCGCACGCACGCGTGAGCTCCTCGAGCTCGGGGTCGCGCGCGGCGAGCTCCGTCGCGACGTGCGCCTCGACGACGCGCTCTTCGCGTTGACGGGGCTCATCGATCAACGACTTCAGGCGTGGCTCCAAGGGGAGCCGCTCGACGCCGACCTCTCCGAACGCTTGGTTTCTCTCTTCTTTCACGGAGTCGCCCCATGACCCGCCGCCCGATCGGCGTCCTTTCCCTCCTCTTTGCCGTCGCCTGCGGGGACGCGAGCGCGTCCGAAGAGACGCCGCCGGCCACACGCGTGGTGCCCGAGACCCCGAGCGCGCGCGCGATCCGGGTGGAGACCGCGACCGTCCAGTCGTCGGAGGCGGCGCTTCGGATCCGGTTGCCCGGCGAGGTCGAGGGCTCGCGTGATGCGCTGCTCGGCGCGGCGCTCGGTGGCTTCGTCGAAGCGGTCTCGGTGGCCGAAGGCGACGAGGTCCGCGCGAACGCGACGCTCGTGCGTGTCGACTCCGCGAGCCATGCGGCGCGGGTCGCGCAGGCGCGGGTCGAGGTCGACGCGGCGGAGCGGGAGCTCGCGCGTGCGGAGCGGCTCCAAGGAACCATCGCCGACCAGCAGCTCGACGCCGCGCGGACTCGCGTCGACGCGGCGAAGGCGGCGCTCCAGGCGGCCCAGATCGGTGTGAGCCGCGCGGTGGTGCGCGCGCCCTTCGCAGGCGTCGTCGCGCAGATCGACGTCGAGCGCGGCGAGATCGCGGCGCCGGGCGCGCCGCTCGTGCGGGTCGTGCAGCTCGATCCGGTCCACGTGACCCTTTCGGTGCCGGACCGCGACGTGGTCGCGCTTCGCGTCGGCATGAGCGCGCAGGTTCGCGCGGGCGCGGAGCCGACGCCGCGCGAGGGACGCATCGTGCGCATCAGCCCGGCGGCGGACCTGCAGACCCGTGCGTTCTCGGTCGACGTGGAGGTCCCGAACGCGGATCGAAGGCTCCTGCCCGGCATGATCGCGCAGGTCGAAGTCACGGCGGAGGGAGCGGGACGACGCGTCGTGCTTCCGAGCGACGTGCTCGTGACGCGGCTCGGCGGCAACGGGGTCTTCGTCGCGCGCGATGGCGTGGCCCTCTGGCGCCCGCTCGAGATCGAGAGCGTGGTGCGTGACCAAGTGATCGTGAGCGCGGGGCTCGCGGAAGGCGACGAGGTCGTGGTGGTCGGACACCGCGAGCTCCAGGAGGGCGACCCCCTCCTGATCGGACGCCGTGGACGCTGCTGCACCGGCGGACGCGTCATCTACGAAGACGCGAGCGGCGCGAGGGCGGACGCGACGCCGAGCATGCCGACGCGGAGCGCGCCGACCCCCTCCGTCCCAGCCGGCGGTGAGCCCACGACGGAGGCCCCGTGATCGCCTGGCTCGTCGAACGCAAGTCGTTCGTCTACCTGCTGGTCTTCTGCACCGTCGCCTTCGGTACGTTCACGTACGCGTTCCTGCCGCGCGAAGCGTCACCCGACGTCGAGATTCCGCTCATCACGGTCACCACGCCGTATCTCGGAGTGTCCCCCGAGGACATCGAAGCGCTCGTCACGGTTCCGCTGGAGAACGAGCTCGCGGGCGTGAAGGATCTCAAGAAGATGTCGAGCACCTCGTACGAGGGCGTCTCGGTCATCTTCATGGAGTTCGAGCCCGAGGTCGATATCCAAGACGCGCTTCAGCGGGTCCGAGATCGCGCCAATCGCGCACGATCCAAGCTGCCGGCGGACGCGGAAGACACCGAGATCAACGAGATCAACTTCAGCGACTTCCCGATCCTCCTCGTGACCCTCGGAGGTCCGGTCGACGAGCTGGTGCTCAAGGATCTGGGCGAGCGGCTCGAAGACGACATTCGTCGCATTCCCGGAGTGCTCGACGCCACGCTCTCGGGCGGACGCGAGCGCGAGATCCAGATCCACGTCGACCCCAATCGGCTCTCCCACTACGGGCTCTCGCTCGGGGACGTGATCGGCGCCATCCGCGACGAGAACGTGAACGTGCCGGGCGGCGACGTGCGAACGGGCGACTCGAACGTGCTGCTCCGGATCCCGGGAGAGATCGTCGATCCCCGCGAGATCGAGGGGATCGCGATCAAGCGGGTCGGCGATCGGCCGGTCTTCGTGCGCGACGTCGGGCGGGTCGTCGACGGCTTCGCGCCGCGCACCACCTACGCGCGCATGAACGGGCAGCCGGCGGTCAGCCTCGCGGTCAGCAAACGATCGGGCGCGAACATCGTGGAGCTGGTCGACGCCGTGAAGGTCGTCGTCGCTCAGCACGCCGAGCGTTGGCCCGCCGGCGTCGAGCACCGATTCCTCGGTGATCAATCGAAGATCGTGCACGACATGATCGGCGAGCTCGAGAACGGCATCATCCTCGCGCTCATCCTCGTCGTCGGGGTGCTGCTCTTCTTCATGGGTATCCGCAACAGCTTCTTCGTCGCGCTCGCGGTGCCTCTGACGATGTTGATGTCGTTCGTCGTCGTCGACTTCTTCGACATGACGCTCAACATGATCGTGCTCTTCAGCTTGATCATGGCGCTCGGCATGTTGGTCGACAACGCGATCGTGCTCGTCGAGAACATCTACCG
>JALOQC010000346.1 GCA_025453555.1 Myxococcota bacterium | reverse complement strand
AACCGCATGTCGGTGATGGAGATCATCAACATCGTCGCGACCTCGAACTGGCGCGGCGATCTGCACATCGTCTCGCCCGAAGCGACGCGTGTGCTGATCTTCGATCAAGGGGCGCTCAAGGGTGCGCGCAGCGACGCGCCGGTCGATCGGCTCGGTGAGGTGCTCTTCCGCGGCGGCTTCCTCGATCGCGGCAAGCTGCAGAGCCTCGTGTCGTCCACGGGCGAGAAGCGGCTCGGCGAGCTCGCGGTGGAGCGTGGTTACCTCGACGCGGCGCAGCTCTACCAGGCGCTGCAGCGGCAGGCGGAAGAGACGTTCTTCAACGCGCTGCTGATGGCGGAGGGCTTCTACGCGTTCCTCGTCGACGACGAGGACGAGGATCCCGCGAGCACCACGGTGCACCTCTCGGTGCAGGGGCTGCTCATGGAGGGTGTGCAGCGCATCGACGAGATGGCGCTCTTCCGCGAGCGCATCCCGTCGAGCGCGCTCTGTCCCAAGCGCATCGCGGACGCTCCCTCGCCCAAGAAGCTCGACGACGCGTCGCTGCGCGTGCTCGAGCATTGCGACGGCGACACCTCGATCGACGATCTCGGGCGCCGCACCGGGCTCGGCGAGTTCGGCGTGACCAAGGCCGTGTACCAGCTCCTGCAACAGAAGCTGGTCGCGCTCCAAGCGGCGCGGCGCGTCGATCCCACGCGGGTGGTCGCGCTGGTCGGGCGCTTCAACGAGATCCTCCAGGACATCTTCCTCGCCGTGGCGACCTACGGCGGCCTCGATCAGACCCGCGCGACCCTCGACGCGTGGATCCAGGGCAGCGGCTACGGCCCCTACTTCGGCCCGGGCGTGGATGACTTCGGCGCGATCGACGGAGAGTTCGTGGCCAAGGCGCTCGAAGGCGTCGACATGGAGCACCCGCTCGAGGCTCTGCACCAAGCGCTGCACGAGCTCGCGGCCTTCGCACTCTTCAGCGCGACCACCGCGCTGCCGCGCGATCAGGAGCTCTCGCTCGCGCGCGACGTGAACGCGCGGCTCAAGGCGATCCGGATCGAGTGACCGGCTCGCGAGCCCGCGAAGCCACGCGGTACTCTCGTCCGCGATGAGCGCGTCGTCGATCGAGGTGAAGAGGTATCGGAGCGTCACCGAGCTGCGCTTCGAGCTGCGCGACGGCGAGCGGCGCGCGACGTGGATCTACGATCCACGCGAAACCGGGATCTTCTTCGTGATGGGGCCGCCGCGGTGGGACGACGGGACGCCGATGGAGCGGAGCGTGGCCGACGCCCTCCAAGCGCGGCTCGCGGGCAAGCACGACGCGGTGGTCGAGCACGATCCGGAGCTCGGCGCGTACGTGCTGCGGCGGTACGCGTCCGATCCGGGACGCACGTTCCTGCGGGTCTGGGCGTCGCATCACCCGACTGGGCGCGAGGTCGGAGCGGGGCACGTCGAATGGTTGTGTCCGGGGCGCACCGCGCGGGTCGAGGTGGAGCTTCGTGCTCCGTTCGACCGGTCGGGAGCGATCGTCTCCGGCCCGTTGCGGCTCCGGCTGCTCACGGACACGGCGCGCTGGCTCCAGGACGGGAAGGGGCTGTCGACGAGCGAGCTCGACGCGCTCCGAGCGCGCTTGCGCGGCGTCGCGCGCTCCGAGCTCTTGTTCACGTCGGTGTACTTCGAGCTCGAGCCGTGACGTCGCTCGCGGGGTCGTCGGGGACGGCGGCCGCGTCGCGCTCACCACTCGGCGGGAGTCTCGCCGGTCCAGCGTCGAAAGGCGCGGACGAAGGACGTCGATTGGTAGCCGAGCGACTCCGCGACGTCCGCGAGGCGATGCCCTTCGAGGAGCTGACGTGCGTGCGCCTCGTCCTCGACGGGCGAGTCGTCGAGGACGAGCGCGGGCTCGCGATCAGGGAACCACGATCTCGAAGACCGACGTGGTGCCGCTGATCTCGTTGCCGACGATCAAGAGCGGCGTGCCGTTCGGGCTGTCGGCAGCGGACACGAACGTGATGCTCTCGGGCCCGAGGTCGCCCGCTTCGTCGAGCTCGTCCGGAAGGTCCGCGGAGAAGTTGCGCGGATTGACGTACTGCACGAAGCGCGGGCTCTCGGGGTGAGATACGTCGTAGACCACGATGCCTCCGAGGCGCTCGAGTCCGATGAAGGCGTAGGTCACGCCGTCGATCGTTCCGACGGTGACGGCCTCGGGCTCGGGACCCTTGTCGTCGGAGCGCGGCTCGCCGCCGTTCTCGTCGTTGTTCGAATTGAAGTCGCGACCGAAGCGACGCGCGGCGAGCACCTCGAAGTCGTGGCCGCTGTCGAAGACGAGCTGGCCGGTGCGGCCGTCCCAGATCGAGAAGGAGCGCGCGCCGAACGCGTGCAGCTCGTCGAAGTCGCCGTCGCCGTCGAGGTCGCCGCTCGCGGTGGAGACGTTGAGGCGACCGAGCGCGGCGTTGTTCCGGAGAGCCGACGCGTCCGGGAACGCGGTCGGATCCAGGGTGAGCGAGCCGACGCGGCGCGCCTCGACGAAGCCGTCGTACTCGCGCGCGTCGCCTTCGTTCGCGGTGACGAGGTAGGGAGCGCCGCCCGCCACGTAGGTCGCGATCGTGTCCGGCATGTACATGCCCCAGACCGGCCAGTTGCGGATGCGCACCGCACCGTCGCGATCGCTCGGGTCCAGCTCGTTTCCGGGAAGCAGGTGGTCCTTCACTCCGAGCGGGATCACGTCGCGAACCACGGGCGGCGTCGCCGTGAGATCCACGACCGCGAGCGCGTTGTTCTCTTGCAGCGTGACCCACGCGGTCGAGCCGTCGGTCGCGACGTACTCCGGCTCGAGATCCTGCGAGACGCTCGCGTTCGGCCCGAAGATGCGCACGCCGGCCTCGCGCAGCGCGTCGGCGTCGTCGTCGAACGCAGCGAAGCCCACGTCGAGCACCGTGGGCGCCGCGAAGCCGCCGCTCACGTCGATCACCGAGATCGAGCCGACCGGATCGATCGAGTAGTCGTCGTTGGGCTCGCCTTCGTTGGCGACCAGCACGCGGTTGCCGTCCGGCGTGAAGGTCAACATGTCGGGCAGCGCGCCGACCGAGACTGCACCGAGGCGCATCAGGTCCGAGGTGCCGTAGAACGCGACCACGCCGGGGCTCGTCTTCGGGTCCGCCTCGATCGCGACCGCGAGGGTGCCGCGCGCGACCGACACGCTGTTGGCGGCGCCGAGGGTGCGACCCGGGAACGCGTCCGCGAGCTCGATCGTGTCGACGAGGGTGGGCGTGGACGACGTCGACAGATCGAGCACGTCGACCGTGCCGGCCGAGGCGTTCACCACGAAGACCCGATCGGTGCTCGGGTCGAACGCGACGACCTCGGCCGCGCTCTCGTCGAAGAGCCCGCTCGAGTAGCGGCCGACGTGGCGCACGAAGATGCCGGCCGCGAGGGGCGCGCCGTCCATGCCGTCGGCGCCGTCCATTCCGTTCGCGCCGTCGTCTCCGTCGTCGCCGTCGTCCCCGTCGTCGCCATCATCGCCGTCGCGACCGTCCATGCCGTCGGCGCCGTCCATGCCGTCGGCGCCGTCCATCCCGTCGACGCCCGCGGGACCACGGTCGCCCGTGCAGGCCGCGAGCGCGAGCATCAGGGCGCCCACCTTGTTCCAGGTCGTCATCGTTCCTCCTCGATCGGCGCGCGGCGTGTCGAACGTGCGCTCGATGCGGCGCGGCGCGTTGCGCTGCGGGAGGTAGCGGAGCGGACGCGACACCGAGGTGACGCGTTCGTCGCGAGGTCGGATCGCGCGACGCGTGGGTTGCGCTCGCGTGACGGTTCCTCGACGTCCGTGACGCCGGCGAGACTTCATGGTCGAGTCGGCGGGGTCAGCCGCCGACTTGTTGGCCGAGTCGGCGGGGTCAGCCGCCGACTTCTTGGCCGAGTCGGCGGGCTCAGCCGCCGACTTCTTGGCCGAGTCGGCGGGGTCAGCCGCCGACTTCCCTCCGGGGCGTCGCGTCCCTAGCTCTCCGCGTCATGGAGCGCTTCGACGTGGCGGTGATCGGCGCGGGCTTCGGCGGGCTCGCGTGCGCGCTGGAGCTCGCGAGCCGCGGCGCGCACGTCGCGCTCTTCGAGCAGCTCCGCTATCCGGGCGGGTGCGCGTCGACCTTCACGCGCTTCGGTCATCGCTTCGAGAGCGGCGCCACGCTCTTCTCCGGATTCGGCGAGGGCATGCTCTTCGATCGTTGGATCCGCGAGCACCGCCTCGACGTGCGCGTCGAGATCCTCGACCCCGTGATCGAGCTACGCGCGCCGGGCCTGTCGCTCGACGTGCCGCCCGACCGCGAACGCTTTCTCGCTTCGCTCGAAGCGCTGCCGGGCGCGCCCATCGAACGCATCCGCGCCTTCTTCGACGAGCAGCGGCGCGTGGCGGACACGCTCTGGGAGCTCTTCGACGATCCCTCGCTGCTCCCGCCGCTCGGCCCGCGCGCGCTCGGACGTCACGCCGCGCGTCTGCCGCGCTACCTGCCGCTCATGCGTCTCGTGGGCCGACCGCTCGCGGCGATGCTGCGACGTCACGGCCTGCAGGACTTCGCGCCGCTCCGCGTTTGGCTCGACGCGGTCTGTCAGATCACCGTGCAGGCGGGCGTCGACGAGGTCGAGGCGCCCTTCGCGCTCGGCGCGATGGACTACGCGTTCCGCGGCACCGGGCACGTGGTCGGCGGCATCGGGTCGCTGGCGTGGGCGCTCGCGCGGCGCGTGGTGGAGCTCGGCGGCGTGCTGCGCACGAGCGACGAAGTGCGCGCGCTCGCGCCCGAAGGCGCGGGCTGGAAGCTCTCGGCGCGCCGCGGCGAGGTGTACGCCGATCGTGTCGCCGCGAACCTCACACCCCACGCGCTCCGTCGTGTGCTCGGACGCAGCACGGCCACCCTCGACGCGCTCGCCTCGGAGGTCGAGCGCGGCTGGGGTGCGGCGATGCGGTATCTCGTGTTGGACCCGGCGAAGGTCGACCGACCTTCCGCCTTTCATCTCGAGCTCGTAGGCGACGAGAAGTCGCCTTTCATCGAGGGGAACCACCTCTTCGTCTCCGTGAGCGACGCCGCCGAAGACCGCGGCCGGGGGATGCGGACTGCGACGGTGTCGACGCACGTCCCGATGCGGACGCTGCGGGATTCCTCCGATCCCGCGTCGTACCTCGACGCGATTCGAACGCGCAGCACCGCGACGTTGAAGGCGCGCGCGCCCGAGATCGCGGCGGCGATCGTCCGCGATCTCACCGCGAGCCCGCGCACCTTTCAACGCTTCACCGGCCGCGACTTCGGCTACGTGGGCGGCATCCCGCGGCGCGCGGGTCTCGCCAACTACCGACGCCTCGGACCGACCGCGGTCCTGCCGGGCCTCTACCTCGTGGGCGACAGCGTGTTCCCCGGACAGTCGACCCTCGCGACCGCGCTCGGAGGTCTTCGCGTCGCGGAGGTGATCGCGCCGATGCGGGCGCGAGCGCTGCTGAGCGCGGGGGCGGAAGCGGCGGAGTGATCGAAGGCGTTGCGCGCGACGCGTCGAGCTGGTGGAGTTCGGCGATGCCGGTGCCCGACCTCGCCCGCTGGGATCGACTCTCGGAGTCGGAGTGTCTCGACTTCGCCCGTGACCTCGTGTTGCCGGACTTCGCGTTCGACCGTCTCGTGCGCTGCGCACAAGGGGATGCCGCGCGATGGGTCGCGGTGTTTCGACATCGATCGGGCGCGGAGTTCGCGCTCGTGCCGGGCGGAACCACGACCCTCGGGTACGACACCGCGCGTCCGCTCGCGCTCGACACCGAAGCGATGTCGAGCTGGGACACCTCGATGTCGGAGTTCGGTATGCCCTCGCTTCCGACCTATCTGAGCGAGGTGCTGCAGCCCGCACGACAGGTCACGATCGCGCCTTCGTTGATCGAGATCGCGGCGCGCTCGATTGGCGACGCGATCGGCGAGCCCGACGACGACGACGACTCATCCGCGCACGAACGTGTGGTCGCCGCCCTCGAGGCCGACGGCTTGCGGCTCCTCACCGCGGACGAGTGGGAGCACGCGTGCTCCGGCGGCACGCGAACGTTGTGGCGCTGGGGCGACGCGTGCCCGAGCGATTGTGAGCCCTACGGTCAGGTTCCATTCGTGGAGCTGCGGCGCCCCAACGCGTTCGGCCTCGTCATCGCGCAGAACCCGTACGACTGGGAGTACATCGACGACCCGGACGAGATGCGTGGGGGCGACGGCGGCGAGGCGCTGTGCGGTGGTTACGGCGCGGTCGCCTCGTGGATCGCCTTGGCGTCGTCGTACCGCTGGCCGATGTTCGACGAAGACAGCTACCTCGAAGAGGGCTTCGTTCGTCGCGCCATCACGGTCGGCTGAGGCCGTCGTCGCGCGAGGTCAGCGCGTCATCAGCAGCGCGACGCCGACGATCGCGACGAACGCGCCGACGTAGCCGGCGAGCGGCACGCGCTCCTTCTTCACTATCACCGCGAAGGGGAGGATGAGCACCGGCGTGGTCGCCATGAGCGCGGCGGCGACGCCGGTCTCGGTGTGCCGCACCGCGAGGAGCGAGAGGCTCACGCCGAGGAAGGGCCCCGCGATCGCGCCGAGGGTCATGCTCCGCATCGCCGCGCGGTCTTTCGTGGCGGCGCGCACGCGCGGCCAGGTGCGCGCGAAGGTGAAGACGACCGCGAAGCCGAGCGCGCCCGCGATCACGCGGATCTGGGTGGACGCGAAGGCGTCGTAGTCGCCCATCCCGTGCTTGCTGAGCACGAGCCCCACGCCTTGGCCGATCGCGCCGAGGACGGCGAGCCCGAGCCCACGCGCGCGGTGCGGCATGGGCGTCGTGATCTTCGGCCGCGCGACCACCGCGATCGCGACGCCGCCGAGCGTGACCGTCATCGCGAAGAGATCGAACGCGTCGAGGCGCTCGCCGAGAAAGAGGAAGCCGCAGAGCGCAGCCACGGGCGGCGCGAGGCTCATCACGAGCGTGGAGAGGCGAGGTCCGAGGTCGACGAACGCGCGAAAGAGGCAGAGGTCGCCGAAGGTGAACCCGACGAGGCCGGAGAGGGAGAGCCAGAGCCACGCGTGCGAGCTCGCGTCGAGCGGGAGCGGCGCGCCGCGGGTGATCGTGGTGAGCGCGCCGAGCAGCACGAAGCCCACGAGCAGGCGAAGAAGGTTGACGGGAAGCGAGCCGACGCGCGCGCCCGCGTCGGAGAAGAAGAGCGCGCTCCCCACCCAACACAACGCCGTCGCCAAGGCCGCCAGCTCGCCCATGCGGGGCGGAGCATGGGCCGGGGATGGGCCGCGTCGAGCCTGAGGGTGGCGGGGTCGGTGTGTTGGAGTCGGAGACGGAGACGGAGGCGGAGGCGGAGGCGGAGACGGTGACGGAGGCGGAGACGGAGGCGGAGACGGAG
>JALOQC010000345.1 GCA_025453555.1 Myxococcota bacterium | reverse complement strand
CGCGAGGGATGCGGCGCACCGAGGATCGCCCCGAACTCCGGCACGTCGAGCGGCATGCCGAGGAAGGTGTGCCCGCGCAGTGTGCCTGCGGGAAACGCGCTCGTTCGATCGCCCGCCTTCCACCGAACGATCCGCTCCGCATGCGCGGAACGATGGCCGTACGTCTCCTGCAGGCACTGCTTCCAGACGGCGACGCCTTCGTCGTCGTTACGACCCACCGCGAAGGTCCGCACGGTTCGCCCGATCACCTCCTTGTCGGTGTCGGGCTCGTCCCAGGGATGCACCGCGCGCAGCTTCTTCACGCCGCGCACGGGACCGTGTCGCTCCTTCGCGAGCTGCGTGAGGCGGAAGTCTCGCAGTTCGGTCAGCCCCGCGACGATCGCGTCCAGGTCGCCGTCGAAGTGACACACGAGCGCGATCGGAGGCGTGAGCCGCAGCTCGAGCTCCTTCGGCAGCTTCTTCGAGGAGAAGACGTCGTTCTCCGGCTTCGGCACTGCGATGCCGCCCGCCTTCCAGAGGTCGAAGCCCAGGTGATGACCCACGGGGACGTCGAGCGGGTGTCGGACCCAACCCGCCGCGACGCAGTTCACGTCGTCGTAGATCGTCCGCTGCGTCACCGCTTCGAGGTCGACCAGCGTCGTCCAGTGGGTCTGTCGCTTGTCGAAGACCGAGCCCGCAGCGTCGAAACCGTGCTCCCGCAGGAGCCAGTTCAACGCGCACGCCGTCGTGCGATGCAGGATGCGTGTTGCCTCCGCGAGCTCCCGATCCCGCGGCGTGGCCTGCGAGTGGTGATGCGTCACGTTCAGCACGAGCTGGTGCCAATCGATCTTGGTCGCCCGCTGCGCGAGCGCCGCCGCGTACGCGAAGATCTGCCCGATCTCGTCCCAGCGCGGCGCGCTCGCCGTCCGCTTCAGCGCGTTTGCCGCGGCCGACGAGACCACGTGCAGCGACGACCCCGCCCAAGGCGCGAGGAACGCCTTGCGAAAGCTCGTCCGCCGCGTGATCGCGACGCACGTGTTCTCGGTGATGAGCCGCGGATGCACCGCCGTCGCTCAAATCACCTTTCGTGCCGGGACCCTGCACCAATGATTTCGCAGACCTACGCGAGGGGTGGCGGCGGAATGGCGGCGAACGAGGGGCGGCCGCCACGTCGGGAGACGTCCGACCGATCGGTCTCTGACCGTGATTGACCGGGCGAAGAGGTGCCGCGAAGGGGATGCCACGCACTCCCCCTGGTCGCGTTGGTGGACCGGAGTCCACGAGCAGCGGCGCTCGTTCGGCTCGCGCGCCCGACGTGTCGCGGTTCACGAAGCACGCGTCCGATCGCCGCTCGCGCGACCACGACCACGATCGCTGGCGACCCTCCGTCGCGCCTCGTAGGCTCGCCCACGTGGCGCTCGTTCCCGAGCGCGCGTGGGTGCCCGAGCGGCTCGACGCGCCTCCCTTCTGGCCGCTCGCGAGGGCGTTCGCGCCGTTGCGTGCGCACGTCGAGTGGCCCGACGTCGAAGCGGTCGATCGCGCGCTCGCGCCGGGGCTGACGAACCACGGCGGGGCACCGCTCCGCTTCGAGCACCAAACGCCCAAGCCTTCACGTCGGCGTGGGCTGCGATGCCGCGACGAGCTCTACGACGCGCGCATCGATCGTGAGGGCGCGGTGCCGACGCGCGCGCGCTCGTGGCACGACCTCTTCAACGCGCTCGTGTGGGCGACCTTCCCGCGCGCGAAGGCGGCCCTCGCGTGGCGTCAGCACCGCGCGCTCCTCGCGCGCCTGCCGGAGACCTTCGAGCGTCTCCCGCCGACCCGCACCGCCGAACAAGACGCGCTCACGCTGCTCGACGAAGGTGGCGGGCTCGTCGTGGTCGCCCACGGGCGCGGCGAGGAGGTCGCGCGTGCGATCGAGGAGGGTGCGTTCTCCTCGTCCGTTCGAGACGTCGGCCTCGCGATCTTCGGCCACGCGGTCTACGAGCACGTGCTCTCGACCGACGCGCCGCTGCGTGTGGGCGCGTACGTGATCGAGGTCGCGCCCGAGCACGCGCGCGCGGTCCACGAACGAAACTCCGACGCGCTCGGCGCAATCGACCACGCGCTCGCCGCTCGGCTCACTGCGAGCGAGGCAGGCGCCCTCGAGGTCCCACGCTCGATCGGGACCGGCGTCTCGCTCCAGGCGTTCTGCAGAGCCTGACGAACCGCGTCCTCGACGTCGGGAGACCTCGCGACCTTCGGTGGATCCGCGCGCACGACCGATCGGCCCCGCGAATGCGCCGAAACGCGATGGACCACGATCGGCCCCGCGAACGCGCCGAAACGCGATGGACCGAGCGGTCAGCTCGCGGTCCTGCGCGCGATCTCGGCGAGCCGACGATCGAGCTCGGGTCCCACCGACTCGGCCGGCGCGTCGGCGAGCGCGACCAGCGCGTCGCCGAGCTCCGTCAGCGCGGCCTCGTCTGGACCGCCGCGGTGGATGCGGCTCTCGCGGAACGTCTGCCCGTAGTTGCGGAGCAGCACGCGTAGCTCCGGATCGGGGCGCGTACCGATGCCTTCGCGCAGCGTGGACACCACGTGCTGGGCGTGAGGCCACGGCGAGCCCGGCTCGAAGGGCGCGTCGCCCGGCCCCGCGGTCCGCACGTCCCAGAGCCCGAGGAAGATCCACATCTGCGGCGTCGGCGCGCGGTACAGAAAGTGCGCGCCCGAGCGGAGGCCCGCCTCCATCGCGACCGCCCACGCGCCCGCCTCGTCGGTGTTCCCCGCCGGCGGCATGCCGTCGATCTCGGGGATCGCGGCACCCTTCGGAATCGATTGGTTCGCCCAGGCCATCAAGAAGGATCGGTTCGAGAGCGCGAAGCTGCAGATGCCGCGCGTGGACGCGACCACCACCGGCGTTCCGTCCGCGCGCTGCCACCAGAACAGGCCCTTGCCGAGGTCCACGCGCCAATCGCACTTCTCCGCGTCGTGCGCGCGCAGCATCGAGGCGAGCAGCTCTTGGCGCGCCGACCAGTGAGCTTCGAGGGCGTCGGCGTCGAGGGGGGCTTCGTGGTCGCTCATGGCCGCGAACTCTCGCACGGGGTCGCGCGAGCTTGAAGTCCTACGAAGCGCGTCCGACGCGGCGACGCTTGGTCCCCGACGCGGTCACGAACCGTCGCTGTCTCCGTCGCTGTCTCCGTCTCCGTCTCTGTCTGCGTCTCTGTCTGCGTCTCCGTCTCCGTCTCCGTCTCCGTCTCCATCGCGGTCTCGACGCTCGCGAGCGACCTCGACGCTCCTTCGCTTGCGCACTCCCCGCGCTTTCCGCACGATCCCGGCGCCCCGCGCGTCCGTACGTGCGGTCGACTCTCAGCGGCGCGCGAGCGCGCCAGAAGGTTCGCGATGACCGAGGCTACCCAGGTCCCCTTGGCGAAAGGCTCCGCGGCGATCCCGGAGGCGACCCACCGCATCCCGCCGACCTCGCGCGAAGAGATCGACGCTGCGCTCTCGGCGCTGCGTCATCACGCGGACGGCTGGGCGCGCCTCGCGATCGACGATCGCATCCAGATCCTCGAGGAGCTGATCACGAGCACGCACCGCGTGGCCGAGCGTTGGGTGGTCGAGGCGTGCCGCGCGAAGGGCATCGACTTCCAGAGCGCGACCGCGGGCGAAGAGTGGCTCGGCGGTCCCTCCGTCACGCTCCGCAACCTGCAGCTCCTCGCGCGCTCGCTGCGCGAGATCCGCGAGCACGGCGCGCCGCAGCTCCCGAAGAAGCCCTTCGTGCGCCCGAACGGTCAGGTCGTCGCGCCGGTCTTCCCGACCGATCGTTGGGACGCGCTGGCCTTCGGTGGCTTCTCCGCCGAGGTCTGGATGGACCCGAGCGTCACGCCGAGCGGCCTCAAGGACACGATGGGCGTCTTCTACAAGGAGCCCAACCCGAAGGGGAAGGTCGCGCTCGTGCTCGGCGCCGGGAACGTGAGCTCCATCGGCCCGATGGACACGCTCTACAAGCTCTTCGCCGAAGGCGAGGTCGTCCTCCTCAAGATGAACCCGGTCAACGAGTACCTCGGCCCGATCTTCGACGAGGCCTTCCGCGAGCTCGTGCGCCGCGGTTACCTGCGCGTGGTCTACGGCGGCGCGGCGGAGGGCGACTACCTCTGCCGTCACCCCGAGGTCGACTCGATCCACATCACGGGCAGCGACAAGTCGCACGACGCGATCGTGTGGGGCGTCGGTCCCGAGGGCGAAGAGCGCAAGCGTCGCCGCGAGCCGCGCAACACCAAGCCCATCACGAGCGAGCTCGGCAACGTGAGCCCGATCCTCGTGGTGCCGGGGCCGTGGACGCAGGCCGACCTCGACTACCAAGCGGTGAACCTCGCGTCGTCGCTCACCAACAACGCGGGCTTCAACTGCAACGCCACGCGCGTGATCCTCACCCACGCGCAGTGGGCACAGCGCGCGGGCCTGATCGAAGCGATCAAACGCGCCTTCGCGCACGCGCCGGAGCGCAAGCCCTACTACCCGGGCGCGGAGGAGCGGCACGCGCGCTTCGTGGCTGCGCACCCGAGCGCGTTTCAGTTCGGGCCCAAGGGCGAGGGCCGCGTGCCCTGGACGCTGATCACGGATCTCGACGCGAACGAAGCCAACGACATCTGCTTCCAGGTCGAGGCGTGGTGCGGCGTGACGAGCGAGACCCCGGTGAGCGCGGCCGATCCGGTCGAGTACGTGCGCCGCGCGGTCGAGCTGATGAACGACACGATGTGGGGCACGCTGAGCTGCTCGATCCTCGTGCACCCCAAGACGATGAAGGATCCGAAGATGGCGCGCGTGATCGACGAAGCCATCGCGGACCTCCGCTTCGGCAGCGTGGCGATCAACCAGTGGGCGGGCGTCTGCTATGCGATCGTCTGCACGCCCTGGGGCGCGTTCCCCGGCCACGAGCTGCACGACATCCGCAGCGGCCGCGGCTTCGTCCACAACTCGTACCTCTTCGATCGCGCGCAGAAGGCGGTCGTGCGGGGCCCGTGGAAGGTCGCGCCGAAGCCGGCGTGGTTCGTCACGAACAAGAACTCGAACGGCATCGGCCGCGCGCTCACGGACTTCAACGCGCGCCCCGGCGTGGGCAGCTTCGCGAAGGTGCTCGCGAACGCGCTGCGCGGCTGAGCTTCGCGTGAGCACGCCCTGAAGACCACGCTCAGCGAATCGGCCGCTGGGCGTGGTCCTTCCCGTCGAAGCGCAGGCTCGTCTTCTTGTCCTCGACGATCGTGTGCAGCTCGACCGGGCGCTTCCAGAGGCGCACCAGCGCGCGGAGCACCTCCTTGGCCCAGTCGAGCCGGAGGTCCACGCCCATGTGATCGTGCTCGAGCAACAGCTCGCCGCGGTTGCCGTGGTTCGCGTCGACCACGCGGATGATCGGGTTGCCCGCGTTCGTGAGCTGCGTGAGCAGGCGCTTCTTCACGTCGCCGAACTTCCGCGTCTCGACCTCCCAGCGGTCGTTGCGGTGATTGAAGCCGAAGGCGTAGAGCTTCTGATCGATGACGAAATCCTCCGTGAGGAACTCGTCGATGAAGGTCACGTCCGTGTAGAGCTTGCGGACCTCGAAGATCTTCTGTCGGCCGAGGCCGGTGCGGCGATCCCAGGAACGTCGCTCCTCCCAGGACTCGCACTCCTCCCACTCCTTGCCGAACTGACCGCGATCCCAGCGCTCCTCGATGTGCCGGTAGAGCTCCACCCCGAGCTTGTACGGGTTGAGCTGTCCCGGCGCGCTCGCCATCACGCCCGCGTTGCGGTCCGCGTAGTCCACGATCTCCGAGGCGTCCGCGATGCGCGTCGTCATGAGCTTGCTGTGCCAGTAGCTGGCCCAGCCCTCGTTCATGATCTTCGTCTGCATCTGCGGCAGGAAGTAGTAGGCCTCCGAGCGGATGACCTCGAGCACGTCGTGCTCCCAGCGGTCGAGCGGCGCGTGCTCCAGCAAGAAGTCGAGCACGTCGCGTCGCGGGCTCTCGGGGAACCGTTTGGCTTTCTCTTTCTCGTCCGCGAGCTTCTTGCGCTGCTCCTCGACGAACTTCTCCGGGTTGATGAACGACTCCATGTAGTCGCGATCCACCCGGAGCAGGTGCGGCTCCTCCGTGACGTCCTTCTCTTCCTCCAGGCTCGAGAGCGGCCCCTTGCGCTCCGCGGGCGGCACGAAGGGCTTCTGCGGATCGATCAGGTTCTCCAGGCTCAAGCAGACGTCGACCAGCTCCTCGATCCGCTCGATGCCGATGCGGTTGGTCCAGCGGCGCACGAGCGACGCGTGGTTCGCCATCGTGTCGATCCACTTGCGCACTGGGCTGCCGTCGCGCGCGTCGCGTCCCTGGTTCGTGGTCTGAAACGCGAAGTTGTTCTTGAAGAAGTCGACGTGCCCGAGCACGTGCGCGATCACGAGCTTCTGATCGACCATCGAGTTGCCCTCGAGGAGGTACGCGACGGCGGGGTTGTTGTTGATCACGAGCTCGTAGATCTTCGACAGACCGTACTCGTAGCTCTTGGCGAGCTGCTCGTACTCCATGCCGAAGCGCCAGTGCGGATAGCGCGTGGGAAAGCCGCCGTAGGCCGCGATCTCGTTGATGCGGTCGTAGGGCAACACCTCGAAGACCACCGGGAAGAAGTCGAGCCCGTAGTCGCGCGCGTGCCCCTCGATGATCTCCTGCCAATCGCGCAGGTAGGGCGGCAGGTGCGTCTTCATCACGAAGGAGGCCATGTCACTCGCCCTTCACTTGCCCTTGCCCAGGAAGTCTCGAATGGAGCCCACGATCGCGTCGCGATCGCGGATCTCGCTCGTGATGAGCCGCTCGTCCTTGCCGAAGTGCTCCTTCAGATCCTTGATGAACTGCCCGCTTCCGTAGGGGCTCTCGACCTGTCCGTAACAGAACACGTTCGAGGCGGGCAGGATCTTGTTCTTGAGGATGTCGACGCAGAGCAACGTGTCGTCGACCGACCAGTTGTCGCCGTCGCTGAAGTGGAACGGGTAGATGTTCCACTCCGTCGGCGGGTACTCCTCTTCGATGATCTTCGCGGCCATCTTGTAGGCGCTGGAGATCATGGTGCCGCCCGACTCGCGAGTTCGGAAGAAGGTGTCGCGATCGACCTCGCGCGCGACGGCATCGTGGATGATGAAGCGCGTCTCGATGCCCTGGTATTGGCGTTTGAGCCAGGCGTCGAGCCAGAAGGACTCGATGCGCACGATCTCCTTCTGTTCGTCGCCCATCGAGCCGGAGACGTCCATCATGTAGAGGATCACCGCGTTGGCGACCGGCTCCTCTTCGGTCTTCCACGACTTGAAGCGCAGGTCGTCGCGGGTCGGGATCACGATGGGGCGCTTGGGGTCGTAGAGCCCGAGCGAGATCTGCCGCCGCAGCGCGCTCTTGAAGGTGCGCTTGAAGTG
>JALOQC010000032.1 GCA_025453555.1 Myxococcota bacterium | reverse complement strand
CGTCACCACCGATCGCGTGCGCCTCGGTCGCGTGACCACGACGCGCGCGTTGCTCCCGGGCGAGAGCGAGCTCGTCACGCTGAGCCCGCCCTTCGCGGTTCGATCGCCCGAGCCACTTCGTCACGAAACGCTTCGTCACGTCGCACGACGATGAGCCCAAACGCCCCTCACGTGGGTCGTCGTCCTCGGAGCCGAACGCTCGAGCTCCGAGCCCACTCTTCGCCGACGCGTGCTCTCGTGAGCTCCGCTTCGCGCCGTCTTCCAACGTCGGATCACGAGGTGCCGTGAGGCTTCGTGGCGTCGACGCGTCGATCTCGCGCCGAACGACTCGTGCGCCGCGCCTCGCGGCCCCGCACGGGCCGCGGTCGGCGTACTGGCCTCCCCATGTCCAACGAGCCCCAATCGTCGTCGTGTCGCGAAGGATCCCGCGGTGGCTCGGGGGACTCGGCTCGTGCGGCGCGCGAACGTCGCATCCGCACGTCGACGCTGGCGATCGCAGCGTCGCTCGCGCTCGCGTCGGTCATGGGGCTCGGAGCTGCGTCGCCGAGCCTCGCGCGCGCCTCGAGCGACGACGGGACGGAGAGCGACGATCGCGTCGACGACTCGCGGGACCCGATCCCACCGGCCACGGCCCGCGGGCCGATCGTCGCGTTCGAGGCGCACCTCTCGCTCCTCAGCGACGTCGCGGACCGTTCGTTGCTCGCGAGCGCCTTCGGCTACGCGCTGAGCGCGACCGCGCGCGTCGGCGACGATTGGCTCGTCGGCGCGAAGGTCGAGCACGACGTCTGGAGCACCTTCGAGCTCGAAGGTGGACTCGACCTCGGCGCGCTCTCCATCGCGATGGTGGTGGCGAAGCTGCACCTCGACGGGCGCGTCCGCACGACGCTCTCCGCGGGCCCGAGCGTGTTGCTCTTCGACACCGGCCTCGATCGGCGCGGCAACGTCGGCCTGTACTTCGAGCTCCGCCCCGTGGGCATCCGCTGGTCCCGCCCGCGCGCCACCGTCGTGCTCGATCCGCTCACGTTCGCGGTCGTCGCGCCGGTGCTGACGAACATTCCGCTCGTTCAAATCCAGTATCGCACCGTGCTTCAAATCGAGATCGGAGGCGGTCGATGAGCCGCTCACGCACCCTGTCTTTCGTCGTCGCGCTCGTGGCCCTCTGGGTCTCGTCGTCCTCGACCGCCCACGCGTTCTCCGTGCGCAGCGCGTTCACGCGTTCGTGCCACGAGACGATGACCCTCGCGGCCCTGGTCGCGGCGGGCGACGCGATCGACCTCACGCAGATCCCCGAGCCCCGCACGGACGATTGGGAGACCGCGTCGCGCTGGGCCCTGCGCGATCTCGACGTCGCGCTCGAAGATCGCCGCGAGCGCTTCTACTACTTCAGCTTGCTCGCGGGGGTGCGGGCGCCCGACACCGAAGGACACTCGACCGCGAACCTCGACGCGGTGCGTGCGATCCACGCGAGCCCGGCGGGTCAGTACGCGCACTGTCTGCGCGCGCCCGAGGACGACGGCCCGGAAGGAAACGCCCGCGCGGCGCGAGGTTGTGCCGCCGCGTTCGTGGAGGCGGCCCTGGCCGCGCGCGACGCGATGAGCTTGGAAGAATCGCGCATCCGCGTGCCCTTCGCGCTCGATCACTACGGTCGCGTCGAGCTCGAAGCGTGGGCCCCCGCGTACCACCTCGGCCGCGCGCTCCACCTGCTGCAGGACTCCTTCGCGCACACCGTGCGCACTCCCGACCTGCACCGGATCGTGCACGTGATGAACTTCGCGGAAGCGGTCGCGGGTAGCCTCCGCCGACCGCGCGACGGCCTCCCGCACTCGACCGCGACCGATCGCTGCGACCTCGGAAACGCGGAGCGCGTCGACGCGGCCACGGAGGCTTCGTCCGACCTGCTCGTGCTGACGGGCACGACGCCCGATCGGGTGACGCGCGAAGGCATCGACGGCTTCGTCGCGCGCTGGCTCACCCTCGACGCGAACGCGTCGGAGTGCACGCTCGGCAACGGGCTCTGCGATTCGCCGTGGCTCCCGTCCGCGACACGCGCTCCGAGCGAGCCGGTGCTCGGCTGTGCGGCGGGGGGTGGAACGGATCACGCCGGGTGGGCGGCTCCGATGCTCGCCGGGCTCGTGCTGCGCGCGCAACGGAGCGCGTCGGATCGTTCGCGCCGCTCGCTTCGTCGCGGTGCGAGCGCGCGCTCGACCGACACGCTCCGTGCCTTCGGGCGTCGACGCCGTGCGATCGTGCGCTCGCTTCGGGCGATCGTGTGCTCGCTTCGGGCGATCCCGCGTGGGATCGGCTCGTGGATCTCGGGCGCGAGCGCCGAGCGGGTGTCGCCTCGGGCGTGGGTCGTGGCGCCGCTCCTCGCGCTCGCGTCCTGCGTCGCACCCCTCGATCGCGCGCCGCTCGAGGTCTACGTGATCGACGACGGCTCCTCCGACGGAGTCGCGGCGCGGGTGTTGGAGTCGCTCGATCATCCGAGCGCCGCGATCGACGTGTCGGTGGTGCACGAAGTCGCCTCGACGCGAGCCGAGGTGGACGCGCTCCTCGCGCGCTGGCTGGAAGACGCCGACGATCGTGCGGGCGAACGCGCGGGCGATCGTGCCGTCGATCGCGACCGCGTGCCGCGGCTCCTCGTGACCACCACCACCGAGCACGCGTCGGCGCTCGAAGCGCGCGCGTGCCTGCCGAGCGATTGGCAGGGCCTGCACTTCGGGGACGCGCTCGACTGTCCGCGCGTGCACGTCGCGCGGCTCCCCCACCGCGCGGCCGGCTTCCTCGCGGGCGCGCTCGCGGCCGAGCAGACCTCGATGCGCGTGGTGGTGCGCGACGACGGAACGGACCCGGAGCCCCTCGCCGGTGTGGTGGACGGCGTCGCCCACGTCGCGCAGATCGCGCCCGAGCGAGTGCGACAGCTCGTGCTCGTCGACGCGAAGTCCGACCCCGCGACGTTGGTGGAGCACCCCGACGTTTGGCTCGCGGGACGGCGCGCGGCCGGCGCGCTGGTGGACACCGCGGAGCGCCACGACCTCCGCGGTGATCGCGCGCGCCTCGTGCTGCTCGACCCGGAGCTCGACGCCGCACGACGCCCGGAGGTGTTGGCGGTCGTGCGCGTGAACCTGCCGCGGGTGCTGCGTCACGCCGTGCGCGAGGCGGCCCGCGACGCGCTCGCGGAAGGCACCCACACCTACCGCGCGACGGACGGATTCGTGGACGTGATCTACACGGGCGGTCGCGCCGTTCGCGACGAGGACGTCGACGAAGATTCCGACGAGGACGTCGACGAAGATTCCGACGAGGACGTCGACGAAGACTCCGACGAAAGCGCTGCGTGTTGGGACCCCGTCGCCGAACGTGCCCTGCGTCAGGCGGCGGACGCGAGCGCGGACTGATGCCCCGGGATCAGCCGAGGATTTCGTCCACGTCGCGCTCGTGCAGGCCGAGCAGGTAGAGGATGCGGTCCATCGTGAGGTCGTTGGCGCCGTCGCCGATCGCGATCGTCTGCTCGAGCGCGATGCCTTCGCGCTGCGCGATCGCGTCGAGCAGGTCCGCCTTGCGCTGCGGGGTCACCACCGGATCGAGCACCCGGCCCGTGAGCACGCCGTCGCGCATCTCGAGGTTGTTCGCGTACGCGTAGTCGAGGCCGAGCTCGTCGCGCAGCGCGTTGGCCGCGAAGGTGAAGCCGCCGCTGATGACGCCGGTCTTGTAGCCGAGCACGCGCAGCACGCGGAGCATCTCGCGCGCGCCGTCCGTGACGGGGAGGTTGCGGGCGAGCGAGAGCACCTGGTCCCAGGGCATGCCCTCGAGGAGCGCGACGCGGGCGCGGAGGCTCTGCTCGAAGTCGAGCTCGCCGGCCATCGCGCGGCGCGTGATCTCGGAGACACGATCGACCACGCCGTGCATGCGCGCGAGCTCGTCGATCACCTCGATCTGGATGAGCGTCGAGTCCATGTCCATCACGACGAGGCGCTTGCTGCGACGCGTGAGCTTCTCGCGCTGCACAGCGATGTCGATGTCGAGGTTCGCGGTCGCGATCAGCAGCTCGCGACGCAGCTCGTGCGCGACCTCGTCGCGGCCCGGAAGCGAGAGGATGATCTCCAGCGAGAGCAGCCGGCCGCTCGAGAGGCGCCGGATGTTCTCGATGTTCGCTTCGGACTTCGCGAGCACGTCCGCGATGCGGTGCACGCCCGCCGCGGTGAGCCCGTCGCCGATCGCGGTGACCGCGTAACGCTGCACGCGCGGCGGCGGCGTCTTGGTCGAGCGCTCACCCGCGTCGAGCACCTTGAACTGCATCTCCAGGCCCATGCGCTTGGCGAGGAAGAGCAGGTCCTTGAGGGCGGGCTCGCCCTTCGCGCGCGCGGGGTCGAGGCCGATGAGCAGACAGAGCGTGAGCTGCCCTTGCACCACGACCTGCTCGATGTCGTGCAGCTCCGCGTGGTTCTCGGCGAGCACGCCGGTCAACGCGGAGGTGATCCCGGGGGTGTCCGGGCCGGTGACGGTGACGAGGACCCGCTGTGCTTCGGTCATCGCGCGGGCTCTACCTCAGCGCCGAGTCCCCCGCCAGCGACGGAACGAACGTGACGACTTCTCCTCCGAGTCGGCAGGGTCCGCCGCCGACTTCCGGCCGATGGGCCGACGACGACGCTGTGTCACGGTCGGGGACGCGATCCACGGCCCAATCCCACGGCCCAATCCGCTCCTCCTCGCCGCGACAGACGACGTAAGGCGGCCGACCTCGACGCGCGCGCGATCTGTCTTGCGCGCGCTGCGCCGACGGATCGCGGCTCCTGCACGCGCGCAACGTGCTCCCCATGCGCGCTTCTCTGCGGTGCTTCTCGGTTGCGCCTTCGTGCGTGGCGTCCCTGCTCCTCGTCACGGCGTGCGCGTCGCCTTCGCGGACGCGGCCCGACGCGGCGATCGAGCGGACGAATCACGTGCTCGCGGTGTGGAGCACGGTGCCGGACGCGCCGCGCGTGGTGCCGTGGTTGCCGGTGGTGGAAGCGGGTACCGACCCGGAGCGCTTCACGGTCGACGCGGTGCTCACGCGCCTCGCGCGTCATCCTGGCCTGCAGTTCGTCTACGAAGGAAAGCCGCTGCTGCTCATCACCGTGAACTCGCAGTACCCGGTGAGCACGAGCCGCGAGGCGGCGCTCGCGCGCGACTACACGATCCGACCCATGTGGGTCTTCGACGTGGGGAGCCCGCAGTGGAGCTACCAGGAGCATTGCCGACACTCTCCGACGGATCGCAGCGAGCCCTGCGCGCAGCGGACGGGGATGAGCGGCGGTGAGATCGAGCAGATCCCGGTCGCGTTCGCCTATCAAATGAACTACATGAACAACGCCGAGCGCTCGACCCCACGTCATCGTGGGCTGACCTTCCGGCGCCAGTTCGAGACGGTGCTCGACCACCCGGAGACGCCGATCCTGACGATCACGGGGTGGAACGAGTGGGTGGTGCAGCGTCAGCCGTGCACGAGCGACGTGACCTGCCCGTGCAGTCGATACTCGACCACCGGCTGCTTCCTCGATCAGTACAACCTGGAGTACAGCCGCGACGCGGAGCCGGGTCGCAACGAAATGGGCGATTATTATTACCGATTGATGAGCGCCTGCATCGCGCTGCATCGATCGGGCGGCAAATGCGACGCCGCGCACGCCGACGATCTCTGCTGCCGCGACTACGCGCCCTGATCGTGCTCGCGTCCACGGCATCGCGTGCGTTCGTGCCCGTCACGCGGTCGTGCGCGTGGTGCCTCCGCTTGCTACGCCGCGCACGTGCGTGTGCCCGCTCGATTCGACGGCTCGGCGTTGCTCCTCTGGGGCCTCGCCGTGCTCGCCGCGATCGGCCTCGTGCTCTGGGACGCCTCCGACGCGACCCTGGACGTCGCTCCCGGCTCGCGGGTCGGACCCGACGCGGGGCCTCATTTCTACGACGTAGCCGAGATCGAGGCGATCTACGGACTGCCCCCGCTCGACGCCGGCGTCGACGCGCGCTGATCGCGGCCGCGTGGGTCGCTGGACCCGCGTGATATCGTGTGCGCGATGCGTGCTCCTCTCGTCGCGCTCGCGCTCCTCACCGCGTGTGCGGGCGCCGCGCCGGTCCCCGTGGTCCCGCAAGCGCCTCCGCCCGATCCCGTGACCTGGCAAGGCACGATCACCTACGAAGCGCGCCGCCCGACCCCCCGCGGTGCTTCCCAAGCGCGCACCCGACACCCGGCGCGCTTCGTGCGCGTGCAGATGAAGGACGCGACCGGCGCGGTGCTCGGCGAGACCTTCGCGGACGAGCTCGGTCGCTTCGCGCTCGAGGCCGATCGGAACGCGGCCCACGCGCTCGTGGTCGTCGCGAGCCTCGACCACGACGGCCACGTGCTCGACGTCGCGCGCGACGGGGGCGGCACGCGCCCACACGAGATCGCGGTGCCGGTCCCGGATCCGAACGTACCGGTCGAGCTGAACGTCACCGACGAGCACGTCGGCGCGGGCGCGCTGCACATCCTCGACATGCTCCTGCTCGGCGTGCAGCGCGTGAAGGAGTGGACGGGCGAGACGCTGCCGCCCTTCTTCTCGTATTGGGATCGCGGCGTCACCACGAACTGGTCGTTCTACTTCGGCGCGCGTGGCGAGCTGCGCGGTCGCACGCGCTACGGCATCGAGCTGCTCGGCGGTGAGCCGAACCGGCAGACCACGACCGACACCGACGAGCACGACGCGATGATCGTGCTGCACGAGCTCGGACACTTCGTGATGGACGTGCTCTCGTCCGACAGCTCGCACGGCGGCTCGCACCCGCGCGGGGCGCTCATCGATCCGGGGCTCGCGTGGGAAGAGGGGCGCGCGACCTGGTTCGCGACGATGGTGCTGCGCTCGCCGCACTACCAAGACACGATCGGCATCGAGCCGATGGGCAGCCTGCGGGTCGATCACGACCTCGAGCGCGGCGACCGCAACGACGTGCGCGGCATGGGCTCGGAGTCGAGCGTGGGCGAGGTCCTCTGGGATCTCGCGGACGGCGCGGACGGTGTCCCGGACGCCGATCAGGACCCGGTAGCGCTCGGGCCCGCCGCAGTGCTGCGCGCGATGATGGAGCTCGGCGGTCAGCCGGGGAGCTTCCCCGCGCTGCCGACGTTCTTGCGGCACCTCGTCAAGCGCGAGCTCGTGCCGACGAGCGCGATGACGGAGCTGCTCGCGCGCGGCGGTCACGCGCCGACGCTCCTTCCGGAGAACGATCGTTCGCCGTGGCCGATCGACGTGCGCCTGCCGGGCAGCGCATCGGCGAAGATCGACGGCGTGACGGATCCGGCACCGAGCGGCGGACCGAACCGTCCGAGCAACGGCATCGACGCGGTGCACACCTACCGCGTGGAGATCACCGAGCCGGGTTGGCTCGCCGCGACGCTCACGATCTTCGGCACCGGGCGCGCGAGCGATCGTTCGGACCTCGATCTCGAGCTGCGCGACATCCGCAGCGAGCTGCTCGATCGATCGGCGGGCGAGCAGCCGGTGGAGTCGGTCGCGCACGCGGTGGAGCCGGGCTTCTACGTGATCTACGTGCGCGACGGCGGAAACGGGAACCGAGCGGGCTACGAGCTGAAGGTGGAGCGTCGCTGAGGCGCGCATCGCAACGTGATTCCGTGCGAGCGACGTGCGCGACGCCCGTGACGTGCTCGACGCCCGTGACGCTCGCGACGTGACGTGCGTGACGTCCGAAGCTCGTGCGCGGACTTGGCCGCGCCGCGCGGTCTTCTCGCACGATCGGGCGCGACGTGAGATACCTCCGTCGCTCATGCGCTCCTCGATCGCGCTCGTGATCTGGCTGATTCCGGCGCTCGCCGCCGCCGAGGGTCCCTTCGAAGGCACCTGGCGCGCGGGCCCGCTCGAGATCCGCAACGAGATCGGGAGCTGGGGCGCGGACTGCCCGCAGCGCCTGCCGCCCACGCAGACCGAGCCGGGCGGCGACGTGCGCATCACGCAGAGCGGCGATCAGCTCACGTTCTCGGGCGTGGTGCGCGGGGGCACGAACCGCTGCTGGAGCGATCGCCCGAACCTCCGGCGCTCGTCGTCGACCTACCAGGACGGTCGCTGGACCACGATCTGCCGCACGCCTTCGGACGACGCCCAGCCCGAGAGCGGCACGTACACCTGGCGCGCGACGGGCGACTCGACGCTCTCCTACGAAGAGACGACGCGCTGGGATTGGCGTTTGAACACTTCGCACTGCGTGGCGACCCGGACCGCGCGTCGCACGATGACGCGGGTGGGCGCCGCGCCGGTCGAGACCCCGCCGCCCACGATGGAGCCCGAGCCCGAGCCCGAGCGCTGCACGCCCGGCGCGCCCGCTCGGCTGCGGGTGAACGCGCTCGATCCGATTGGCCCCGGCGAGCGCGCGTGCGTGCGCGCGCGGGTGGTCGACGCGGCGGGCTGCACGGTGCCGACCGCGCCGATCGAGGTGAGCCTCGAAGGCGAGGCGCGCGGGCGCCTCGAAGGGCGCTGCTTCGTGGCCGCGAGCGCGGGCAGCGAAGGCACCTACCGCTTGGCGGTGAGCTCGGGCGCGCTGCGCGAGACGGTCGCGGTGCGCGTGCAGACGGAGGATCTGACGGATCTGACCGCGCGTCGGCTGCGCGAAGGCGGCAACGCGCAGGCGGGCCCGGAGAGCGCGGAGGCGGAGGGCGCCTCGGGGGTCGCGGCGCGCGCGCTCGCGGGTGATCCGGGCGCGCTCGCCTGGGTCGGCGGGGGCGTCGCGCTGCTGGTGATCGCGGGCATCGTGGTGTTGATGCTCGCGCGCAAGAAGCCCGCGCCGGTGCCGGTCGCACAGGACGACGACACGCCGCGGCGTCCGTCCACCGCGAGCGCTCCCGTCGCGAGCGCGAGCCCGGTCGGTGCTCCCATCGCGTCGTCGCCGGTCGCCGCGAGCGCCGCGCCTCCACCACCGTCGCGCAAGCTCTGCCCGACGTGTGGACGCGAGAGCGAAGGCAAAGAGTTCTGCCCACACGACGGCGCGCGCCTCCTCGATCCGGAGGATCCGAAGCTGCGCGCACAAGGGATGATCTGCCCGACCTGTCGGCGCGGCTACGCAGCCGACGTCCGCACCTGCTCGCACGACGGCGACGAGCTCCTCCCCTACGCGATGTTCGTCGCGCGCCAGAAGAGCGCCGCCCCCGGCCCGAAGAAGGTCTGCCCGAAGTGCGGCACGACCTACGACGCCGAGACGACCTTCTGCGGCAAAGACGGCTCCCCGCTTCAAACGCTGAATTGAAGCGGAATCGTTCGAGGCGAAGCGGACGCAGTGTTTCTGCTCGCATGCGGACCGCGACGCCCGGCATGCTGCGCTCCATGGCGGACATCGTGGTCGACGAAGACGTCGTGCTCGCGGCGAGCCCCGACGCGGTCTGGGACTACTTCCACGCCCCCGAGGGCTACGCGCTCTTCGTGGGCTACGGGCCGATCCCCGCGCTCGTGCGCGTGGAGTGGCTCGAGGGCGATCACGAGCGCGTCGGCTCGATCGGCCGCGTCCGATTCGCCGACGGGTCCACGCAGCGAGAGCGCGTGTTGCGCTCCGAACGTCCGCACCACTACGCGATCGCGATCGACGAGTTCTCGTCGGTGTTCCGCTTCGTGGTGCGGGAGGCGCGCGAGGACGTCCACTTCGTCGCCGAAGACGGAAAGACGCGCATCGTGCGCCGCTTCACGTTCACGCCGCGGAACGCGCTCGCGGTCCCGGTCGCGCTCGTGATTCGACGTTTGTTCCGCCGCGCGGTGCAGCGAAACCACGAAGGGCTCGTCCGACACTTCGGGTGAGCGCGGCACATCCGGCCCTCGCCGCGGAACGCGCGTCACGGCCGCGGCGTGGGCGCGCCGGCGGTCTCTTCCGCGGGAGCCATCGACGCGATCCACTCGGCGACGCAGCGCCGCTGCTCGGGCGCGAGCTCTTCGAGCTCCGGCATCGCCTCTCCGCAGTCGCCCTGGCGGCCGAGGACCTTGTCCATGAAGAAGCTCGCCGCCGGATCGCCCGGCACGACGAGGAGCCGGTCCGCGCACGCGTCGTGGATCGATCGCGCGTCGACGAGCCGCTCGCTCACGCCCGGCGTCTCCAGATCGAGCCCCGCCTTCGGGCGCCGCGTGTCGTGGCATGCGCTGTCGGTGCAGCTCGGCGCGAACACGCGCGCGCGCACGAAGGCCTCGTCGAGGCAGGGCCCTTCGAACGAGCCCGCGTCGACGCCGCTGCCGGCCGGGCCGTCGCCGCTCGGCGCGCACGCGGACAGCGCGAGCGCGACGATCGTCCAGCAGCGTGCGGGGAGTCGCGTCACGGCGCCACGAAGAGGCAACGCGTGATGGGCTGCGCGACGTCGCGCAGGACGACGAGGAAGTAGGTGCTCCCCGACTCGAGCGCGGGCGCCGTGCCTTCTGCGGGCACGCGCTGCGCCGCGCCTTCCGGCGCCGCGCCGTACGGGGTTTCGCAGGCGATCGAGGTCGCCTCCGGCGAGACCGCGATCGACCACAGCGTGCCTTCCGGAAGATCGAAGTTCGGCGGCACGCCCGGCGCCTGCGCGTCGGCTTCGAGCACGTAGACGTAGCGCGCGTTGCCGCCGTTCCAGCGCAGGATCCCCTCCCCGTCGAGGCCCACGCCCTCTTCGCACGCCTCCGGCTCGAACTCGATCAGCTCGCGGAAGAACGGCGCGAACGGTGGGAGCGCGCGCGCCTCGTCGACCGTGAGCCCGCGACGCTCGAGCTCGCGCGCGACGAACGCCCGCAGCCGCGTGGTATCGGTGGTCGGCAGGCCGGTCTCCGAACGATCGAAGCCGTTGTTCTGCGCGGTGGGGAGGAAGCCGAACGCGGCCGAGTCGGTGAGGCCACCGAGCATCGCGAGCGCCTCGTCGCTCACGGTGTCGATCCAGAGCGGACCGGCCTCGGTGTCCCACACCGCGGCGCCGGAGGGCGTGCGCGAGCTCGAGTGGCAGCACGCGCACGCGGAGGCCTCCGCCTCGGAGCGCAACCACGCGAGCTCCGCGAGGTAGTCCGCGTCGTCGAGCCGCGGGTCGTCCGGGGCGCTCGTGACCTCGGTGGGCATCGCGTAGTAGGGCCGCTGCGTGCGGACGACGTCGCAGTTTGCGTAGTCCGCGTAGCGACGACCCGGCTCCGTGGAGCCCGAGATGATGGTCGGAGTGCACACCTCTCCGGCCGTCGTTCCTTCGGGCTCACCCTCACGTGCGGGACGACAATCGACGATCATCGGCACGAAGGGTTGGCCGACGTCCTCACCAGGAATGCAGCCGTCGCCGCAGACGGAAGCGGGATTGAAGGTGCCGCCCGCGAAGGTCTCGCAGCCGGTCCGAGCGGCGCCGCAGCTCGACGGCTCGCCGCTGCTGACGAGGGTGTACCCGTCGTCGCCGAGGTCGCCGACCACGCAGCGACCGGTCTCGTCGTCGAAGGCGCACGCCTCGCCGAGCGCGAAGGTGCCCGCGCGGCCGAGGAAGACGCGGCGGCAGTCCGCCTCGGCAGACTCCTGCGTCCACCCCCCACGGTACTCCTTGCACTCCGGCGTCTCCGAGAACGCGTTGACGTAGCCGCAGCTCGCGACGAAGTCGCTGCTCGTGGGGCCTGCGTCCGAGGTCGGATCGGGGTCGGGGGAGGACGCGTCGTCGTCGGAGCAGCCGACCGCGAGGGCGAGCGTGAGCAGGAGCGTGCGGGTCATGGAGCCTCGAAGCGAAGGATGGAAGCCTCGTCTAGTACGAAATGTAGACAGCAACAAGACGATACTTAGACGCGAGCACGTTTCTCGTGGTTTGTTGAACAGGACATAGACAGGTGCGGGCCGTGGCCGTGGCGGGCGACCTCGGTTTGGGGACCCGCGGACCGGACTCGAGTAAAGTCCCGCCCGCGCGATGACTCCTTCGCTCGAGCGATACGTGGCGGACCTGCCGGCGGGGCTCTCGAGCCATCCGGAGTGTCAGGTGAAGGGCGCCGCTTTGCGCTCGATGCTCGACCTGGTGGGCGACCACCCGATCCGGGAGCTCCCCTTCGTGGCCGAGTACCGTGCCCACGGCGTGCTACCGAGCGTCTGGTATCCGGAGGTGCACCTCGCGACCCTCGCGCTCGCGGCGCGCGTGTACGCGTTTCCCACCGACACCGCGCTGCTCGATCGGGTGTTCGAGGCGAACCTCGAGATGTTCCAGAGCAAGCTCTACTACCGCTTGATGGCGCTGCTCTCTCCGGGTGGACTGCTCAAGCGTGGGCCGATGAACTGGCTGCAGTTTCATCGTGGAACGCGCTTCGTCGTCCACGAGATTCACGATCGCGCGGCGCAGGCTTCACTCGAGTTTCCCGCGCATCTCTTCGGATCGCTTCACGCGCGGGTCTTCGCGAAGGCCTTCGAGGCGGCGCTGCACTTCAACGGCGCGACGGCCGCGAAGCTCGAGGTCGAGGGCCTTCAGCCGACCGAGATTCGGTACCGAGCCACGTGGTGAGCGTGTCGTTCTTCGACGAGCGGTGAACGCCCAGCGGCGAACGCCGCCGAGCTCCACCGGCGAGCGTCGCCCTCGGAGCCGCGAAGTGCTTCAGGTCGAGACGACGGACCTCAGATCAACACGATGTCGCAGGGGAAGGTCGCCTTCAGCTCGGCGGCCATGCCGTTCTGCAGTCGCTCGCACGCCTCACCGCGCAGCTCGATGTGCGACTCGTCGATCGCCTCCCAGCCGTTCGGGTCGTCGCAGGGGAGGGCCACGCCGTTGAGCTCCACGCGGCCCGAGCAGGCCATGCCGGGCTCGATGCTGCCACGCAGCTCGATCACGCAGCTCAACGCGCCGCCCACGATCTCGCGCAGCGCGCTGCGCAGGCCCGTGTCGTCGCCCGCTTCCCAAAACGGCGCGTTGGGCTCGCCGTCGCGTCGCCCCACGCCTGCGTTCGCGACGTCTTGCAGGTGCTCTTCGCTGACCGTGCCGCGGCCGACGCTGATCACGAAGGTGCGGATCCCCATGCGGTAGCCGCGCTGCACCGCCGCGACGCTCTCCTCGTGCCCATCCTGCGGATCCAGCTGTTCGCAGCGGTCCGGCTCTCCGTCGGTGGCGAGAATGAAGATCGTGGGATCGTCGCTTCGGTCGGGCGCGAACTCGATTTGATCGAGCAAGAAATCGAGGCTGTCGCCGGTCGGCGTGTCGTCGAGCGGCTCTTCCTCCGAGTAGACCGCCTCGATCGCGTCGTAGTTGTTCAGGGCGGGCGCGACGGTCTGCACCATCGGGCACATGCCAATCGGTGGGCTGCCCTCGTCTCCGCGCGCCGAGTAGAGCGCGAGCCCGAAGCGCACTTGGTCTTGGAGGTCCTGGATGAGGCCGTCGTCGTCGAGCAGCGAGTCGCGCAGGACGTTCCAGCGGTTCCCGCCCGAGAAGCTCTCCGTCATGCTGCCGCTCTGATCGATGACGAGCACGACGTTCGGCGTGGTGCGCTCGGTGTCGAGCTCGACCTCGGCGCACACAAAGGGGTTGCCGCCGTCGCCGCTCGGCACGACCACGCGCGCATCGCCCGCGGTCTCGACGTCGATGCAGCGGCCTTCGGCGGTGCAGCCTTGGCCCATGCGGCATCCGTCGCCGGTGCGCGCATCACAGTCGGCGTAGCAGGTGCCGCGGCCAGGCGAGCAGTAGAAGCCGGGTGGGCAGTTCGAGGTGTTGACGCACTCGCGGCTGCAGACGAGGTCCGGCGGGTTGGGTGCGCAAGGGCCACCGCTCGGGCTGTCCCCGCAACTGCAGGCGCTCAACAACATCGCAGAGAGCCACCAAGGGGTGCGTCGCATCGCTCGACTCGACTTCGGAGCGCGGCTCCGGGTTGGAGGCGCCACGCGGGTGGTGCCGGAGAGTAGGTGCCGAGCGGCGTCGGATCCGGGTCACGAGATTCGACGTGGAACCACAGGGGACGAAGATGTCCGTCCAAGAAGGACGCTGGCGCATGTCGACGCGACCGTGTCGGGGCGGGGTCTGCTGTTGACGGGTCGAGCTTGGATCCGGGGATCCCCGCGTCGCGATTGGGGTCCGGTCCTGATAGGTTCCGCGACCTCGTGAGGTCGTGGGCTCGAGCGGCGATGGTCCTGCTGGCGTGGTGTACGCCGGCCGCCACCGCGTGGGCGCAGATCTCCGAAGCACCCGCAGCCGTGGACTCGAGCTCGGGCTCGGACTCCGACACCGACTCGGGCTCGGACTCGGACACCGCCTCGGACTCGGACACCGCCTCGGACTCGGACTCGGAATCGGACTCCGAAGCTGACCTCGCTTACGGCGCCGACACCGACTTCGGTGCCACCGCCCTCGTCTGGGTCGACGACGACCCCATCGCGCCCCGCGACGACGCGCGCTCCACCGTCACCCGCGCGCAGCTCGACGAGCGCCAGCCGCGCTCCGCCCCCGACGCGCTCCGCTTCGAGCCGGGCGTCGCGATCCAGCAGACCGCCCACGGCCAAGCGAGCCCCTACGTCCGCGGCCTCACGGGGCAGCAGGTCGTGCACCTCTTCGACGGCGTCCGCCTCAACAACGGGCTCTACCGCCAAGGTCCCAATCAATACTTCTTCACCGTCGACCAGCAGACGCTGGCGCGTCTCGACGTCATTCGTGGTTCTTCTTCGGTTCGCTGGGGCTCCGACGCGCTCGGGGGCGCGGTGCTCGCGACGCCCATCCGTCCCCACCTCGACCCGAACGTCCGTGGCGTCGTCGCGCGCCCTCGCGTCTTCCTGCGCTACGGCTCGGCCGACCGTGAGCTCGGAGGTCGCGCGCAGCTCGAGCTCCAGCTCGGACGAAACACCGGCCTGCTGATCGGCGGTGGCTACCGCGACGTCGATCGGCTCCAGTCGGGAGGCATCGTGCGCCACCGCGATCGCACCGACACGCCGGTCACGCGCGGCGACGTCGCGCCGTGGGTGCCGCGCTTCGAAGAAGAGAGCCGACATCCGGACGATCCCTCGAAGTGGCGCACCCAGCTCGGCACGGGCTTTCGCGAGGCCACCTTCGACGCGCGCCTCGAGCACCGCTTCCGCCGCACGCTGCACCTCGTCGCCGCGACGTACGGCTACCGGCAGATGGACGCGCCGCGCACCGATCAGTGTCCTTCGCCGGAAGCGCCGCTCGACGAGTGCCTGAAGATCGCGCGTCAGTTCCGCACGCTCTCCTACCTCGCGCTGCGCGGCGACGCGGGGCCGATGCGCGACGTCGAGCTCGTGCTCTCGCACCAACGCCACGAGGAGCGCCGCGACCGCGACCGGCCTCGCTCGAACATCCGCTTCCGCTGGGACGACGTCGTCGACACCCTCGGCTTCACGTTTCGCGCCGCCACCGCGCCGCGCGCGCTCGGCGATCGCGCGTCCTTCCGCGTGCGCTACGGCCTCGACGCCTTTCGCGACGACGTCCGCACCTCGCGCGGCGAGCGCACCTTCACCGACCTCGATCGCACGACGGAGCTCAGCCGCGGGCAGTACCTCGAGGGCTCGCACTACCTCACGGGCGGGCTCTTCGTGGAGCTCGAGGCGCGCGCGTGGGAGCGGCTCGTGCTCCGTGGGGGCGGTCGCCTCGCGGTCGTCGAAGCCAGCGCGCCGGGCGATCCGGAGTCGGGCACCTCGTCGATCGCGCGCACCTTCGTGTCGCCCGTCGCGCGCGCCGGCGCGTCGGTGCGCGTGCGTCCGGCGTGGTCGATCGCGTTCAACGTCGACCAAGGATTTCGCGCCCCGAACCTCGACGATCTCACCTCGCGTCAGCAGGTCGGACCGGGTTTTCAGTTCGAGAACGCGTCGCTGAAGCCGGAGCGCAGTCTCACCACGGAGCTCGGCGTGATGGGCGAGATGGAGCTGATTCGTCTGGATCTCTGGGTGTTCTCGACGAAGATCGAGGATGGAATCCAGCGCGTGGTGCGCGAGATCTCGGATTGTCCGCCTTCGACGCCGGAGTGCGGCGGCTCGCGCGATCCCTTTCAGCTCGTGAACGCGCCGGAGGCCTCACGACTCTTCGGCGGCGAAGGTGGTGCGACGCTCTACCTGCCGGAGGACGTCACGCTGCGCACGACCTTCTCGTACGCGTGGGGGGACGGGCCGAGCCTCGGGGATCGCGACGCGACGCCGCCCGGAACGCGGGTGCCGCTCTCGCGCGTGCCGCCGGCGCAAGGCAGCTTCGAAGGGCGATGGCGTCACGCGGGCACCGGCTTGTGGGTCGGCGCGGCGCTGCGCTGGGCGGCGCCGCAGACCCGGCTCGCCATCGCCGACGCGTCCGATCCGCGCATTCCGCGCGGCGGCACGCCCGGCTACGCGACCTTCGATCTGCGCGCGGGCTGGACCTACCGCGGCTGGCTCGCGTTCGGGCTCGTGGCAGAGAACCTCGGCGACGTCGCGTACCGCGTGCACGGCAGCAGCATCCACGGCCCCGGGCGCAGCGTGACGCTCTGGGCCCGCGTGGGGCGTTGAGCGCAGGCGAGCGCGAAGCACGCGCAACGATGCGCACGTCGACGAAACCGCCCCAACCGAAGGGCCAGTCGAGCTCACGCGGTGCTCGCCGCCTCGAAGCCCGCGACGCGCTCGTCGACGAGCTGCGTGAGACGAGGGCGCCTGGCTCACGCGAAGCGCGTCTCCTCGCCGCATCGGTGTCCGCGAGGCACGTCGCGCCTGACGAACGCGCCCCGAGCCTCTACCCTCGGGCTCATGTCCAAGCGCGACGCGATCGTGATCCTCGAACGTCACCTCGATCCGATGGCCGCGCAGATGCGCGCCGACGTGCTGCGCAGCGCGGGGATCGACGTCGCGACGCCCGGCCTCGATCACGGGCACCTGCTCGGCGCGGGCGCGAGCTACGTCAGCATCCCGCTGCAGGTGCGCGCGGACGACGAGGAGCGCGCGCGCGAGGTGCTCGAAGGCCTCGAGAACCCCGACGAGCTGCTCGAAGGCCCCGTCGATCCGACGCCGCCCGCGGGCGAAGGTCCGTACCGCGGCGGCGAGGCGATCGATCGTTCGTACCGAGACGTCCGCAAGAAGCGCGTCGCGGCGTTCTGCTCGCTCGCGCTCACCTTCGGCACCGGCCACTTCTACGCGCGCGAGACCACCACCGGCTGGCTCCTCCTCGGCCTCGAGGTCGCGGCCTTCGCGATGGGCCTGCGCGGCGGCGCCGCGTGGATGAGCTGTGTGCCGGTGCTGATGCTCTACGACCTCGTCGGTGGCCTGCGCGCGTGCGATCGCCACAACGAAGGCAAAGCCTTCACGCCCGGCCAGCAGCTCGCCCGCGCTCCGCTCGTCGTCGCGCTCGCGGGCGCTGCGATCTGGGTCGCGCCCTACCTCGAGCCTGCTCCCACGCACGAGCCAGAGCTTCGCCACGTCCTCGACCCGTACGCGTACTGACGCGCGCCGCAGCGTGATCTCGGTTACTGCGCGATCTCGGTCGCGGAGTGATCTCGTCGCAGCGTGCGGTGCAGCGAGGACCTACGGCGCGCCCTTCCACGCCGCGACCAGCAGGCACGTCCACCCCGCGAGCAACGCGAGACCGCCGAAGGGCGTGACCGCGCCGAGCCCGCGGATGCCGGTCAGCGTCATCACGTAGAGGCTGCCGGAGAAGAGCGTCACGCCCGCGAGGAAGAACCAGCCGGCGAGGCCGACCGCCGATGCGCCCGGGGCCTCTGGGCCGCGCGTGAGCAGCCACGCGACGATCGCGAACGCGATCACGTGACCGAGCTGGTAGCTCGACGCGGTGCTCCACCACTCGAGGCGTTTCGCGCCGTCTTCGAGCGATTGAAGCCGCGTGCGCAGGCCGTGTGCGCCGAAGGCGCCGAGGCCCACCGCGAGCAAGCCGTTCGCGGCCGCGATCGCGAGCATCACGCGCGGGCTCACGTCTCGTTCACCCGCGGCAGCCGCACGATCATCTCGGTGCGACCGGGCACCGAGCTCACCTCGACGCGGCCGCCCGCGTCCTCGACGAGGCGGCGGGTGAGGTCGAGGCCGAGACCGCTGCCGCCGTCGCGCGTGGTGAAACGTGGCTCGAAGATCCGCGCGAGGAGCGCGGCGGGGATGCCGGGGCCGTCGTCGATCACGTGGATCGCGATCTCGTGGCCCGCGTCTTCGAGCACGAGCTCGATGAGCCCGTCCTCGCGTTCGCTGCGTTCGATCGCCTGCGCCGCGTTGAGCACGACGTTGATGAGGACCTGCCCGAGCGCGCTCGCCGCCATCGGGACCGTCGCTTCGCTCTCGCCGCGCAGCACGATCGCGCACGCTTGACGCACGCGTGGCTCGAGCAACCGAGCGGTCGAGCGGAGCACCTTCTGCGGCTCGCAGCGCTCCATGCCGCCGCCGTCACTCCGGAGGCGCTGCGTGAAGCCGACGAGCTGCTCGACGCACGCGATCACGTGATCGCTGCGCTCGATGCAGCGCTCGACCGCGCCTGACACCGGACCGCTGACCGACGCGCGGATCTTCGTCAGCTCGTCGCCGAGCACCTGCGCCGACAAGCCGAGACCGGTGAGCACGTTGCCGAGCTCGTGCGCGATCTCCGCCGCCATCGCGCGCGCCACGCGCTCGGGCACGTCGCGGATGAGTCGCTCTTCCAGCGCCGCCACCTCGCGCCGCGCCACGAAGAGCGCGACCGCGTCCGACAGTCGGTTGCGCAGCTCTTCTTCGTTGTACGGCTTGTGGAAGTACGCGTGCACCGCGCCGCGGTTGATCGCGTCCACGGCCGCGTTCACGTCGGCGTAGGCGGTGAGGATGATGCGCAGCGTGTCGGGCTTGCGCATGCGCACCTGCGCGCAGAGCTCGCTGCCGCTCATGCCGGGCATGCGCTGATCGGCGACCAGCACCGCCGGGTCCAGCTCGTCGAGCCGCGCGAGCGCTTCTTCGCCCGACGAAGCGACCGCCACGCGGAGCTGCTCCTCGTAGAGGAAGCGAAAGGTCTGGCGGTTCGCCTCTTCGTCGTCGACGTAGAGGATGAGCGGGCGGGTGTCGCTCATGCCGACTGGCTCCTCGGGTACTCGCCGCTCCGATCCGCCGCGCGTTCGGCCAGCGGGAGGTGCACGACGAAGCTCGTTCGGTCGCTGCGCTCCAGATCGAGGGCTCCGCCCGCGCGCTCGACCAGCTCTCGAGCGCGCGCGAGGCCGAAGCCGGAGCCGCCGACGAGCGAGTAGCCCGGGTCGAAGATGCGCATGCGCGCGTGCTCGGGGACGCCCGGTCCATCGTCGCGAACCGCGAGCCACGCGGTGGACTCCGAGTCACCGACGACGACCTCGACGCGCCCTCCGCGCCCCGTGCGCGCGATCGCCGCGACCGCGTTGTCCAGCAGCTCGTCGACGACGCGGCCGACCGTCGCGGCGTCCACGAAGGTGCGCGGAGTGCCTTCCACCGCGAGCGTGATGCGCACGTCCTCCGGCAGTCGTGATCGACGCAGCCGCACCGCGGCCTCCGCGATGCGCGCGAGGTCGAGCGCGGGCGTGGGCGCGACGTCGGGCACCACCTCCGCGTCGAGGCGGATGCGGAGCTCTTCGAGCGCGCGCACTTCGCGCTCCGCGTCCTCGCGGGAGTGTCGGAGCTCCGCGAGCAACGCCTCGCGGCGCGGCGGGTCGTGCGCGCGTTGCAGCGCGATCACGAGATCACCGCCGTGCGCGAGCGAGCTGCGCAACCGACGGAGCGGCTCGGCGAGCTGCACCGCGAGCCGCCGCGAGAGCGCGCGCGCGGGCGTCGCACGGAGCGCGCGCTCTTGCAGCTCGCGAATCGCGCGGTTCGCGTGGAACGCTTCGAGCGCGGTGCGCAGCACCTCTTCGAGCTCTTCGTTCGCGACGGGCTTGGTCACGTAGCGAAGCACTTGGCCGCGGTTCACGGCGTCGATCGCGGAGTGGAGATCCGCGTACGCCGTCAGGATGATCCGAACGACGTCCGGGAATCGTTCTCGCACGCGCGCGCAGAGCTCGGTGCCGCTCATGCCCGGCATGCGTTGATCGGAGAGCAACACCGCGAAGCGTCGCGACTCGAGCAGCGCGAGCGCCTCCTCACCGGATCGCGCGATCTCGACGGGGAGAATTCCCTCGAACGCGTACTGCACCGCGAGCAAGTTCGCGGTCTCGTCGTCGACGTACAAGATGGGGTACGTCGTCAGGGGATCGACCGTCACTGCGGGAGGATATCGCTTCTACCTCGTTTGGAGTAGGGCACCTGGGGACACTTCGCGTCGATCCGCTGGGAGTGGAAGCCGCAGGACGAAGCGCGCCCCACCCAACGTGGGGGAGCGATCGACGGAGATGTCGCCGCCGTGTGAACGCGCCACGTCGCGCGCGATCGCGAGTCCGATGCCGGCGCCTTCGCCATGGCGGCGGGTGGTCACGAAGCGTTCGAAGATCTTCTCGCGGAGCTCGGGTGGGACCCCGCTCCCGGAATCTTCGACCGAGACCACGTACTGGCCGGCATCGACGCGCCCGGACACTCGAAGCGCGCCGTCGTCGCCGATCGCCCGCGCCGCGTTGTCGATCAGGTTCAGGAACGCGTGGTTGAGGTCTGCGGGTCGACCTTCGACGAGTGGGCTCTCCTCGATGTCGGTCTCGAACACCAAGCCCGCCGGCACCCGCGCAGAGAGCAGCCGAACCGCCGCCGCGAGCCCCTCGCTCGGACGGAACGGCGCGAACTCTTGCCGATCCACGCGCGAGAGATCGAGCAGGTCGAGGGTGATGCGCTCGATGCGGTGCGCGCAGTCGACGAAGACGTCGAGCATCTCGCGGCTGCGGGGATCCACTTGGTCCGCGAGCCGACGGCGCATCGCGGGCAATCCGCTGACGAGCGCCGTCAGCGGGTTGCGCACATGGTGTGCAACGGACGACGCGAGGGTACCGAGGGTGGCGAGCCGTTCCCGGTGCGCGAGCTCGCGCGCGAGCGTGCGAAGCCGAAGCTGCACGTCGATGCGCGCGAGCAGCTCGCGGCCGTGGAAGGGCTTGAGCAGGTAGTCGTCCGCGCCCGCGTCGAAGCCGTCGAGCACCTCGCTCGGCTCGCCGCGCGCCGTCACGACCAGGATCGGGATCTCGCGCGTCGCGGGCGTCGCGCGCAGCCGCCGCACGAGCTCGATGCCGTCGATGCGTGGCATCGAGACGTCGGTCACGACGAGATCCGGAGGCTCCGCCGCCGCGGCCGCGAGCGCTTCTTCGCCGTCGACCACCGCACGCACGCGGAAGCGCGTCGCGAGCACCTGGCCGAGGAAGCGGCGCAGCTCCGGGTTGTCCTCCGCGACCAGCACGAGCGGCGCGAGCGCGTCCGGCCCCTCGAGATCCGCGGGCACCACGGGCGTCGCGAGCGGAGACGGAGCGGTCGTCGCGTCGGTGGTCACCTCGGAGGTCGTCGCGGCTGCCGTGATCGCCTCGGGCGCGTGCGTGGCGACGCGACGCGGGAGCCGCAGCACGAAACGCGCGCCGCTGAGCGAGCTCTCTTCGACGCTCGCCTGTCCGCCGTGCAAGCGCGCCGCTTCGCGCACGATCGCGAGGCCGAGGCCCGTGCCGCTGCGCTTGCGCGTCTCCGCCGACGCCTGCCCGAAGCGCTCGAAGATCACCGCGCGATCGGCCGGCGGGATGCCGGGTCCGTCGTCCTCCACCTCCAGCACGATCTCGCCCCCGAGGTCCCGCGCACGGATCGCGATGCGCGTGCGCGCGAAGCGCATCGCGTTGGCCACGAGGTTCGAGAGCGCGGAGTCGACCCAGCGCAGATCGAGCTCCACCGGCACCTCGACGTCGGTGTCGATCGAGAGCTCCACGCCACGAGAGAGCGCGGCCGGCGCGAAGGACTTGTGCAGCGCGCCGAGCAGCGAGCGCAGGCTGGTGGAGCGGAGCTCGAGGCGCTCGCGCCCCGCGTCGGCTTTCGCGAGATCCAGCAGGCGGTCGATGAGCCCGAGCAGTCGACGCGACGCGAGGTGCATCGACTCGAACGCCGCCTGCTCTCCCCCCGGCGGCGTCTCGCCGCGCCGCAGCGACTCGAGCGGCGAGAGGATCAGCGTCAACGGCGTGCGCAGATCGTGGCTCACGTTCGCGAAGAAGTCGGTCTTCGCGCGATCGAGCGCTTGGACCTGATCGAGCGTCTCCGCGAGCCGCGCGCTGGTGGCGGAGAGCTCGGCGGTGCGCTCTTCGACCTGGCGATCGACGGCGGTCTTCGCTTCGAGGAGCTCGGCGAAGCGCTCTTCGTTCGCGATGGTGGAGCGGACGAGGGCGTCTTGTTGCTCGGTGACGACGGAGGCGCTCTGGGCGAGCTCTTCGCGGAGCTCGACCGTGCGTGCCGCGCCGTGGAAGGCGATGGCGAGGACCAGCACGAAGCCCACGCACAACCACCACGCGGCGCCGAGGTAGATGGACAGCCCGATCCCCGCCGCGATCCCCAAGACGAACGCGAGCCGTGAGCGCCACTTCGAGCTGGGCTCGGTGTAGTGGATTCGATAGACGCACGCGTCGTCGCCTCGGTGCAGACATCGATCGTGCTCGATCGTCGCCGGTGCGAGGTCGAACACCGTCGGCACGGCGGCCAAGTTCTCCGAACGTCCGCGGCAAATGAGGGGTTCGGTCTCGATCCTCGCGCCCGGGAGCGGGCGGTACACGAGGACGACCTCGCCGCGGCGTACGGACTCGAGCTGAAAATCACCCACCTTGTTGAAGCGCGAGATGATCCCTGGAGTCTGCTCGTAGACCGCGCGTGGCGAACCAATCGCGCGCAGCACGGTTCGGAGCGGACCGAGGTATTTCTCGGTGAACGAGAGCCTGGAAGCGCGACTGAGAAACGTCGGATCGTCGACTGCGGCTTGGGTCTCCCGAACGAACGATTCGAGCGTCTCGAGCGAGACCCACGCCGACTTGTCGGCGAGCGCGCTGGGCGCGACGTTCGCTTTGCGGAAGATCTCTGCCATCGCGGCGGGGGAGACGACCTTGGCCGCTTCCTCCGCGAACGGTGCGAGCAAGGCAGCGTGGATCTCGGCGCGATCCACGTTCGTCGTGTCGGAGCTCGTCGTGCCCGCGCTCGTCGTGCCCGCGCTCGTGTCGAAGCTCGTCGCATCCGCGGGGAGAGCGCGATCCATGCTCTCCGGCTCGGCGCCCGAGTCGCTCACTCGACCCTCCCCGACGCGACGAAGAGCGAGACGACACCGAACGCGTCGGGGCGGTCGACCCAGTCGCTCAATTCTCGTTCTGCCGTTGCGAGCAGGGCCTCTTCTCCTCGAAACAGAACCCGTGCGTGAGGTGAGAGCGCGACGTCGGCGAACGCTCCTCGGCCGATCGTGTCGCTCGAGATCGTCAGGACGTCGGTCCTCACGTCGGCGCATCCCGCGTCGATCACCAAGCTCCGCAAGCGCACGCCGACGAAAGGATCGGCGTCGCGTTCGCGCGCGTGGGCGAGCCAACGCTCGCGGGCGAGCTCGCTCGAAGGCACGCGCGGATGAGCGAGGAAGGTCCGCAGGTCGGTGTCCATCACCACGACGCGACCTCCCGGACGAACCACTCGTACGAGCTCCTTCACGACCGCGGCGGCATCGGGCACGTGCTGGAGGAGGAACCGCGAGAACGCGCCCCCGAAGGTGGCGGACGCGAACGGTAAGGCGTCTCCGCGCGCGACGACACGCGGCGAATCCGACGGGGCGTGCGAGAGGATGGCCGGGTCGAGGTCGACGCAGGTGACGTGCAGACCGTGGCTGCGCATCCATCGTGCGGGCTCGCCCGAGCCGGCTCCGACGTCGATCACGTCGCCCGTCGCGAGCAGACCGTGGCGCTCGTAAACCGGCGCTTCGGTCGCGAGGCCGGCCCGCACCTGCGCGCGCAGGCGCTCGAGCTCGCGTTCGGGGGAGTCGAAGGTTCGCAGGCTGTACGCGGTCATGATCCCTCTCGTGCGCGCGCGCGCGCGCCGATCTCTCCGAACGCTTCCGTGAGGAACGCGACGTAACGACGAAGACCCGCGCGGTTGAACACGTAGACGTTCGCGTCGAACGCATGCTCTGCGTCGGGCGTCGGCGCTTCGGTCGTGTTCGGCACGAGCAAGAGCCGTTGCCGATCGAACGTGTCGAGCGGCAGGGCGTGGATGGCGTCGACCAGTCGTGCGCGAGCGTCCCGCGCGCCCCGATCGCCGCGATTGTCCGTCGGGCCTCGGGGATCGCCCGTGCGATCGAGGTGGAGCGGGAGAACCCACGTCGCGTCGACGAGCCCCGGCACGCAGAGTCCCGGCTCGCAGCGCTCGGTGATCAACGCGAAGCGCGCGATTCCTTCTGCCGACTCGACGACGTCGATGCGACGACCCCGCCGCAGCCCGACGCGATCGAACGCTGCCCCGAGGCGCTCGAGTCGCGCGTGCTCCGCGTCGAAGCTCAACGCGCGCATCGGGAGGTCGCCGAGCTCGCGACGTGCGGCGTTCTCGAGCGTGCGCAGGTCGCTCTCCGTCGCCGAGCGAGTCCATTCGCCGGAGGCTCCGTGCGGTTGCACGAGCCACGCTCGGACGCGGAACTGAGCGAGCGCCTCTGGGGTCCCCGTGAGGGTGCGAAAGCGCTCTTGGATTCCGTTCATCTTCGCGTTCGCGACCGTGGTGAAGAAGACCATCCGCCGACAGTCCGGGCGAAGCACCAAGTGATCGAGGGCCGCCAGGAAGAGCTCGCCAGGAGAGCAACCCCTCCGGTTGCGGCGGGCGGCGAGGTGCTGCGCAAGCCACGTCCGGTCCCACGCCTGCAGCGCGCTGACGCTCGCCACGGCCTCGCCCTCTTCGTAGCGCGCGAACGAGAACGCTTGGTCCGGCGCCGAAGCGTGAGCGACGCGCCACGCGTGCACGGCGCGCTCCTTCGTGTGCGCGAGGCGGTCCGCCATGTAGGGCATCACCAGACCGGCCTCGCGGTAGAGCGAGAGCTGCGCGTCGAAGGTCGCGCCGTCGTGGGGGGCGAGCTCCGGGTGTCGGAGGCGCGCGAGCAGGTGCCCGAAGCGCACGTCGCCGAGCGCGCGGTCGTCGAGGATTCGTGCGTGCGCCCGGTTCGCCGAGACCCCGCGCACCTCGAGCATCCCGAGATCGATGCGCCCTACCTCGCTGCGGAGCCGGGCGCCACGGATCGGCATTCCTTCCCACAACAGCACGTCGCTCGCTCGAAACGCCACGCCCCCTTGGCTCAGATCGACCACCGCGAGATCGAGCATTTCGTCGTCGACCGGGTGACGAAACTCGAGGGAGAGCGCGATGGCCGGATCGACGGGGGCGCGCGCCTCGCTGCGGAATCGCCGTCGTCGAAGCAGCAGTGGACGGGTGAGCTCGCGCGGCGTCCGGGGCCGAACCACGAGCTCGTACAAGAGCCCGAACAGCTCGAAGTTGAGCGGCGTCGATCCTCTCAGATCCAGATCGGTGTCGACGAACATCGCATCGGTCGTGATGCGTTCGAGTCGCGCGACCTCTTGGTGATCGCGGCGGAGCGGCCTGGCGAGCATCGCCGCGAGGTCGAGGACGTGGTCGACGGTCGCGGGGTCGTCGACGACGTCGTACTCCCACGTCGGCACGACGGGACGTGCTTCGAGCTCGCAGCGAATTCGAAAGCGCTCGGTTCCGCGATCGCTCCACCACGGTGACACGTGCACCACGGAGGCGCGCGCCACGCGCAGAACGCCGAGATCTCCGACCAGCTCCACGTATGGCAGCACGTGGCCGACCGGCAACGCCGTGGAGGACTCGACGACGCACGCGGAAGGTTCCAGCGCGACGACGGGGAACACCTGCAAGTCCAGGGCGCCGACGGGACACGCGAGGAGCAACGAGCTGAGGTCCGCTCGACGCTCGACGCTCGACGGCCACCACCGGATCGACTCGAGCGGAAACGCGAGCGTGTCGTCATCCGTCGCGCGCGCCCCGTGGGCGCGAAGCTTCCATGCGTGTCGGGACTCGGTGATCGTCCACGCACCCTCTCGGGCGGCGAGCGACGTCGCGGCCGTCGGCGCGACGTACAGCGCGTGCTCGTCGACGTGTGAGAGAAAGCCACTCGCTCCCCCATCACCGCGCTCGATGGTGACGGCGCAGAGCTCGTCGGCCGCGCGACGCAGACTCTCGAGCGTGGCCCCAGACAGCACGCGGCGAGGCTACCACCACCGCGCGCGTCGCCGACTCGAGCGATGCGCGTAACCGCGCGACCGCTCACACCCGTCGTCACATCATCGAAGCGGCCTGCTGGAGCTGACGCTGGATCTGCTCCATCAGCTCCGGCGGCAGCTCGCCGCCCGGCCCGCCGAGCCCACCACCCGGACCCCCGAGACCGAGCCCGGGCGGCATCTCGGGCGCCATCTCGCTCGCGCCTTCCGCGCCCGGCTCCGCGTCCTGGAACGCGCTCGCGGCCGGACGCGCACGGTCGGCGAGGTACTGCGAGATCACGTAGATCGTCGCGTCGCCCTCGCGGCGCACGTAGAACTCGTTGCCTTCGCGGGAGGCGCCGATCTGCACGCGCACGGTGCGCGTCGGCACGCTCGGCGCCGGCGCCGCGCCCTCGGCAGCTTCGGCACCTTCCGCGCCCTCGGCAGCCTCGGCAGCCTCGGCAGCCTCGGCAGCCTCGGCAGCTTCCGCGCTTGCGGCTTCGTCTCCGCCCTCGCGGATCTGAAGCGTCACCGTGCCGGTCGCCGCATCGAAGCCCGCGGCCGAGGCCGTCACGTCCGCCGCCGCGAAGTCCACCGCGCGCATGTTCGCGAGGCTCGACACGAGGCTCTGCACCTTCGTGCTCCCGAAGCGCTCGATCGGCGCCTCGCCCTCGGCCTGGACCCACGCGCCCGCCGCGTCGCGCGCGAACGAGAACGTCCCGTTCGTGCTCTCGAAGCGCACCGCCACCACCTCTTCGGCGGCCTCGTCGAGGATGCGCTTGTCGCGCCAGTCCTTGAGCGCCTTGTTGAACGCGAACTTGATGCTGCCCTTGAGCGCGAGCACGCGATCGTCGTCGGGCAGACGCGCCATCGTCGAGCGACCGCGGTACGCGCCGACGAGCAGCGTGATCACGGTCTCGTCGCCGGCCATCACCTCGACGCGGATCGCCTTGGCGTCCGAGACCTCGAGCCGCTCGTGGTTGTCGGGGTTCGTCGCTGCGATGCCGGTGATCTCGAGCTCGTCGAGCCGCGAGAGCGCGGTGTCCACCGCGTTCGAGTCGGCCAGCGCCTCGACCGGCGCGACCACGTGCCAGGTCTCACCGCGCTTCTCGAGCCGCACCGTCTCCGCCGCGCCGCCTTCTTCTGGCGCAGGTCGCGTGATCACGAGCGTGGTGATCGCCTCGCGATCGATCTCGGGAAGCGTCGGCAGGTCTTGCTCGGCGACCTGCGTCTCTTCCTCGCCGGAGCGCTTCACGATCACGTAGGTCGCGCCTCCGGCCAACACGAAGAAGGCGACCAGCGCGGCGACGAGCTTGCTCTGACTGCTCATGGCGTCCTCGAACTCTTTCGGATCGGTGCTTCGGGAATCTGGGTACTTCGCGCCGCGGCTTTGGGCGCGGGGCTCGCTCGCCTCACGCGCCGTACGCGGGGGCCTCGCGAGCGAGCTCACCCACGCGTCGAAGCTTCGTTCGCGCGGGCTCGCTCGGATCGTGCGATCAGATCGTGAGGGTCTTGCGGCGCGCGTTGCGGGCCCGCCAGCGCAGCACCCCGAAGAGCGCGAACGCGAACGGGATGCCGAGCGTGTTGAGCCAGCGGTACGCGGACTTCTTCGAGTCCCACGCCTTCATGGCTTCCTTGCGCTCCTCGAGGGCCGCTTCGCGCTGCGCGATCGCGTTCTCGGTGCCCTCTTGGTCGCCCTGCTGCGCGGCGCCCATCGCCTCTTCTTCGGCTTCGAGCGCGGCCTCTTCGGCGGAGCTCACTGCGGCCGGCACTTCGAGCGCCGGGTCCTCGACGTTCTTGGCGCGGATCGCGATGAGCTGATCGTCGACCGCGAGCCAGTCGATCGCGTTGAGCGCGAACGCCAGACCACCGCTGAGCTGACGCTGTCCGTCCGGACCCGCCTGCGGGATGAACTCGTCGCGCAGGAACGCGCCCGTGCCGCTCACGAGCACGCGCACGTCGCCGTCGCTCGAGGTGCGACCGGCGGGCTGACCCTCGGCGCTGCTCATGCCCTCCGAGAACGCGCTCGGGAGCTCACCCGAGATCGCCACGAGGACGGGGAAGGGCCCGAGGTCGCCGCTCGGACGCCACTCGCGCGGATGACGCGGGCGAAGCTGCACGCTCGCGGCGGTGTCGCGCCACGAGTTGTCGCTCGTGCGGCCGAGCACCTCGACGTTCACGCCTTCGGGGGCGGTCGTCAGCGCGAGGGTCGAGCTGAACGGCCAGACCGCGGTGGGGATGCGGTAGAGCGCCGGGTGCTCCATCGCCTCGTCGTCGAAGGTGAGGATCGCGACGGGCGGGTAGGGCACCGCGACCTGCATGCCCATCGGGCCGGCCATCGGCGCGCGGCTGCACTGGAAGTCGAGCGCCACGTCCGAG
>JALOQC010000344.1 GCA_025453555.1 Myxococcota bacterium | reverse complement strand
CGCCTCCACACCGTGCAGGTCGTCGATCAAGCCTCGCTCGGCCAGAAAGACGTCCGCGCCGCCCGCGCCCTCGAGATCGTCGACGACGCGACAAAAGAAGAGCGCCGCTCGATCGCCCCGAAGCCGCCGGAGCGAACCTCGATGCTCCCGGGGTGAGGAACCTGGAGAGACGCGCTCCTCGCGTCGACGTCTTTCTCGATTGAATGCTTGCGCAGCTCCTCACGGATGCAGCTCGTCGACCACGCGCACGAGCCGCCCGCTCCGCACCAGATCCACGGGGCTCACCATCGGGGTTCCGTCGACCAGCTCGCCGTTCGTCATCTGCGCGGCGCGTGAGGCCCAGACCCCGAGGGAGACGGGGCGGGGCTTCGAGCGCGCAGGTCCTCGGAAGTTCTGGCGTACGGGGCCTGCACAGCCCGACGACACGTAAGTGGCGAACATTGCTCGCGAAAATTCTCGAGCCTGTCACGGGCGCGGCGCCTGGTCGCGTGGTAGGTCGATTGGAGTGACTCACGACAGAGTTACGCATGGTCGACACGAAGCCGACGTCGTCGGCACCGAACTGGGAGGGGCACCATGAAAGAGAACGAGACGAGCAGCTTCGGCGAAGCGGTCGAGTGGATGATGCGGCGCTTCCGCAGCAGCGGTGAGCTGGTGCGCGGCGCGGCGGCGGCGGGCGCGATCGTGCTCGCGAGCGGACAGGTCCTGAGCGGCTGCGCGACCGAGGTCGTCGGCGCCGCCGAAGCGGAGCTGATCAACTCGAACATCCGCTCGTGGGCGCAGGAGCGCGGCACGCGCAACACCCACATGGTCCGCTACGACCAGAAGTACTGGACCCAGGTCACCGGCTGCGGCTTCCGCGGCGGCTGCACCGACTACGAGTTCTTCATCCAGCTCTTCGTGCAGCCGGTGCCGGGCGCGAACCTCGACGACAAGAAGGTCGGCGTGGTCTACCGCCTGCCGGGCTACCGCGCGCCGCAGACCGCGACCGGCCACTACGTCCGCACCTACGACGACGGCCGCGAGGAGTGGCACGTGCCGGTGCGCGTGCGGAGTTGGGACGGCTCGATCCTCACCTTCGACGCTTGGTACGAGGACGGCACCTGGTACTACGACGGCGCGGCGGGCGAGTGGCGCAAGCGCACCTGGTTCGACGACAACGGCGGCGATCTCTACCCGGCCGCCATCGGTCCGTGGTCGATCGTCTCGCGTTGGTGGACGCCCGAGGGTCAGGTCACGGTCGGCCAAGACGGCGTGCAGGGCATCCTCGATTTCCGCGTCGCCAACCTCGATTGGGACAAGGAGCTCGCGATGGTCTGGACCACCGACGGCTGGCAGACCACGAACTGGTCCGGCATCGGTTCGGGGCCCAATCAATTCCGGTTCGTGAACCCGCTCGAGCCGGTGATCGACGGGCAGCACGACTTCGAACATTGGCGCATCGAGCTCGACATCCCCGAGCCGACGCAGCGCTTCGAGTACGCGATCGTCTACCGCCACGGCTTCGCCGAGGGCGCGACGCAGAGCGAGGTCTGGGACAACAACGGCGGTCGCAACTACGTCCTCGAGGCCGAGCAGCCGTTCTGATCGCGCGCGTGGCGCCACGCGCTCGTCGAACACCGATCTCCACGCGAGCTCGAGGCTCGCGGGTCGACGACGAGCGCTCGCCGCGCAACGGTCGAGAGGTCCATGCACCGGGTCGTCCTACGCCACCGTCCGACCCGCGGAACCTCCTTCGTGGAGCTCCGCGGCGAGGTGCGCGCGTGGGCCGACCCGATCTCGTTCGTGCGGACGACGCACGTCGGGAACGCGAGCAACGCCTTCGAGGTCGAGCTCCCGCTCGCGCCCGGCGTGTACCGCTACAAGCTCGTCTACGACGATCGGAGCTGGCATCTCCACCACGAGAACCTCCGCACGCAGGTCGTCGACGGCGTCGAGAACTCGGTGCTCGTGGTGGGCGGGACCGACGAGCCGCTCCTGCACGCGCCGACCCCGCCGTGGCTCTTCGTGCGCGACGACGGGCGGCTCGTGGTGCGCGCCTCCGTGCGTCGCGCGCACGTCTCGTCGGCTGGTGAATCGCTCGTGCTGCGCTGGAACGAAGGGCACGGCTTCGTGCGCGCGCCGATGCGACGTGTCGCTTCGCGCGACGCCGACGCAACGAACTCCCACGACTTGCGCGGTCTCGATTCGCACGTCGACTTCGAGCTCGCGATCCCCACGAGCGCTCGACGCGTCGAGTACCTCTTCGAGCTCGCGGACGGCACGCTCGTCGGGCGCGGCGCCGAAGCGCTCTCGGTGGAGCCGCGTACCCTCGCGCGTCGCGTGCCCGCGTGGTGGAAGGACGCGGTCGTCTACACGATCTTCCTCGATCGTTTCCGGCGCGCGGACGGCTGGCATCGTTTCGTCGATCCCACGCCGACCCCCGAGCGCCTCGTCGGCGATCCACGCTTCGACGAGCAGCGCCGGCGCGGCGGCGATCTGCGCGGCGTGATCGCCTCGCTCGATCACCTCGTGTCGCTCGGGGTCGACACCCTGCACCTCACGCCTCCTTTCGTCTCACCGTCCGCGCATCGCTACGACGTGAGCGACTTCGAGCACGTCGATCCCGCGCTCGGCGGCGACGAGGCGCTGCGCGCGTTGCTCGACGCCGCCCACGCGCGCGGACTGCGCGTGCTGCTCGATCTTCCCTTCACCCACGTCTCGCGGCAGTTCGCGCCCTTCCTCGACGTACGCGATCGCGGCCGCGCGTCCCCCTACGCGGCGTGGTTCCACGTCGTGGCGCACCCCTTCACCGAAGGGCTCGAGCCGGGCTACCGCTACTACCAGAACGGCGCGTGGCGCGAGCCGCTGCTGAACGTCGACGAGCCCGCCGTGCACGACTTCGCCGTGCAGGTGGTGCGGCGCTGGACGCGCTTCGGGGTCGACGGCTTCCGCATCGACGCCGCGGCTGAGCTTCCGAAGGCGATGCTCGCCGCGATCGTGACGGCGGCGCGCGAAGAGAACGCGGACGCGTTGGTGTTCGGAGAAGTCGTCACCGATCACGTCGCGTCGTGGTGCGAAGCGGACGGCGCGCTGCTGCACGCGGGCACCGAGCTCTCGACGCGGGAGAACCTGATCGCCTTCTTGAAGGGCGAGCTCGACGCGACGGAGCTCTCGCGGCGCGACGCGCGCGCGCGCCTCTCGCGCGGCGAGGGTTTCACGCGCCTCGGCTTCTGCACCACCCACGATCACCCACGCACGCGCACCACCCTGCGCGACGCGGAGCTCGCGCGGCTCGCCCACCTCGTGGTCGCCCTGCGGCCCGAGATCCCGATGCTGCTCTACGGCGAAGAGGTCGGGCTCTTCTCGGAGGACGAGCGCGGCTACGAGGACGTGTGGCCGGATCGGATGCCGATGCCGTGGCCGGACGCGGACCACGCCACGCACGCGAGCCAGGCGACGCATGCGAGCCACGGGGACCATGCAAGCGATGCGGATCACGCGCAGGTCGCAGACGCGGATCACGCAGACCGCGCAGACCACGCGAAGGTGGACGAGACGGCGTGGGACGCCGCGACGCACGCGCTCTTCCGCGACGCGCTCGCGCTGCGCCGCTCCCACGAGGCGATCCGTCGCGGCGATCACGTGCCGCTCGAAGCGCGCGATCCGAGCGGCGCGCGGCTGCGCGACGTGCTCGCGTTTCGTCGCACCCACGGCGACGCGATCGTGGACGTGCTCGTGCACCGCGGCGATCGTGAGGTCCGCGTCGCGCTCCCGAGCGGCGCGCCGCCGGACGCCGACGTGCTGCTCGTCCACGCCGACGCGCGGATCGAGCGTGCGCCTCTCGACGACCGACGTGACGCACCCACCGCCGACGAAGCCGTGACCGAATCCCCCGTCGTCGTGCTCGGTCCTCGGTCCGCGATCGTGCTCGCGCGCCGCCCGAGCGACCTCGCGCGGGAGACCTGGCGCGCGATCCGCGACGAAGGCGAGGCGCTCGTCGCGCAGGCCTTCGTCGAAGGGTGGGACGAGCTGCCGACCTTGCCTTCGCGGCTCTACCTGACCCTCACCGAGCGCTGCAACCTCCGCTGCGTGCACTGCATCACCGGCGCACCGGCGCGCACGGCAGACGGCAGCGCGCGCACGATGGCGCCGTGGGTGATCGAGGCGCTGCGCGAGGCGTTTCGCGGCGTGTCTTACGTCGGCTTCTCGCACGGCGGCGAGTCGCTCGTGCACCCGGACTTCTTCTCGATCGTACGGACGATCCAGACCGAACGCGCGACGCGACCGGGGCGGCTCGACGTCCACCTGCTCTCGAACGGCGTGCGGCTCACCGAGCCGACGATCGCGCGCCTCGTCGATCACGGCGTCACGAGCCTCGCGATCAGCCTCGACGGCGCGACGAAGGAGACGCAGGAGCTCATCCGACTCGGCGGTCGCTTCGACGTGGTGCTCGCGAACGTCGCGCACGCGGTGTGCGCGCGGGAGCGCGGCGCGGATCTTCGGGTCGGGATCTCGGCCGTGCTCACGCGGCGCCTGGTGCCCGAGCTTCCCGCGCTCGCGCGACGCTGCGTGGAGCTCGGGGTGGACTGGCTGAAGATCGAAGAGACGGTCGGGGTCTCGCACGCCGCGCGCGAGCTCTTCATGCCTCCCGACGCGCCCACGGTCCGCGGCGCGATGGCCGAGGTTCGCGCGCTCCTCGACGGCACGCGGGTACGGCTCGTCGATCACCTCGAGACACCCGCGCGCTGTTCCTGCGTGGACCCGAGCGCGCGCGCGTTCCGCCACGCGGACGACTTCGCCAACCGCGCGTGTTTCCGTCCGTGCCGCATGGCCTTCGAACAAGCCGTCGTCGATCCCGACGGCACGGTGCGCCCGATCGACTACGAGCACCCCGCGGCCGGGCGTCTCGACGAGCGTCCGCTGCTCTCGCTCTGGAACGCCGACGTCGTGCGGAGCCTCCGCCGCGCCGCCCTCCGCGCGCACCCCCGCGAAGCGCGCGAACGTTGCATCGCGGGGTGATCGCGCGCGCGGTGATGCGTCCCCGTTTGCACGCATGGCCAGTGAACGCGCACGAGCGTGCGAACGCCGATTCGATCCTTCGTGTGCACGCGCAGGCGTGCGGGATGCCCGATCGCGTAGAATCCGTTCGTGCCGCTTCGTCTCGCACACCGCGCGTGGCGCCCGCTCGTCGGTGGCTTCGTCGTCGTTTGCTTCGTCGGCTCGTGTGCCGACCCAGAAGCCACCGAGGACGCGGGCGGATCGGTGGACGCGAGCTTCGACGCCGACTCGCGTGACGGAAGCATCATGGACGCCGACCGGTTCGACGGAGATCTCTTCGACGCCGATCGCATGGACGCGACCCCGACGGACGCAGGCACGTTCGACGCGAGCGATCCGTGGACCGGCACGCCCTGCTCGGTGGGCGGCGTGTCCGGCGTGTGCCGCGACGTCGCGACCTGCGAAGGCACCAGCACCGCGGGGTTGTGCCCGGGTCCCTCGAACATCCGCTGCTGCACGCCCCCGCTCGATGGTGGCGCTCTCGATGGCGGCGGGTGGAGCTGTGACCCCGACGCGCGACCGCAGCCGAACGTCGGGCTCGTCGAAGAGCCGGGGGTCGGCGGCTGTCCGGCCGGCATGGTGCGGATCGCGAGCTTCTGCATCGATCGATTCGAAGCGAGCCTCGCCGAGGTGCGCGCGGACGGATCGCTCGTGCCGTGGTCGCCTCACTTCGAGCCGGCGTCGGTTCGCGTGCGCGCGCTCTCGCTGCGCGGCGCGGTGCCGCAGGGCTACATCCGCGGGACCCAAGCGGCGGCCGCGTGCGCGGAGGCCGGCAAGCGTCTGTGCACCGACGTCGAGTGGCTGCGCGCGTGCCAGGGCCCGAGCGAGACCACCTATCCCTACGGGGACACCCGCGAAGCCGGTCGCTGCAACGACGCCCGCGCCCGCCATCCGGCGGTGGAGTACTTCGGCACCAGCGCGGATTGGATCTGGTCGATGCTCGATCATCCGTGTTTGAACCAGCTCCCCGACGGGCTCGCGCGCACGGGCGATCACGCGGGCTGCGAGAGCGCGGAGGGCGTGCTCGATCTGATGGGGAACCTCCACGAATGGACGGCCGACCCTGCGGGCACCTTCCGCGGTGGCTTCTACGTCGACACCGTGCGCAACGGACCGGGCTGCCTCTACCGCACGACCGCCCACGACGTCGGGCACCGCGATTACTCGACCGGCTTCCGCTGCTGCGCGGACTGAAAGCGGGTTGCTTCGGCGACGGGTCGGCGTCGTCGAGACCTCCCGAGTCGTGGGTCCGGGCGCGACGCGGGCAAGTCGATCGTCTGCCGGACCCGCGGACCCGACGTTCGTCGAGCGTCGCGGGAGCCGCGAGGCCGAGCGTCGAACGGACGCAACTGGCGAACCGACGTTCGTCGACCGTCGCGGGAGCCGCGAGTCGAGGGCCGTGCGTCGAACGGACGCAACTGGCGCGCGGCCGGCACGAAGAGCGGGCCCCATGCGACTCGCTCTCGTGCTTCTCCTCACCACCGCGTGCGTCCGCGGAGGCAATCTCCCGCCCCCTGCCGTCGACCACAACCGCGAGGGGGTCGTGCTCCTCGAAGCAGGCGACCTCGACGCGGCGGAGGCGCGCTTCCGACTCGCGCTCGAGTACCACCCACGCTTCGCCGAGCCCCGCGCGAACCTCGGACTCGTGCTGCTGCGGCGTGGAGATCTCGACGGCGCAGAGGACGAGCTACGCACCGCGATCGCGCTCGATCCCGCGTTCGACGAAGCTTGGTCGGGGCTCGGGGTCGTGCTCGAAGCGCGCGGCGATCGGGCGGCTGCGGCGGACGCCTGGGAGCGCGCGCTCTCGATCGACCCCGGCCTCGTGGCGGCGCGACGGAACCTCGCCGACGTGCGCATCCGTGACGGGCTCTTCACCGAGGCCCGCGCCCAGCTCGTCCGCCTCGCGCAGCTCGAGCGGGGCGAGGGCCTCGCGCGGGCGCGGGCGCTGCTCGGGTATTGCGAGCTCCGCCTCGGCCGCCCGATCGCGGCGCGTGAGCAAGCCGAGCGCGTGCTGCTCGATCATCCGGACCACCGCGTGGCGCGCGTGGTGCGCGGCGCGCTGCACGCAGAGGCCGGCCGCGCGCAGCTCGCGCTCGTGGACCTGCTCGCGGCGGTCGACGATCCGTTGGTCGGCTTCGACGCGCGCTTGCGCATCGCGACGCTGCACGTCGCGGGCGGGGCGCACGACGAAGCGACGGAGCTGGTGTACGAGTTGCTGCGCGAGGCCCCCTCGGCACCTGCGGTTCGGCTCGTGGCGGCCTGGCACGCTGCGGGTCTCGGCCGATGGGACGACGCCGCCGCGCACGCCCGCGCCGCGCTGGCGGAACGAGACGTGGAGGCCGCGCGCACCGGGCTCGCGATCGCGTGCGA
>JALOQC010000343.1 GCA_025453555.1 Myxococcota bacterium | reverse complement strand
AAACAAAAGCAATACACCAAAATAAGCATACACTAAACTAAACACGAGAACACATACGATCATGCTCACGAGGTCGTTGCGCCAGCCGATCGCCTCCACGCCGCGGAAGGTCTCGACGATCTCCACCTCCGCGCCGCCGTCGCGCGCGACGCGCGCCGTGATCTCGACGCGCCGCGAGTCGCTGAGCACCGAGTCCGCGGGACCGAGGCTCGCCGGCAGCTCGACGCGCTGCACGCCGTCACGCGACGAGGCGGTGAGCACGAGCGCGTCTTGTCCACGCAGCGCGGGGTTCAGGTAGCCGAACGGAACACCGCGCGCGGTGGGCTGCAGGTAGATCGCTTCGGCGCCCGCCCCGAGCCGGAGCACGAGGTTCGTGTACGTCTCCTCGTCGGCGACCTCGGAGCGCGTCTGATCGTTGCCGAGCCCACGCGCGACGAGCAGATCCGAACGAATGCCCACCAGCCCGAGCAGGTAGTGGAGCATGCGCACGCGGTTGCCGGTGCGCTGCGCGACCATCACCGGCGCCTCGCCGAAGACGTCGTCGTTGTTCTCGGTCTCGTCGAGGAGCCAGCGGTAGAGCCGCTCCGCGCGCGTGCGATCGTCGCCCTCGCCCGCGACCTGGCGGGCGAGCCGCACCGCCGCCGGATCGATCACGTCGCGATCCGCGAGCACGTCGCGCAGGCCGTCGAGGAACGAGCCCCAGCTCGCGTTCACCGACCAGTTGATCGAGGGCAGGTACTCGCGCGCGCTCACGCTCGCGGGCTCGGGCACCAGCGGCACGCTGCGATCGACGCGCCAGCGACGGACGATCGTCCCCTCGGGCGTTCCGTCGGGGCCCGCGCTCTGTCGCGTCTCGGGCGCAGGACCGCGCGGATCGACGGTGACCTCGACGCCGGGCGGCGTGATCAACACCTGCTCGCTGCGGAAGAAGGGCACCTCGTAGCTCGCGAAGTAGAAACGATCGCCGAGCACGCCGTTCGGAAGACCCGCCGGCGGATCGAGCACCCGCACGTACTCCATCTCCACGAGATCACCGATCGCGAGGCTCGGCAGCGAGATGGTGTCCTTGCCTTCGATGAGCTCGGGCTCGAGCCGCGCGCCGTCGGGCTTGATGGTCTGCAGCGTGAGCAGGTACGCGCCGCCCGGAGGCTCGAACTCGCCGAGCTCGTCGATCGCCTCGTCGCTGCGCGCTTCGTAGATCTGATGCACGAGCTGGAGCGACGACATGTCCTCGAAGACCCGGATGGCCGAGTAGTCGAAGACGAGCACCTGCGGTTGGTCGTAGCTCGCGTTCGCTTCGCGGTAGGCCGAGATCGCCTCTTCGCCGCGCACGCGGAACGCCTCCAGCTCGAACGCGCCACCGAGCGCGGTGCGCACGCGACGCAGGTCCGCCATGTCGGTCGGCTCCTGCGCGATCGCGGCGCTCAACACTTCGAGCGCGCGGCTGCGATCGCCCTCCGCGAGCGCGCGATCCGCGAGGCTCAGCCAGCTCGTCGGCGAGCGCGGCGAGCGCGCGCGCATCTCTTCGAGCACCCGCATCACCGCGTCGCGATCCGCGCGGCTCTCCGCGAGATCGAGGCGGCTCGGCAAGAAACGATCGCGCGATTGGATCGGCTCGAGCGCGATCAGCCGCGCGAGCTCGCGCTCCGCGTCGTCCCAGCGGCGCCCCGCGACCAAGATCTGATACCGCTCGCCCGCGCGCGCGTCGCACGCGAGCAGCTCTTCGACGTGGCGATCGACGAGGTCGATGCGATCGCGGCGCTGCGCGAGCACGAGCGCGCCCCGGATCGGCGAGCACGCGCCCGGCACCGCCTCGCGCGCCGACGCCACGAGCGCGTCCGCCTGGTCGTCCCAGCCGCGCCCGAGCAGCAGCTCGAGCAGCGTGAGCTTGAAGGGCAGCACCGCGGGCCAACGGCCGTTCGCCTCGCGCAGGATCGCGATCGCCTCTTGGTCGCGACCTTCCGCGGCCTCGAGGCGCGCACGCTGGAAGACCGGGAACCACGCTTCGGCGTCCTTGTTGCCCGCCGCACGCAGGTAGTCGCGCGCGCGGTCGCGGCGCATGTCGTCGGTCACCATCGGATCGGCGAGCGCGACCGCGGACTGCAGGATGCGCATCGTCGCCGAGCCCTCTTGGGCCGCCGCGCCCGCGGGCCGCAGCCGCTCGCGCGCGTCGACCACCGCGCCGCGCGCGAAGAGCGTGGAGGCTGCGACGTAGGTGCTCCACGGATCTTCCCCTCCGGGGAGCGTCGGATCGGCGTGGCCCGGCGCGATCGAGATCGCGAGGATCGGGTTCGGGTGCCGCGTGGCGACCTTCACCTCGATCTCGTGCCGCCCCGCGGACAGCTCGATCGGGTGGTAGGTCACGCGCCGCATCGTCTCGCGGCGGTGATCGAGGCGGATCACAGGCTCGCCGTCGATGCGCACCTCGACCGCGTTCGGCGTCTCGAGCCGCAGCGTCTGCGGACCACCCTGCGCGATCTCCACGAAGGTCTCCGCGTAGGTCACGCCGCCCGCGCCGATCGCGCCGCCGCCGAGGTGCACCGCGCAACCACGCGCCTCGTGGGTCCGGGTCGGCTGCTCGCCGCGGCCGGGCCCGAGGTCGTAGCGCTCCGCAAGCGGGCCCGCGGCCTCGGCGGGGAAGCGGGTGTCGAAGCCGAGCAGGTCGCGCGGTCCGAAGGGACCGATCACACGCCAGTCGGTCGCGCAGCCGCTTGCGCTGGCGAGCTCGCGCACGCGTCCGACGTCGCCCGCGCGGTACGCGAGCTCCGTGAGCACGTCGGTCGCGGTGTGGCGCGCGGGCAGCGGGAGCCGCGCGAGCACCGGCGACAGGCGCGCGGGAACCCGTTCGGCGAAGCCCGGCGCGAGCTCCGCGAGCTCCTCCACGCCGGCCGCCGCGAGCTCCGTGAAGGGACCGTGGGTCGAGCGCTCGAGGGTGCCGAGGAAGCCGTCGAGCGCACGATCGAAGTCGCCGTGCTGATGGGCTTCGAGGGCGGAGAGCAGCTGCGGCGCAGGCGAGTCGCCGTCGAGCGCGATCGCGCGCTCGATCGCGGCGCGCGCGCGCGAGGGATCGCCGTCGAAACGGAGCAGCTCCCCGACCGCGAGCTCGAACGCCGCCCGCGGATCGTTCGGGCGCTCCGCCACCGCCCGGCGGAGATCCTCGATGGTGAGCTCGTCCGGGGTGGTCTCGCCGCCGCGGGGGCACCCGACGAGGAGCGCGAGCGCGAGGAGCGCGAGCAGCGCGTGGAGTGCCGTGAGCAGAGGCGCGGTGCGTCGGAGCGGGGCGAGCTTCGAGATCCTCGAGGGGCTCGAAGCCGAAGGTGCGTGGCGCATGGGCACGAAACTTTCGTGGTTCATCCGAGATTCGACGTCGTGCGAGATCGACGTGGTGGGGGATCCGTGGGCGTGCTTCATCGCGGCTCCACCACCAGGCGCTGACGGAGGATCTGATCGGCTTCTTCGAGCCAGCGTCGGAACGCGCCGTACTCGTTCGGGGCCACGCGATCGCGGCGCAGCTCGAGCTCGGTGCGGAGCTCGACCTTGCGGGCGTCGCTCTCCACCGTGAGGCGCACGAGGCCGAAGGGGCTCTCCGCCACGCGGCCTTCCGGGATGGTGCGCGCGCGTGCGCCGGCCGGCAGGTGCACGGTGCGGGTCTCGACGTACGAGGAGGTCGTCCCGAGCTCGAGCGGGAGCCGCCGCTGGGTGGCGCGCGCGAGGCTGCGGGTGAGCTCGCCGATCACCGACGGATCGACGCGCAGACCCTCCGCGTCGCGCGGCGCGAGCTGCGGCACCTCGGCCTCCCACTGCAGGTGCACCGGGCGCTCGAGGTCGTCGAGGTGTTCGAAGCGCTGGGACTCGAGTCGCAAACCTGCGAATAGATTGCGCAATTCGCGTTCCAGGCGGTCCCGGCGCGTGCCCTCGGCCTGGTAGGTCGAGCGGTAACCGGGCGCCTGGCTGCCCGTGATCACCTCGCGCGCGCTCAGCGACGCGCTCCCGTCGGCGGCGAGGCGCACGTCGAGGGTGCGCTCGCGCCGGTTGCGCTCGGGCGGCAGGACGGGCGTGCGGCGCAGCTCGGAGCCGCCGGGCCAGACGTGCAGCACCGTCACGCCCTGGTCCATGTCGGGCAGCTCGGTGAGGCCGCTGTGCTCGGCGGTGCCGTCGATGTAGAGGTCGAGCTCCGGCACGTAGGCGATCGCGTGATCGAAGACCGCGAGCGAGGCGGGCAGGTCGTCGATGAGGCCGTTGCGGCGGGTGCGCACCAAGATGATGTGCGCGTCGATCCCGGCCTCGCGGAACATCGTGTAGAGGACCGACGCCTTGTCCTTGCAGTCGCCGAAACCGCGACTGAGGATCTGCGGCACCCGGTACGGCTTGTAGCCGTGAATGCCGAACTCGAGCCCCACGTAGCGCGTGTGATCGAGCACCCATTGGTGGATCGCTTCGACCTTGTCGCGGAGCTCGGTCTTGCCCTCCACGAGCTGGCGCACCGTCGCCTTCAGGCTCTCGTCGGCGTAGAGCTGGTCTTGGATGAGGCCCCAATACCAGCGTCCGACCTCTTCCCAGGTGCGGTAGGTCGACACGTGCAGGTAGGGCGAGATCTCGGTGTAGCCGGGCATCGAGTCCTCGCTGCGGATCGCGGGCACGTCCTCCGCGACGAATCGATCGACGCGCGCGCCGTTCTCCTCGCGGCGCTCGTGTCGGAGCTGCGGGAGGTTCGGCTCCGAGAAGTAGAACTGCCGCGACGACGGCGTGATGAGCACGTACTCCTGGTGCGCGCTCGGCTGCATGTCTTGGAGGAACGTGAGATCGCCGTAGTAGTCGGCGAAGAGGTTCCGGTGCGCGACGTCGTCGATGCGCCAGCGCAGCTCCACGACGTCGCCGGGCTCGAGGGTCGGGAAGACCACGACCATCGCGCGGGTGTCGTAGTAGATGCGGTACCAGGGCTCGCCGAGCGCCTGCTCGAAGAGCTGCGTCGCTTCGAGGCGTTGGTTGCCGCGGTAGACGCGCGCGAGCCGAAGATCCACGCGCTGCGCGGTGGGATCCCATTGGATCGCGTAGGTGCGGAGGCTGCGCGCGCCTTCCTGATCGTGCACCTGCCACGCGACCTGGCGGAAGCTCGAGCCGAGACCGTTCTCGAAGACCGTGTTGACGGTGAGGTCCTGCAGGGTCGTGACCGGAAAGCCTTGGCTCTCGCCGCGCCGCGCGAGGATCGTCTCGTCGTTCGCCGCGTAGGCCTCGTCGGGCCGCTGCTGCGGACGGATCTGCTCGAGCAGCTCGCGGGTCGACGCGTCTTGGGGGCGCAGATCGAGCGCGGTGCGGAACGCGCCGAGCGCGGCGTCGGCTTGGCCCGCGCGCAGCAGGAGCTTGCCGTACGCGACGTGGGTGCCGGGATCTTCGGGCGCGAGCTGGAGCGCCGCCGTGAACGCCTCGAGCGCCTCGTCGTTGCGGCCGAGCGCCTCGTGGATCGCGGCCACGTAGCGCAGCACGCCGACGTCGCCCGGCGCGGCCTCGCGGATCGCGTCGAGGTGGGTGACCGCACGATCGCGCTCGCGGCGTCGAACCGCGTCCGCCACGAAGATCTGATGGAGCGCGACGTCGTCGTGCCGCTGCGCGAGCGCCCGCGTTCGGAGCGCGATCGCGTCGTCGGGCGCCACGGCGCTCTCCGCGTGGGTCGCGCGCACCACGAGCCAACCCGGCGCTTCGCCCGCGCCTTCGAGCGCGCGCTCCACCGTCGCCCGCGCCGCCTGCGGCAGCTCCATGCGCTGGAGGATCTCGGCCCGCACGAGCGCGGCCGCGATCGTCTGGATTTGTCGGCGGCTGACCCCGCCGACCCCAGGGATCGGATCGCCGGCCCCGACCCGATCGAGGTACGCGAGCGCGCTCTCCGGGTGGAAGCCGGTGCTCGCGATCTGCGCCATCAGCACGAGCGCTTCGGCGTCGTTCGGGAAACGTTCCAGCGCGCGCGTCGCGTAGCGCTGGCGCTCGTGGCGGTGCTCCTGCAGGCGCGCGGCGAGCACGAGGTGATCGAGGCTCGGGTCGGCATCCGCGGCACGCGCGGCGAGCTGACGCGCGCGGTTCGTCGCGACGTCGTCCGCGCCCGTCCAGAGGAGGAAACGCGCGAGATCGTAGTGTGCGCTCGGCCGCGCGTTCGCGGCCGCAGAGGCCTCTTCGAGGAGCGTCAGCGTGCTGCGCGGCGCGGTCGGAAGGCGCGGCACGCCGTGCCCTTCGCCCGCCGCCGTCGGCATGTTCTCGGCATCGACCGCGACCGCGACGCCCCGCGCGTCGAGCACGCGGAGGTAGAAGCCCCACGACTCGTTGGCGACGCAGGTCTTCACCAGGATGCGGTTGTCGCCCGCGTGCGCGCCGACCACGAGCGCGTGACGATCGGCATCGGGCTGTCGGTAGGTCGGGTCTTCGTGCACGACCACGCCGTTCCACCACACGCGGCTCGCGCCGCCCGCGCCGAAGTGGAGCGTGAGCGGCTGCGCGCGCTCCGAGCGCACCACCGTCGTCGCGTAGCCGCAGACGTCGCGGTTCGGGCGGAAGAGCATGTCGAGGTCGACGTAGCCGTAGGGATCGAGCGGCGGATGGCGGCGCCACGCGACGTCGCGCTCCTTGCCGTCGAAGGCGCGCGCGGGCTCGTGGGCGGCCATGCGGAGCTCTTCGGGACCGAAGGCGCGGGCGAAGCCCTGCTTGCCTTCGTTGTCGAAGGGGCCGACGAGCTGCCAGTCGGTCGCGTAGCCGAGCGGCGCGATCGTGCGCTGCGCCGCGTCGCGATCGCCGGCGCGGACCTGCATGCGCGCGAGCAACGCGGCCGCGTAGGCGCGGCGATCGGCGAGCAGGCGGCGGTTCTTCGCGAGCTCGTCGAGCAGCCGCGTCGTGACCGCGGGCGTCGCGTCGTCCGAGTGGCGCCAGAGCTCCAGCAGCGCGAGGAAGCCGCGCGGCGAACGATCGCGCGCGACCTCCGCGGCGAGGCGACGTTGCTCGGCGTCGTAGGGGTTCGCGGGGCGCACGGCCTCGGGCTGTGCGTGGGCGGTGGAGCCGAAGCTCGTGGCGCCGAGGCTCGAGAGGGTCGAGCCGAGGGCGAGCGCGGCGACGAGCGCCGAGCGCAGGCGACGATGACGCAAAGGGACCTCCGGTGCCTGAGAAGAAGCGGATGGCCGATGGCTGCAAGCCGCCCTACCGGACGGCGCGCAGCTCACGAAGTGAGCGGTTCGAAGTGAAATCGTTCGAAGCGCAGTGGACGAAGTCCACGAAGCCGAACGATTCCACGAGAGTGTCGGGCCGTGCGCAAGCACGGAGCCGACCCAGGCTCGTGGGCGGGGGCCCCTCGGGACTTCACGCCCCGTGGGGGAGGGTCTGGCGACAGACCCTCGAGAGGAAAGGCGAGCGCACCCTACTACAGGCCCTCGGGACACGCGCGAGCGCGTGATTGTTCC
>JALOQC010000342.1 GCA_025453555.1 Myxococcota bacterium | reverse complement strand
TCCTGCACGCGCTGGAACCCGAGCCCCGCCGCGCCGAAGAAGCCGAGCATGTTCGCGCGCGCCATCGCGATCACGATGTCGGTGGTCGCGATGCCGTTCGCCATCGCGCCGGTGACGTAGGGGAAACGCACGCCGTGCGCCTCGTTGAAGCTCCGATCGCCGAGCCACTCCGGGTAGAGCGCGGGCAGCGTGGCGAGCAGCGGGAGCGCACGCGCGGCCGAGCCGTTCACGTAGCGCGCCTGCATCACCTCGCCTTCGAGCGCGACGCCCACGCGCCCCTGCTCGTGCTCGCGCACCACGTGCAGCGGCTCACGCACACGCGCCGCCGCGGCCGCGAGCGCCTCCCCTGCAAAGGCCGGCGCCTGCCGACCTGCGACCCACATCCCAACCGGTGAAAGCACGGTAGAGGCGGGTCTAGCGAGGATCGCGACGCGCGTCTGTCATTCTTCGGCCACAGCCACAACCTGCTACAACCATTGAGCTATCCGCTGCGGACGAAACGCGTTTCGGCGCCCGTGTCATCGCCGGACACCGACTCTCTCGACCGCGTCGGCGGGGTCAGCCGCCGACTTCGTGACGTTCTCGCGGCACGTCTCGCAACGTCACGCGACCGCTCCGCGAGGCGGACGCTACTCTCGCGAGATGTCCGCTCTGCTCGATCACCCCGTCGTGACCGAACGCTACTTCTTCCCGCGCCGCGTCCCGCCGCCGACCGCGAGCCGGGTCGACGTCGCGGTCGAAGGCGCGGTGCTCGCGTGCGCGTCGCACCGACCCCACGAGGACGCGCCGACACTCGTCTTGTTCCACGGCAACGGCGAGGTCGTGGCGGACTACGTGCCCGAGTACGCGGAGGCGTTCGCGAGCGTCGGGCTGAACACCTTCTTCGCCGAGTACCGCGGCTACGGCGCCTCGACCGGCACGCCCGCGCTGGTGCGCATGCTCGACGACGTCGACGCGATCCTCGACGCGGTCGGCGTGCCCGACGATCAGATCGTGCTCTACGGCCGCTCCGTGGGTTCGATCTACGCAATCGAAGCGGCGTCGCGTCGTCCCGGCGTGCGCGCGCTGGTGATCGAGAGCGGCATCGCCAGCCCGCTCGCCCGTGTGCTGCTGCGCGCGACCCCCCACGAGCTCGGCACCACGATCGACGCGCTCCGCGAGGAGGCCGCGCGACGGCTCGATCACGAGGCGAAGCTCGCGCGCTTCGAAGGCCCGACGCTCGTGCTCCACGCGAGGCACGACGACCTCGTGCGCGCCGACGAGGCCCGCGCGAACGCCGCGTGGGCGAAGCGCGCGGAGCTCCTGCTCTTCGAGCGCGGCGACCACAACTCGATCCACGCGTACAACCTGCCCGCCATCCTGGAGGCAGCGGCGCGCGTCGCGACACACCACCCCGGCTGATGTCACGCGCTTTGGCTCGCAGCGTCGAGGTTCGCGTCCAGCGTCCAGAGCTTCACCTCCACCGCAGTGGGGTCGAGGTTGGCTCGAAGCTGAAGAAACTCCTGCAGCACACCGAGGTCTCCGAACTGTAAGTACTTCGTCTGAATCGCCTGAACCATGTCGTGCCCCTGGCCGGGGAGACGGATGAGCGCTCGGAGGAAAGGCTCGTCCCACGAGAGCGGCCGGAGCGACCAAGGCGCGTAGCCATCGAGCGTCTTCTCGATCAGCGTCTTGAATCGCTGAGCGCAGGCGCGACGGAGCGTGCCGTCCTCGATTCGACTGACGTGTCCGCCTGTCTCGATCAGCGCAGCGGCTGCGATGAACAACCGAGTGCCCGCGCTCTGCTTCCGCTCGATCGCCGCCACGACGTCCGAGGTCTTGCTCGACTTCCCTGGCACCTCCAGCACTTCGACGACGATGCTGGTGTCGAGCAACTCGACGACGCGGCGAGAAGACGGAGGCGACATCAGTCGAAGAGCTCCGACACCGACGCCACTCGCGAGGGTTCACGCTTGGAAAGCTCCCCCGCCGTCACCGCGCGCCCGACCGCGCCGCCGCCCGCGAGCTCAAGATATCTCGGGTGCTCGGTGAGCGTGCGCAGGCGACTGTAGCCATCGGGGTCGCGATCACACAGCACGACGCCTCGGTGATCGGTCGGTCGAAGTGCGTCGAGAAGCGCGGGTGAGTGTGTGGTGGCCAGGAGCTGAACTCCCTGCTCGGTGGCTTCCGCGCGGAGCAGGTCGAGCACACGGCTCGCTTGACTCGGAAACAACCCGTTCTCGATCTCTTCGACGACGAGCGTGCGGCCACCGCCCGACCGCTGGAGCTGGAGAAGGGACGCGACGATTGCCATGTAGCGAAGCGTCCCGTCGCTCATGACACGCGCGTCGTTCATGAACTCTCGCTTGCCCGCACGCTCGCGGAGTGCCACCAGCACGTCAACGAGGCGGTCTCCAGGGTACTTGCCTTCTGCGAAAGCGATCTCGTCGACCTGCGCCTCGACGAGCGCCCGCACGAGTTCGTGAAGGCGCTCCCAAGCATGGCGGTCGGCGCGAAGCGAGTACACGACAGAAGAGATGTTCACCCCTCGTCGATCAAGCGGAGCGCCGATCGGGCGATAAGTTCGCATCATGCTCGGCACAGGATCTAGGACAACAATCCCTCGAAGAACGCCGAGCACTCGACGGCAGGCTTCGGCGACCACGCGCCTTGACGTTGATTCCACATCCAGTCGCCCTAACAACTGCACGGCCGCCAACTTCGACGCGAGAAGCGAGTACTTCTTCGGCTGTCTTCCTGTATACACCTTCGCGACCGTTATGCCGTCGCCGACCGCGTCATTCGTCACATCAACCAGCAACCGCCCTTGTTCGTCCGTTAGAATCTCTCGCACGAGTTCGTTCGCTTCGGTATCGATTCGAACGCGATAATCGAGAAACTGGTCGCTCCCGAGAGCGACCCTGCAACCAACGTGAACGAACTGGCAGTCGAACGGAGCCGCTCGAACCACCCCTCCCCTTAGCCCGGCCACTTCGAGATCGTCGCGATCGAGGTCTCGCACCTCGCGCTCTTCGGCGAGGAGCGAGAGCAAGGTGAGCGCGTCGAGGGCGTTTGACTTCCCACTTCCATTTCTCCCTACCAGCAGCGTCACGGGCGAGATGTCGAGGTACTGGTCGCGGTACGACTTGAAGTCGCCGAGAAATAGTCGTTCCAGCCGGGCGCTCACCCTACAAGTATCCTCGCAACTCGGAGCGCTGACCAGTATCACGCACCTGAGCGCGTCACTGCACCACGAGCGACGCGGCGATGGCGTCGCAGCTCGGCGCGACCTCGGGTGCGTGATCCGGGTCCGCGTAGCAGCTCAGCACCACGCCCACTCCGTCGACGACGTTGACGTAGGTGCGCGCGCGGTACGGGCGCTCGCCGTGGTGGAAGGTCTGCTCGACCTGGACCCCGGGCGCGCCGCGCAGGACGACCACCCGTTGGCCGTGAGTCGTCGAGACGGGCGCCGCGTTCTGCAGGCCGAGCGCGACGTACGCGCGGGTGTCTCCGTCGAACGGCTCGATCACGAGGTTCGCGCTCGGCACGATCGCCCCGACCGGGTCGGACGCTCGAAGCGACGCCGCCACCGTGGGCACGGGTGATTCGACGCGAGACCAACCGCGCGGGAGCCTCAGCGCGAAGCGGACGTCACGTGCGCCGACCGTGAGATCTCCTTCGATCAGCGCATCGAGCACGACCTCGTCCGGCAGGTCGTCCTCGGCCGTGCCGCTCCGTTCCGTCTCCGCGTCGCCCTCGACCCCGGCATCGAGCAGGGCTGCCGCACCGATCGCGGGCGGCGCTTCGACGTTCTCGGTCGCCCGCACCGCGAGCCAGCCCAACGTGGTCAGCCCGAGCACGCCGACCGCCGCGACGCCCACACGAAAGCCCGAGCGGGCGCGCACCGCATGCGGCGTGAGGCGACCGACCGGCGTGTCCGAGACGGGCGCGTCGGAAGCCGAAGGGCTCGAGCCGGACGCGCGCGTCTGCGAGATCGGATCGGCGGTCGTCGGCGTCGCCGCGGAGGCGCGATTCGCGTCGCCGCGACGCTGGGAAGCCGGCGGTGAATGCGGCGTCGTGATCCGTCGGCGGCTGACCTCGCCGACTCGATGGGTCTGTCGCGTGATCGGGAAGCCCGCCTCGTCGAGCTCCATCGCGGGTCGGGTCGGCGCACGATCCGGATCCGTCGCGAGCTCGTCGGGGCCGAGGCGCGTGCCGTCGAGCGCGAGCGACTCCGGTGGCAACGCGTCGAGACGAGCGCGCAGCTCGCGCGCGTCGCGCGGTCGATCGGCCGGACGCTTCGCGAGGCACGCGTCCACCAGAGCCGCGAGCTCCGGCGCCACCTCGACGAGCGGCGCGTGTGGCTCCGACACCGCGCGCAGGATGGTTGCGTGCGGCGTCTCGCCCTCGAAGGGACGACGCCCGGTGATCGTCTCGTAGAGCATCACGCCCACGCTCCACACGTCGGCCGCGGGAGACGCGCCACGCGCTTCGAGCGCCTGCTCGGGGGCCATGTAGCCGGGCGTGCCGAGCCCGGTTCCGGTGCGGGTGTCGCTCGGCCCACCGATCGATCGTGCGATGCCGAAGTCGAGCAGCTTGAGGCGCTCACCCTCCGGAGTGCGCGCGAGGAAGACGTTCTCCGGCTTCAGGTCGCGGTGCACGAAGCCCTTCTCGTGCGCGGCCGCGAGCGGATCGAGGAGCGCACGAATCCAACCGAGCAGCTCCGCGCGGGTCGCGTGACGTCGCCGCGCGCGCAGGCTCTCGCCTTCGAGCAGCTCCATCACGAGGAAGAGGAAGCCCTCCTCCACCCCCGCGTCGAGCACCTCCACGATGCCCGGATGTCCGATGTGCGCCGCTGCGGTCGCCTCGCGCCGGAAGCGCCGCACGTCCGCGACGTCGAGCCCCATCGAGGTCGGCCGAAGGATCTTCAGCGCGACGACCCGATCCGCGAGCGTGTGGCGGGCACGGTAGACCGCGCCCATCCCACCCGACGCGAGATGCGCCTCGACACGGTAGCGACCCGCGACGACGGTCCCCGGCTGCACGCGGCCGAGCATGAAGCGAACGCGGCGCCTTGTCGCCCGGCGAGGGATCGACCGCCCGCGCGAGCTCGTGCGGCTGCGCTCACGGCGTGGTGCCCCGCGCCCGATCCGCACACGCCCGGAAACTTGACCGCGGATCCTCCGAAAGCCACGAACCTCGTGTGCAGGATCAGCTCCTCTTCGTGGTCTCGCCTCCGCGCGCCGGTTCGACCTTGTTGCAGCGCATGCTCGGCGCGCACTCGCAGGTGTTCACGCACCCCGAGCCGCACCTGATCACGCCGCTCGCGTTCCTCGGCTACCACGACACCGTCGACGCCGCGCCCTACGACCACGTGAACGCGGCCGAAGCGATCCGCAGCTACGTCGACGCGCTGCCGAACGGCGAGGCCGACTACCTCGACGCGCTGCGCGCGTACGCCGACACGATGTACGGGCGCATGCTCGCGACCGCGCCGGGCAAGACCCGTTTCCTCGACAAGACGCCCGCCTACGCGCTCGTGCTGCCCTTCCTCGCGAAGCTCTACCCGCACGCGAAGTACGTGGTGCTCACGCGTCATCCGCTCGCGGTGTTCAGCTCGTACGCGCAGAGCTTCTTCGACGGCGATTGGATCGAGGCGCACCGCTACAACCCGGTGGTCGAGCGGTACGTGCCCGCGATGGCGGCGTTCCTGCGCGAGCGGCCGGTGCCGATCTGCCACGTCGGCTACGAGGAGCTCGTCTCGAATCCGGAGGGCGAGCTCGAGCGCGTCTTCGCGTTCCTCGGGCTCGAGAACGAGCCGGAGGCGGTCGAGTACGGCGACAAGGAGATGAAGGCGGGCATGGGCGACCCGATCAACGTCGAGAAACACAAGCGCCCGACCACGAAGTCGCTGCACAAATGGGCGGCCGAGCTCGCGCACGACGAGCGCAAGTTGAAGCTCGCGCGCGACATGATCGCGCGGCTCTCGGACGAGGACCTCGAGACCTGGCGCTGGCCGCGCGAGACGATCTTCGACGCCCTCGAAGAGGCGAGCGGCAAGAAGGCGCCGGTGCCGGTCCGCAACGACTACACCTTCCAGCGCCGCGTCATGCTCGCGCTGCGCAAGGGCGTGCACGTCGACCCGCGCGGCGTCCAGCTCGTGCGGCGCGTGCGCTACTACTGCGACGTGCTGCTCCGCGACTCGCTGGACGCGCGCTGAAGGTCAGCGGCAGAACACGACGCCCGGATATCCGGCGCCGCGCTCCACGATGCTGGTGCCGCCGACCGGCTCGAACCCACGCGGGACGCGGACCTTGTTCGGAAGTTGTCCCTCGCTCACCGCACGGCCCGGTGCGTGCCACAGCGTTGCGGCAAAGCACTCCTGCCACCCCCGCGCCTGCGCACTCGCCGTCCGCGTGCTGAGCACCTGCGCGATCGCCAGACCCGCCACCATGCCGAGCGCGAGCACGGCGATCCACTTCCAACGCGATTCGTTCATGCGACGCGACTACCACGATCGCGCGCGGCCTCGCCTCCCCCAAACGAGGTAGATGCCGAAGGGAAGCCGCGACGGACGATCGGGGTGCGCGTCAGTACCGCGGCACGCTCGGGTCGACCTTCGTCGACCACGCGTCGATCCCGCCGATCAGGTTGAACACCTGCGAGAAGCCCATCTGCAGCGCCTCTTGGGCCGCCGCGTGGCTCCGCGTGCCGTGATGGCACGTGAACACCACCGTGGCCCCGCGATCGACGTCCTCGAGCTGCGCGCGATCCTCGAGCAGCACGCTGCCCGGGATGTGCGCGATCGATCGCTCGTGCGGCGTGCGCACGTCGAAGACCACCATGGGCTTGCCGTCCTTCATCCACGCCGCGAGCTGCTCGGCCGGGATCTGCTTCACCTTCGCGGGCTCGTTCGGGTTGTCGAGCTTGAACCCGCTCCCTTCGGGGCCTTCCACGAAGTCGATCGTCAGGCCGTCGACCTTCCGCGCCGCGCTCGGCGCGAGCAGCACCGTCCAGCCCTCGCCCTTCACCACCACGTCGCGCGGCCCCGGCTCGTCGAAGTCGAGCCCGTACTGCCAGCCCGCGCCGATCTCGAGGCGCACGCAGGGCTCGCCGCCCTCCGCGAACTCGCGCAGCGCCCTCAGCGCGCTCGGCGTCACGAAGATCTCCGGCACCGCGATCTCGCCGCGCTTGACCCCGAGCGCGCCCTCGAGCTCGCCGCTCTGGTTCATCTCCAGCACGATGTCGCAGCCGCCGACGAACTCGCCGCGCACGTAGAGCTGCGGGATCGTCGGCCAGCTCGAGAACTCTTTGACCCCGTCGCGGAGCGCGGGGTCCGCGAGCACGTTCACCGTCACGTACTCGGGAAGGTATTCGTCCAGAACGTCGACCACGCGCGCGGAGAACCCGCATTGAGGCGCGTGGCGGGTGCCCTTCATGAAGAGCACCACTTCGTT
>JALOQC010000031.1 GCA_025453555.1 Myxococcota bacterium | reverse complement strand
ACCGCGGTGGCGGGCTCGGATCCCTCGCGCAGCGTGGTGGATCCGATGCTGGAGTCGCACGCGGTGCGTGGGCTCTACGTGATGGACGCGAGCGTGTTCCCGACGAACATGGGCGTGAACCCGCAGCACTCGATCATGGCGATCGTGTGGCGCGCGGCGGAGCAGCTCGCGCGTCGGGCGGAGCAGCGCGCGGCGGCTTGAGGCGCGCCGGCGGTGCGGCTCACGAGTCGCAACCGCGGGCCTGCGTCGTGAGGCGCGTCTTCGTGAGGCGCGTTGCTTGCGCCGTTCGATCGCGCTCGCCGTACGGCGCTGCGTCAGAGCAGCGAGAAGATGGCGGCGAGCGCGGCGAGGGTGAGCAGCGCGAGCACGATCGCGAGCCCGAGCCACCGCCGGTCGGTCGAGGCGCGCGGGATCACCGTCGGGTCGAAGACGGTGCGCGTCTCGGTGTGGATCACGTCGGTGTCGGGGGAGGTGAGCGGCGCGCTGCTGGGCTCTTCCCGCGCGACGGAGGTGCGCGTCTCTTCGTTCGGTCCGGCCGCGCGCGGTGTGAGCACGGCCGGGGCCTTGGGAGCGGCGAGGCGCAGGGTGTCGCCGCTCACGCGTTCGGTGGGCTCGAACGGAAGCGACGACTGATCCGGGGTCCGTGCGGTGCCGGGCGTGCCCGTGGCGTCGAGCGGGCGTCGGTGGGCGCGTACGAGGCCCTGCAAGATCGTTCGCGCGGTTGGCGGGGGTGCGAGCGCGCGCAAGGCGTCGAGGAGCGCCTCGGTGTCCGGGAAACGATCGTCGGGGCTCGTCTCGATGAGGCGCTCCACGAGCTGCGCGAGCTCCGCCGGCACGTGGGGCGCGCGATCCGCGAGCGGCTCGTGCTCGCCGGCGATGATCCGCTCGAGGATCTCGACGTCGTTGCGACCGCGGAAGGGACGCTCGCCGACCAGCAGCTCGTAGAGCATCACGCCGAGCGAGAACTGATCGGCGCGCGGGTCCGCGACTCCGGTGCGCGCGTATTCGGGCGCGATGTACGGCACCTTGCCTTTGACCGCGCCGCTGCGCGTGAGCCCGGGCGTGCCGAAGAACGCTTTCGCGATGCCGAAGTCGGTGAGCTTCACCTCGCCGGCGAGGCTGAGCAGGACGTTCGACGGAGAGACGTCGCGGTGGATCACGCCGCGCTCGTGCGCATGCGAGAGGGCGCTCGCGACCTCGTGCCCCACGTGCGCGACGAGGCCCGTGGTGAGCGGCTGATTCTTCTCCATCAGCGCGCGGTGGAGCTGCCGAAGATCGGTGCCGTCGATCAGCTCGAAGACCAACGACGGACGCTCGCCGTCGGTGGTGTAGTCGAGCAATTGAACGACGTTGGCGTGACTGAGCTGGGCGCACAGACGCGCCTCCTGATCGAAGAGGCGAATCAGCTCCGGATCGCTCGCGAGGTGCGGGAGGACTCGCTTCAGACAGACGCGCTGCTCGAAGCCCCCGGGGCCGCGACGGACGGCGACGAAGGTCTCGGCCATCCCTCCGGCGCCGAGGCGGTCTCCGATCTCGAGCGTGGTCCGCTGCACGGGGCGGAGGTTGTCATACGTCGGCGAAGATGCTCATGGCGATCGACGTTTTCGGAGGCGGCCGTCAGGTCGTGCGATCCGACGTCGCCTGAGCGTGGCCATCAGGCGATCGGACCCCCGAAGTCGTGAGGGACGCCGAAGATGCACGGACGCATCGCGAGCGCGGGAGGTGTCGTCGGGTGCGCGACGCGGCTAGGACCCGAGCGAATGCCCCGGCCGGGTTGCACGACGAGCGCCTCGCGACCTTTGCGGGCCACGACGGTCTGCTACGGTTGCGCGCCATGCCGCGCCCGCCTCACGCGACCGATTCGTTCGACACCCTGGCCGTCCACGCGGGCGACGCCCCCGATCCGGCGTACGGAGGGCTCGAGGTCCCCCTGGTCCACTCCAACGCCTACGCCTTCGAGACCGCGGATGAGGCGGCGGCACAGTTCGCCGGGCAATCCGAGGGGTGGATCTACAGCCGGTGGCGGAATCCGACCGTGGAGGCGTTCGAGCAGAAGGTCGCCGCGCTGGAGCGCGCGGAGGCGGCGGTGGCGTGTGCGTCCGGGATGGCCGCGGTGCATGGCGCGATGCTCGCGTGCGTGCGTGCGGGGGATCACGTGCTCGCGCCGCGGGGGATCTATGCCGAGACCGCGAAGCTTTTGCGCACGGTTCTTTCGAGATTCGACGTGAGCTTCGACTTCGTCGATCTGACGGACGTCGACGCGGTCGAGGCGGCGTGGCGCGAGCGGACGCGGCTGGTGTGGGCGGAGACTCCCGCGAACCCCGTGCTCGATCTGCACGATTTGGTCGCGCTCTCGGACCTATGCCGCGAGCGGGGTGCGTCGCTGGTGGTCGACAACACCTTCGCGACTCCGTTCCATCAGAACCCGGTCGTGCTGGGCGCTGACCTCGTCGTGCACTCGGCGACGAAGGCGATCGGCGGGCACGGCGACGCGGTCGGCGGTGTGGTGGCGGGGAGCGCGGCGCGGGTGCACGAGGTGCGCGAGCTCGCGGTGCGGTCCGCGGGTGGCGTGCTCTCCCCGACGAACGCGTGGCTTCTCTCGCGTGGGCTGCGGACGCTGGCGCTCCGGCAAGCGCGCGCGAGCGAGAACGCGGCGGAGCTCGCGCGTCGGTTGGAGGTGCATCCGCTCGTCGAGCGCGTGCGCTACCCGGGGCTGCCGTCGCACCCACACCACGCGCTCGCGCGGCGGCAGATGATGCGCGGCTTCGGCGCGATGATCGCGTTCGAGCTGCGCGGAGGGCTCGCGGCGGGGGCGCGCGCCTACGACGCGTTCGAGCTCGTGACCCGCGCGGTGAGCCTCGGCGACCTGCGCACGTTGGTCACGCACGCGGCGTCGACCACCCACAAGTCGATGCCGGAGGAGCAGCGTCGCGCGGCGGGCATCTCCGACGGGCTCTTCCGACTCGCGGTCGGGATCGAGGACGTCGAGGATCTCTGGCGCGACGTGGACCGCGCGCTCCAGGCCGCGGGGTGATCGAAGGATCAGGACGGAGAGTAGCGCCAAGCCGCCCGAGTGAGCGCGCGTCCCTTCGCGCAACGGCTCACGAGGATCGCGTTCGAGGGATCGCGTTCGGGGAGCTTCGAGCGCGCGATGCCGTGCGGGACGTCCCGCGAGGGACCGACGACGGATGCTATGCACGCGGCGATGCAACGCGCGCTCCTCGATCGCCCCGGTGACTTCCTGAACGGCCGCTTCGTCGTCCCGAGCGCGCCCGACGAGCTGATGGAGATCCGCAGCCCGGCCGACCTCGACGACGTGGTCGCGGTGCACGCGGTGTCGCTCGCGCACGTCGACGACGCGGTGCGCGCGGCGCGGGCGGCGTTCCCGGCGTGGCGTCGGCTCGGCCTCGAAGCACGGGCGAAGCTGCTGCGCGCGTACCAGGAGCGCGTGAAGCACCACGCGGCGGCGTTCACGGAGCTGCTCGCGCGCGAGGCGGGAAAGGCGCGCTGGGACGCGGCGAGCGAGGCAGGCGCGCTCTCGGCGAAGGTCGACCTCGTGCTCGGCGAGGGGCTCGATTGGACGCGCGATCGGCGGCTCGACGACCTGCCGGGCGAGATCCGGTTTCGTCCGCACGGCGTGCTCGCGGTGCTCGGGCCCTTCAACTTCCCGGTGCACCTGCCGAACGGGCAGATCCTTCCGGGGCTGCTGCTCGGGAACACGATCGTCTTCAAGCCGAGCGAGAAGTGTCCTTCGGCGGCCGTGCTGATGATGCGTTGCTTCGAGGAGGCGGGGTTCCCGCCCGGCGTGGTGAACCTCGTGCAAGGCGGCGCGAAGACCGCGGTGGCGCTCTCGAACCACGACGACGTCGACGGCATCCTCTTCACCGGCTCGGTGCCGGTCGGCAAGGCGATCGTGGCCGCGAACGCGGCGCGGCCCGGCCGGCTCGTGGCGCTGGAGCTCGGCGGCAAGAACGCGTCGATCGTGCTCGCGGACGCGAACGTCGAGGCGGCGGCGCGGCACCTCGCGTTTGCGGCGTACGCGAGCGGGGGTCAGCGCTGCACCGCGACCTCGCGGGTGCTGGTGGCGCGCGAAGTGGCGGACGAGCTGGTCGAGCGCTTCGCGGACGCGGCGCGGCGCGTGGTGGTCGGGCACCCGCTCGCGGACGGCGTGTTCATGGGGCCGCTCATCTCCGAGGGATCGAAGCACGCGCTGCGCGAGGCGCAGGCGCGCGCACGTGCGGCGGGGTTCGAGGCGATCGTCGACGGTGGTGAGCCAGAGCTCGACGTGCGCGGGTACTACGTCCGGCCGAGCGTGCACCTCGCGCCGCGCGCGGACGTGCGGGTGCCGGGCTACACGCACGACGAGCTCTTCGGACCGGACGTCGCGGTCTACGTGGTCGACGATCTCGATCACGCGCTCGCGCTCGCGAACGACACGGAGTTCGGGCTGGCGGCGGCGGTGTTCACGTCGAGCGCGGAGGCCTTCGAGCGCGCGGCGGACGAGCTGCGCGTGGGCGTGCTGCACTGGAACCAGTCGAGCAACGGCGCGAGCGGGCGACTGCCCTTCGGCGGCGTGAAGAACAGCGGCAACCACCGCCCCGCCGGCATCACGGCGGGGGCGTTCTGCGCGTACCCGCTCGCGCTGCGGCACGCGCCGCCGGCGGATGCGCCGCTGCCGAGTTGGACGGGCCTGTACGGCTGAACGGTTGGCGGGTCGTCGTCGAGTCGTGGCGGTCGACGGTCGCCGATTCGCGATCCGAAGTCGTGAACGCGGCGACTGCGGATCGCGCCGATTTCGGGGGAGCGATCTCCCGAGCTCTCCGACCGGAGTCACTCTGGGAGGTTCGGCGCTTCCGAGAGCCGCGCCGCGCAGCGGCCCTCGTGGCAGAGGCAGCGACCTCCGCAGTCGAGCGTCCCATAGCGGCACTCCTGCGTGCACATCACGTCCGTGCAGTCGGGGGCGTTCGCGGTGCCCACGCACGCGGCCGCGTGGCAGCAGCCTGCGGGGACGCAGTCGGCGTCCGTCTCGCACGCGTCCTCGCCGATCACGAGGTCGTCGCCGCCGCCTTCGGTCGTTCCTTCGCCGTTCCCTTCCGCGGGCGGCGGGAGGTGGATCGTCTCTTGGTCGGAGGTTTCGTCGGAGGCGCAGCCGACGAAGGAGAGGGTGAGCGCGAGGGTGAGCGTGATCGTGCGAAGCATGGGGCGCGGCATAGCACGCGCGTGGTGTGCATGGGTCGAGGGGCCGCGGTGGGTGTGGCGACTCGTCCACGCGAGCGAACGTGTACGAGCAAACCTGCGATCTCAGGCGTACCAACGCTCGAACGCGGCCGCGGCGAGACGCTCCCGCGCGTCGGGATCCGGGAACGCCCAGCGCTCGGGGCTCGCGGTCGCGCGATGGAGAAAGTCGAAGAGCGGTAGATGACGCCGCAGCGTGCGGCGCAGGCGATGTGGCTTCATCGGATTGAAGCCACCGAGCACGCTGAACGCTTGGCGCGGGTTCTTGCGCAGCCAGAGCCAGCTCCCGAGCTCGAGGGTCAACGGAAGGAACACGCGCTCCCCCGCGATGCTCGAAGCGGACGAGTTCGCGTGCCGATCGTGGAGGTGGTCCCAGAGGTCGCCGTGCACGGTGTAGTTCCGCGCTTGCGGCTCGAGGCGGTAGACGTGGTTGGGCAGGGTCACGTCGAGCAGGCGCTCGAGCGCGTAGACCTCCGCGAGGTTCGGGAAGGGTTTGCGCGTGCGTGCGTAGGGAAACCAGATCCGATCTTCGAAGCCGAAGCCGCTGTGCACGTCGACGCTCACGGCGAGTCGCGACTCGAAGCACTCTCGCTCGACGAAGGCGCAGAGCGCGGCCGCCTCCGGCTCCATCGCAGCGCCCGGATCGCCCATGAACCACGGGAGCTTCGAGGAGAGACGTTGTCCGCCGACGAGCGGGCTCGCCTTGCCGTCCGGGTGGGGCGGCGCGTTGCGCATGAGATCGACGCCCGCGCCGTTCGCGCGCGTGCGCAGCAGCATTCCCGCGGGGTTCACGAGCGGTACGAAGACGAGGCGCGAGCGTTCGAGCGCGCGCGTGAGCACGTCGTCCCAGCCGAGCAGCTCGACGAGGGTGTGCAGGTACGCGAGCACCACGCGCGTGCCGATGCGCTCGAGCCCGTGCACGCCGCCGACCACGGCGAGCGTCGGCAGGCGTCGGTCGGTCGCGCCGAGCACCACGCCGTGTACCGGGAAGCGGTGGCCTCGATGCTCGACGGTGGTGAGCGTCTCGACGCGCGCGTGGTCGGAGAGCCGTTCGAGCAGCGTGTCGATCTGGGCGAGCTCGCGAAGTGACTCGATCATGCGATCAAGCTCCTCGATCGAATCGTGTTCAATTCGAGAGGTGTACGACCCAAATGCTCGATCAATCGAGCAACCCCGCGAGCACGTGGCGACGCGCGAGCTCGGCGAACGCCTCGGGGGAGGGGGCCTGCTCGGGAGCGAGCGCAGGACCGAAACGCACGAACGCGCGCGTCGCGGTGCGGGTGGTCGTGCGGACGTAGTGCGGCAGGAAAGGCGCGTCGCCGACCCACGCGGCCTCCGGGGTGTCGTACGCGATCGTCACCGGGACCACCGGCACGTCCGCGAGCCGCGCGAGGCCGAACACCCCGCGCTTGAAGGGCAACACGCGGTCGCCGCTCGTCGTGGTGCCTTCGGGGAACGCGAGGACCGAAGCGCCTTCGTGCAGGCGTCGCTTGGCCTCGCGCAGGACGCGCGCACCCGAGAGCGGGGAGCTGCGATCGACGAAGAGCACGCCCATCTGCCGCATGGGCTCACCGAGCAGCGGCCACTCCGCGACCTCGCGCTTGGCTACGGCGAGTGCGGGCACGTGCGTGAGGATCGCGACGGGATCGAGGTAGCTCAGGTGGTTGGCCACGAGCACGCACGGCTCGGTCGGCACGCGGCCTCGCACGATCACGTCGACTCCGTGCAGGGCACACATCTGCTCGGCGACCCAGGAGAGCCGGCGTGCACGCGAGGGCGTGTCGGTGGGGACGCTCTGAGAGGCTGCGCCCGCGATTCGACCGAAGGTTTCGGCGAGGAAGAAGCCCGCGCGGGTCACGCGACGAACCGCGGACGGTCCGCGCGCGAGCCGACGCAAGAGACTCGGGGATGACACGGGAGGAAACGACTCCGTCGACATGCGCGTCACCCTGCCGGCATCGCCGCACCCGATCCGTGTCCGGTGAGTGACGAGACGGTGCGCCACGCAGTTGTCACTCCTTCGTCGCAGACCGCGGGGCCGCGGCGGTGGTGCGGGTCGAGGGGGTCGGCTAGCTTCGCCGCGGGCTCTGGCGGTGAGGTTCGGGATGGTGATGGGTCGTGGATCGCGGGCGATGTGCCTCGCGTTCGTGGGTTGGCTCGCGAGCGCGTCGAGCGCGCACGCAGACGCGCGGGTCTTCGAGCGCGGCCGCGACGCTGAGACGGGCGAGGTGACGAACGAGCGCGAGCATCGCTTCGTCGACCTCGGCGCGTTCCTCCAGCCCGGTCTGCTCTTCCGGCTCTCGGACGAGTTCGCCCGCGGCGACGACCAAGTCCTCCTCCAGCGCGCGCGCATCGGTCTGAACGCGCGCATCGTGTGGTGGCTCCGCCTGCGCATGGAGATGGAGTTCGCGGGCTCGACGCCGGCGCTGCAAGACGGCTTCCTCGAGTTCATGCCGCACGACGCGTTCCACGTGTCGATCGGTCAGATGCAGGTGCCTTTCCTGCACGCGTACCAGTTCAACGAGCTGAACCTCGGGTTCATCGATCGCCCGATCTACACGCCGCTCGGATCGGAACGCCCGTTCCTTCGCTACCTCTCGCCGCGCGACATCGGCATCGTGGTGAGCGGTCGGGTCGGCGATCTGACCGAAGGCGCGACGATGCCGGTCTTCGAATACTGGCTCGCGGCGATGGTGGGTGAACGAGAGAACATCACCATCAACAACAACGACAACTGGCTCTACGCGGGTCGTGTGAAATTGCACGTGCTCGGTCTGCCCGAAGGGGCGGCGGCGGAGAGCGACATCGCGCGCAACACGCGTCCGCGCGTCGGCATCGCGGGCGGTGTCTACAGCAACTGCGACGACCGCGAGAACTGGAACCGCGGCTGGACGGCGGACGCGGAGGTGCGCTGGCAGGGCCTGTACGCGAGCGGCTCGTTCGTGTGGTTCAAGAACGGCCCTGCGTCGAGCAACCAGTTCGGCTACGGCGAGCGATGCCCCGGTCAGTCCGGACCGGACGGCAACCCGTACCGTTTTGTCTCGGTGGGCGCCCACGCGCAGGTCGGCTACGTGCTTCCCGAGGTTCTCTTTCCGGTGCGACAGCAGGCGCTCGAGGTGCTCGCGCGTTTCGATTGGGTGAACCCGAACGCGCCCTTCGACTCGGGGAACAAGATCCTCGGCGGCGACGAGATGCACCCACAATACGTGGCGCCCACGGTGCTCAACGACGCGGACAATGCGCCCACGCGCTATCGCGTGACCTTCGGAATCAACTGGTACCCGACGGGTCAACAAACCTTGCGCTTGCAGCTCAACTACCAAATCAACCGGGAGCTCGAGGACATCGTGACCACCGAAGGCGACATCGTCGGGGTGCGCAACGAGGTCCTCTGGCTCCAGATCACCGCCGGTCTCTGAGGTCGTCATGTCGCATCGACTCTTCTCGATTCCCGCGCTCCTTCTCGCGCTGTACCCCTGCGAAGACACCGGGCTCCGTCAGCGTCCCGACGCGGGCGAGCCCGAAGACGCGGGCATCCAGGACGCCGACGTCGACTCGGGTCGCCGGCGAGATGCTGGAGCACCGACGACCACGCTCTCGTACACGCCGGACGGCTGCGACTACACCGTCTCGACGCCCGAGGTGCGCGAGCCAGTGCGCGGGGGCGACGCGGGCAGCGGCGCGCCCGACCACGTGCACGTCGGCATCGCGGGTGACGCCGAGACGACCTTCGCGGTGAACTGGCGCTCGCCGGCCGACACCACGCTCTCGACCATCCTCTACGGCACCGACGAAGCGGCGGTGCGCGCGGCGGACGGTCCGGGGGAGGGTGTCACGCAGCAGGTCGGACACACCTTCGTGATGGCGAGCACCTTCGACACCGTCGGCACGCGCATCCACGAGGTGCACGTCTGCGGGCTCACCACGGGAACGACCTACTGGTACAAGGTCGGCGGCCCGGGCGCGTGGAGCGAGGTCTACGACTACGCGACCGCGCCCGCGATGGGAACGACGGAGGCGTGGAGCTTCGCGGTCACGGGCGATTCGCGAAACAACCGCGACAACGCGTGGCCCATCAGCCAGCGGCGCATCCGCGATCGCGGCGTCGCGTTGCAGGTCTTCAGCGGAGACGCGGTGTTCATCGGTGCGCTGCAGACCGATTGGGAAGAGTTCTTCGGCGCGACGGACGGAGACTTCGGGATCTCGGATCTGCACGCTCGGGTCGCGTTCATGCCGAGCAACGGCAACCACGACGCGCTCGCGGTGAACTACGTGAGCCAGTTCGCGGTGCCGCAGGAGGTCACGCCCGGAGAACGTGGCCAGGGCGAGGAGTGGTACTCGTTCGACTACGGCAACGCGCACTTCGTGGTGCTCAACGACACCGTGCTCGACAACGCCGTGCTCGCGGGGGCGCAGGGCACCTGGCTCGACGCCGACCTGCGGGCCGTCGATCGCGACGTGACGCCGTGGGTGTTCGCAGTGCACCACCGACCGTTCTACACGTGCGAGTCGAACCACCGGCCGGACCTGAACCTGCGCTCGGCGTGGCAGCCGATCTTCGACCGTCACCAGGTCGATCTCGTGTTCACCGGGCACAACCACGTCTACGAGCGCTCGCGCCCGATGCGTGGCCTCGAAGGCGGCGTCGGTACCGTTGCCGCATCGGGAGCGGGAGGCGTCCCGATCATCGACACGCCCGGTTCCGGCAGCGGTCGCCCGAGCGGCACGATCTACCTCGTGGCAGCCGGCGTCGGCGCGCCGCTCTACAGCGTCAGCACGGCGTGTCCCTTCACCTTCACCGCGCGTGCGGAGGCCAACTACGGCGTGGTCGAGATCCAGGACCGCACCCTCACGTGGACGGTGCGCAACGTGCTGACCGACGCCGAGATCGACTCGTTCACGTACACGAAGTGAGTGTGGTGCGGCGGGACGCGGAACGACGTTCGCAGCTCGCGGTCCTGCTCGCCGTAGTGCTCGCCGCGGTCTCGTGGGGGCTCCTCTCGAGTGTCGCGCTCGCGCAATCCGCGGCTGCGCACGTCGCGCGGGCACGGGCCGCGGAGGAATCGTTCCAGCTCGATCGTGCTGCGGAGGCCTATCGCGCGGGGATCGAGGCCGAGCCGAGCTCGCGGGCGGCGCACGTGGCGCGGCGTCGCCTCGCGTGGCTGGAGGAGCGCGCCGAAGGAGGGTTCGGTCCGCTCGTGGCGCTCGAGCGCGCCCGTCGCGCGACGACGCTCGACCGTACGGCGTTCGAGGCGACGGTGGATGCGATGCCGCGGGGACTCGTGCGTCGGGAGTCGCTGGAGCTCTTGGCGAGCGCCCACGCCGCCGTGGGAGACACCGCTGCGGCCGAGCGCGCGCTTCGGCAGTGGCTCGCGGAGGCGAGCGCCCCGAGCGAACGAGAGCGTGCGACGGCGATCCTCGCGCGCCTCGTGTCGGTCGAAGAGCCCGAAGAAGCGGAGCGGCTCCTCGAAGCCGCAGATCTCGGGGAGAGCGACACCGCGCGCGAGATCGACTTCGAGCGGCAGGTCCGCGTCGCCCGACCGCTCGCGTTGGGCGCGCTCGGGCTCGCGGCACTGATGATGTCGATCGCCGCGGGAACGCGCTGGGCGTCGCTCGAGAACCTTCGTGCCCTCGCACGACCCGGAACCCTTCTGCTCGGGTTCTGGCTGGCGGGCGCGCCGCTCCTCGTGGCGATGCGCTACGATCCGTCGACGCAGGACACGTTCGTGCGGCTCGCGGCCTCCATGCTCGGGCTCTTCGTGATCGCCCAGTTGGTCGCGCGTGCGCTCCGCGGCGCGGCGCGCTGGCGTCGTGCGGTGGCGGCGTGCGCGGTGTTGGTCGCCCACGTCGCGATGGGCTACCTCGTGCTGTTGGCGTCGGGGACGACGCTCGGGATCCTCGGACCGTGAAGGAACACGACAAACCAGTGGAGCTCGACCGCGACGTGGACGAAGGCGAGGGCCGGGTGCTCTCGGTTCACTTCGGGCGCGCTGCGAGCTGTTCGTCCGTGGGCAGCGTGGTCGACGTGCTCTTCTTGTCGACGGTCGCGGGCGCGGCGGTGATCTCGGCGCTCGGGGTGTGGCTCGCGCGCGAGGCGGACCCGGCGGAGACCGAGACGGACTCCGCGACGGAGACGGAGACGGAGACCGAGACGGACTCCGCGACGGAGACCGAGACGGACTCCGCCGCGACGTCGCAGCCGGAGCGTTCGCGTGAGTGAGGGGCGCCGCGCCCGCTTCGGCTGGGCATCGCTCGCGTTCGGGCTCGTCGCCGCGATCGCCTACGTCGCGCAGCGGCTGCTCGAGATCCGTTCGGCCACGCCGGTCGATCCGCTCCTCGTGATCCGCGAGGCGCACACCGCGTACTACTGGCGATGCGCGACCGCGATCTGGTGGGGCGGCGTCGCGTTTGCGGTCGTCGCGCGTGGTTCGGCCGATGGCTTCGGCCTGCCGCGTTTCGCGGCGTGGTGGTTCGGAGCGCTCGGGATCACGCTCCTCCTTTCGACGTGGTGGTGGCCGTGATCTGGCGTTTGCTCGAGAGCATGCACGGGCACCTGGGCGTTCTCGCGGCGGTGGCGTTGCTCCATCCCGCCATCCTCCTCCGTCGTGGTCTGCCGCTCTCGCGCGGTGGACGGTGGGCGGTCGGGCTCACCGGCGTCGTGACGGCCCTCGCGTTCGGCCTCGGCGTCGGGATCTACGAGGCCTACCGCGAGCTCGTGAAACGCTCGCTCTTCCAAGCCGATCGCGAGGTCGGCCTGCTCTTCGAGACGAAGGAGCACCTCGCGTGGGCGGTCGTCTCGCTCGCGGTGGGTGGGGTGGCGGCGGCGTTCCTCGCGGGCCCACGCGACCGCGACCTCCGACGCGGGGCCGCGCTGGCCTTCGCGCTGGCCGCGCTGCTCTGTTTCGTCGTGGTGGGCCTCGGCACCTACGTCGCCTCGGTGCGCTCGTTCCCGGAGCCCGGCTGATGCGCGTTCGTCGCGTCCGACCGGAGCGCTTCGGTGCGTTCGTCGCGACCGAAGAGCCCTTCGCGTTGATCTCGGTCGACCGCGCGCTCGCGCGAAGGCTCGGCGTCGACGGGGCCGAGCTCTGGCGCGAGCCTTCGCGCGAGCACGAGCCGGTGCTGCGCGGTCCCACGGAGGTGCACCTCGCGGTGACCGAGCGTTGTCCCGCGGCCTGCACGGGTTGCTACGCGGACGCGCGACCGGACGGAGACGAGCCTGCGTTCGACGTCTTGCGCGAACGGCTCGACGCCATCGCGGCGATGGGCGCGTTCAGCGTGGCGCTCGGAGGAGGCGAAGGGGCGCTGCGCGAGGACCTGCCCGACGTGATCGCGCACGCGCGCGCGCTCGGGCTGGTGCCGACGCTGACCACGAGCGGTCTCGGCGTCACGAAGGAGCGCGCGCGGCGCTTGAGCGGTCTCGCGCAGGTGAACGTGTCGTACGACGGTCCGCCCGGCGTGTACGAGGCGGTGCGCGGCTACGCGGGCGCGGCCCACGCCGAGCGTGCGATCGAAGCGCTCCGCGAGGTGGGCGTTCCCGTGGGCATGAACACCGTGCTCACCCGCGCGTCGTTCGCGCACCTCGACGCCGTAGCGGCACGCGCGTCCGCCCTCGGCGTAGTCGAGCTCCAGCTCCTGCGCTTCAAGCCGAGCGGCCGCGGAAAGCTCGACTACCTCGCGACGCGGCTGACGGAGGAACAGGTCGATGCGCTGCCGGCGGTGCTGCGCGCGCTCGTCGCCCGATACGGGCTCTTCACGGACCCCGCTTCAAATCCCGCTTCCGACGCATTCGACCCCGGCTCGGGTCGCTTCGCCCTGCGCGTCGACTGCGCGATGGTGCCCTTCCTCGCTGCGGATCCCTCGATCCTAGCGGACGATCTCGCACGCTTCGGGGTCATCGGCTGCGAGCCTGGTCGGTCGCTCCTCACGATCGACGTGCGTGGCGACGTGCGGCCGTGCTCGTTCTGGCGCGATCGACCCGCGACACCACTCGCGCCCGACACGTGGTCCTCGGATCCGACCCTCGAGAGCTTTCGCGACTTCGCGGAGTCGCTCCCGGAGCCGTGCGCGAGCTGCGCGTTCGTGCGGGTGTGTCGCGGCGGGTGCCGCATCGTGGCGGGCGCGAGCGGCGATCCGTTTCGCCCGGATCCCGAGTGTCCGAAGGTTCGCGCGTTCATGAAACCGACTGCGCAGTGAACGCTCACCCCGTGCGCGCTTGCTCCCACTCTCTCGTGTCCGCCGCGAGGCTGCTGATACCCTCGCGCCGCCATGTCCGAGATTCACCTCCCCACCGTCCCCCTCGTCGGTCGCGGCCCCGAGCTGCGTGAGCTCGAAGAGGCGCTCGCGCGCGCGCTCTCGACCAAGACGCCGCAGACGGTGACCCTCGTCGGCAGCCCCGGCATCGGCAAGACGCGCTTGCTGGACGAGCTCCTCGTGAAGCTGCGCGAGCGTGAGCGACGCCTGCGGGTGTTCCGCGTGCAGGCGCGCGAGAACGCGTCGGCGCAGTCACTCGTCTCACGCATCCTCCGGCAGCGCTTCCGCATCCCCGAGACGATGCCGGTCGAGGAGGCCAAGCAGCGCCTGCGCGAAGAGGTCGCGACCATCCTCGGCAACGATCGCGTCGACGAGTTCCTCTTCTTCCTCGGTGCGTTCCTCGATCTCGACTTCGCCGACTCGCCGTTCACGAAGGCGATCGAGGACGACCCGCGCGAGCTCCGTCGCGTGAGCCAAGCGGTGCTGCGCCGCGCGATCGAGGTGGACGCGCAGCACCAGCCGATCGTGCTCGCGTTCGACGACGTGCACAACGCGCAGGACGACGCGATCGAGCTGCTCGAGTACCTCGCCGGCGCGCTGCGCGACGCGCCGGTGCTCATCCTCGTCACCGCGCGCCCGGAGCTCTTCGCACGGCGCGTCGACTTCCCCTTCCGCGGCCCGTCGCCCGAGAACGCCAAGCACGGGCGGCGCATCGAGCTCGCGCCGCTCTCGACCGACGACGCGGCGACCCTCTTGCTCAAGCTCCTCGATCCCGTCGGCGACGTGCCGGACGAGCTCGTCGACACGGGCGTGGAGGTGGCGGGCGGCAGCCCCTACCTGCTCGAGCAGATGGTGCGTGCCTACTTCGACTCGGGCGCGCTGCGGGTCGGCGAAGGCGGTCGTTGGGACGTCGATCTCGCGCGCCTCGAAGACGCGCAGCTTCCGCTCACGGTCGAACAAGCGATCAGCGCGCGCATCGCGTCGCTCACGCCGGCCGAGCGCGAGCTCCTCGAGCGCGCGTCGACGATGGGCGGCGTGTTCTGGCTCGGCGCCCTCGTCGCGCTCTCGCGCCTCGACGCGAAGGCCCCGGAGATCTGGGGCGGCCACGAGACGGTGGTCGCGCACTGCGAGGAGATGCTCGCGAGCTTGGCCGAGCGCGACTACGTGCTGCCGATGCCGGACAGCGCGATCCCCGGCGAGCAGGAGTTCGCGTTCAAGCACAACCTCGAGCGCGAGATGCTGCACCGTCTGACGAACAAGACGCAGATGCGGCGCTACCACCGCGTGGTCGCGGAGTGGCTCGATCTCAAGCTGCCGATGCGCGGCGAAGAGCAGCTCGAGCTCCTCGCGCACCATTACGAAGAGGGCGGCCTCGATCAGCGCGCTGGCCTGCTCTACCTCGACGCCGCCGACCGATCGCGCGCGCGCTACGCGAACGTGAAGGCGGCCGAGGGCTACGAGCGCGGCCTCGAGCTGCTCGGCGAAGGTCAGCTGCGCCGCCGCCTCGAGGCGCTGCACGGCTACGGCGACGTGCTCCAGCTGGCAGGTCGCAACGACGACGCGCTGCGCGCCTTCCGCGAGCTCCTCGAGCACGCGTTCCGGCTCGATCAGAAGTCGAAGGGCGGCGTCGCTCACAACCGAATCGGCCGGCTCTTCCGCAGCATCGGTCACCTCGACGAAGCCATGCGTCACCTCGGCACCGGCCAGGCGCTCTTCGTCGCGGCCGACGATCAGCGTGGCGTCGCGTCGTCGATCGACGACATCGGCAAGGTGCATTGGCTCAAGGGCAGCTACGAGCCGGCGGAGCGCTTCTTCCTGCGCGCCCTCGAGCTGCGTCGCGAGCTCGCGGCCACGGCCACGGGTGCAGCCTCGGCCGAGCTCGCGCGTTCGATCGCGCTGAGCCTCAACAACCTCGGCCTCGTCTACCAGGACTCCGGTCGCTTCGAAGAGGCGCGCCGCGCGTTCGAGGAGGCGCTCCACCTCCGCCAAGAGATCGGCGACCGGCCGGGCATCGCGCAGACGCTGAACAACCTCGGCACCATCCACCAGGACGACGGTGACCACCCGCGCTCGGTGGCGCTCTTCCGCGAAGCGCTCGAGGTCGCGCGGCAGGTCGGCGATCGCATGCGCCAAGCCGTGATCCTCACGAACCTCGGGGAGACGCAGTACCGCCTCGGGTTCCCCGACGAAGCGATCGCGACGCTCACCGAAGCCGAGGACATCTCGAGCACGCTCGGCGACCGAATCCTCGAAGGCGAGATCCTGCGCGGGCTCGCGAAGGCGCACCTGCTCGCGAACGACTTCACCACCGCGCGGGACTCGATCGCGCGTTCGATCGTCCTCTTCGAGCAAGCGCGCGGCAAACCCTTCCTCGGCGTCGCGTTCCGAACGCTCGGTGAGATCACGGCGGCGGCCGGCTGGGGCGGCGACGACTACGTCCGCGCGCGCGAGGCGTTCCGGAAGTCGATCGCGCTCTTCGAGGATCTCGGCAACCAGATCGAGCTCGCGCGCAGCCTCGAAGCCTTCGCGCTCTTCCTCGAGCAGGCGCACGAGACGAAGAACGATCCCGTCTCGATCCACGAGGCGATGCAGCTCCGCTCGCGCGCGGACGAGATCCGCTCGCGCCTGCGCGAAAGCGAGACCTACGAGCTCGAGCCGCTGGAAGGCGAGTCGACGCAGCCGGGCGTGCAGGCCCCGCGCGCCTGACGCTTCCTGACCGCGCGGTCAAACCGACCGTGCGTCGGTGGAGCTCGGTGCTCGCGAAGCTCCGACGCGATCGACGGATCGTCACGAACGCTCGTCGCGCTCGGCCCACGCGCGCGAGGCCGCCTCGGGGTCGAGCGTCAGCTCCCAGTTCCCCGCGCGCGTCGGCGCTTCGAGGGCTTCGAGCAAGCGCCGCAAGAAGGCGCGCCGCGGGATGTCTCGGGCGCCGAAGCGTTCGAGGTGCTCGGTGTGCACCTGGCAGTCGACGAAGTGGAAGCCCCACGCGCGCAGGTTCGCGCAGAGCGTCGCGAACGCGACCTTCGACGCATCCGTCGCGTGCGCGAACATGCTCTCGCCGAAGAACGCGCGTCCGAGCGCGACGCCGTAGAGCCCACCGACGAGCTCGTCCCCGCGCCACGCCTCCACGCTGTGCGCGTAGCCGAGGCGGTGCAGGCGGGAGTAGCCCTCGAAGAGCTCGTCGGTGATCCAGGTGCCGGTCTGACCGGGCCGCGGCGTGTCCGCGCAACCCGCGAGGACGTCGTCGAACGCGGTGTCCGCCGTGACCCGATACGGCGAGCGCCGGAGCGTTTTGCGCAACGAGCGGTGCAGGTGGACCTCGCGCAGATCGAGCACGAAACGGGGGTCCGGCGAGAACCAGAGCAGCGGCATCCCCTCGACGGGCCACGGAAAGATCCCGCTGCGGTACGCGAGCAGGAGCCGCTCCGGACGAAAGTCGCCTCCGACCGCGACGACTCCGTCGCGGTTCGCGAGCTCCGCGGGCGGAAACGCGATGTCGTCACCGAGCAGGAAGACCGGCATCGCCGTCGACTCCGTCCGCGTCGCGCATCGCGCGCGAGCATAGCGACGCGCGCGCGCGAAGGCTCGCGAAGAGCGTAGCCACCTCGGCGGTGCCGAGCCCTCGTTCGGCGTTCACCACCGTGCTCGACACACCTGCTGGGCGCGTCGCGCGCTCGCCCGATCGGCGCCGGATGCTCGGTTGGCGGCCCGTCCTCGGCGCCGGGCGGTCAGTGCCATACGCCGACGCTCACGCCCCAGCTCACGTAGTCGCGCGCGCCGTCGACCACGAAGGTCGCGCGCCAGCTCTGCCCGAAGAGCGAGAACAAACGGAGATCGAAGCCCGCCGTGCCGTGCACGCGCGCCGACACCCCCGCGTAGCGTGCCTGCTCCACGTAGGTGCCCACGCGCACCTTGAGCCGATGCGCCCACGGCTCGCCTTCGAGCCCGAGCCGGAACGTCGTCGACCAACCATCGCCGCGGCGCCGACGGGTCTGATCCATGAACGCATCGATCCCGATCGCGTTCGACACCGGACCGAGGAGCAAGACGTCGACGCTGATCAGCAGGTGGCGACGCGGCAGCGCCTCGTACAGCTCGTCCCAGAGCTCGTCGATCGCGGCCTCCGCCGTCTCGAGGTCCGCCTCCATTCGCTCGCGCGCGGCCGCGTACCACGCGCGCTGTTCTTCGCGCCAACGCGGATCACGCGCACGACGGCGAAGCCTGGGACACGACAGCTCGAGCGACTCGCCCGCGCCGGGCAGCACCGCGGCCAGCTCGCGCTTCACCTGCTCGAGCTCGCGCGCGCATCGCTCCGCCTCGAGCTCCGTCCGCAGCCCCCGCGAGACGTCCTTCTTCGGGCGGTAGCGGCGGTTGAGCGGTCGTGGACCGAGCTGGATCGCGAAGCCCGCCTGCACCTCCCACGGCAGCTCCACGCGCTCCGGACGCCAGAGCCCCGCCACCTGCGTCGGGGTCTCGCCCGTCTCCGGATCCTCCACCACCACCGACCGAACGGGCGTTCGGAACGCGGCCCCGACGCGGAAGGGCAGGCGTTCGTGGCGGAACACGGAGCCGACCTCGAGGCCCACGCCGCTGAGCGCGAATGCCTCCGATGCGTCGATGATCCGCGTGTCGAACGTGACGCCGCGTGCGCCGCCGCCGATCACGAGCTGTCCGTCGAACAACCCGTAGCCGGCGCCGCCGTGGATCGACATGAGGCTCACGGCGGCCGCGGGGGTGCCGTCGTCCCTCGGGGGCACCGCGTAGGTCTGGAGCTGGAAGAGCGCGCCCACGCCGATCGGGCCGAACTGGAGTCGCGCCCCGAGGTCCAGGAACACGAAGTCTTCGACCCCGAAGCCATCGCCGCGGCCGTTGAGGAAGTAGTCGTTCTCACCGAAGCTGCCGCCGAGCAGGATCGACGCCGTGAGGTCGTACTCGACCCGATCGAGCTCCCAGAGCGTCCGCGACGCATACCCCGCGGGGTTCCAGGGCACGCCGTCGATTCCGTCCGCCAGCGCGGTGTACGCGCCCGCGAGACCGGTGATGCGGCTCGACGCGAGCACCGGTGTCGCGACCGCGTCGATCGCGAAGTCGTTGCCCTCGATCGGGGGATCCTGCGCGCGCGCGACGCTCGCCCACGCGGCGAGCAGAAAGCACGAGAGCATCAGGCGCATGGCGGCGGTATAGCCCAGCGAACTGCCGTTTTGGAGCCGACCGCCAGGTCGAGCGACCCGCGGCACCGTGAGCGTCGCCGTCAGGCGACGGAACCATCGAGTCGTGGGGGCGTCGACGCGCGCGCGTCACTTCGTCGTGCGGAGTGGCTCGGTGCGCGTGACCCCCGACGTGGGCGAACGCGACACGCGAAAACACGAACGCCGCGCGGGGGCGCGGCGTTCGTGGACGAGGACGAGGACCGGTCGCGCGCTACTGCTGAGGCCCAGGCGCGTCCACCGTCGGCTGCGGCACGTCGGCCGCCTCGGGCGCGAGGAGCTTGCCCTCGCGGTACTCCAACGGTCGCTCGCGACCGGCGCCGAAGAGCGCCTCCGGATCCGAGAGGAGCAGCGCCTCGCAGAGTACTTGGTCCATGTGCTCGACCAGCACCACGCGCATCGCGTTCAGCACGCGGCGCGGGATCTCGCGCAGGTCCTTCCGGTTCTCTCGCGGCACGAGGATGGTGTCGATGCCCGCACGATGCGCGGCGAGCATCTTCTCCTTGAGCCCGCCGATCGGCATCACGCGTCCGCGCAGCGTGATCTCGCCGGTCATCGCGACGTTGCGGCGCACCGGGATCTTGAGCAGCGCGCTCGCGATGCTGGTCGCCATCGTGATGCCCGCGCTCGGGCCGTCCTTCGGCACGAACTCCGGGAAGTGCACGTGCACGTCGTACTTCTCGTGGAACTCCTCTTCGAGCCCGAGCGCCCGGTGACGCGAGCGGATGTAGCTCATCGCGGCCTGCGCGGACTCCTGCATGCCCTTCTCGAGCAAGCCGGTGATCACGAGCTTGCCCTTGCCCGGCACGACGGCGACCTCGCACTCGAGGATGGTGCCGCCGACGCTCGTGTAGGCGAGCCCGTTCGTGAGCCCGACCATGTCCTTGTCGCTCGCCTTGCTCGGGCGGTAACGCGGGACGCCGAGGAGCTCGGGGATGTTCTTGGCCGCGATGCGGTACTGCTTGTCCTTGCCCTCTTCGAGCACGCGACGCGCGACCTTGCGGCAGACGCTGCCGATCTCGCGCTCGAGGTTTCGGACGCCACTCTCGCGCGTGTAGTGGTGGATGAGGGTCCGGATCGCGTTCTCCGTGACCTCGAAGTCCACGTCCTCGAGACCGGCTTCCTTCTTTTGCCGGGGCACGAGGTACTTCACCGCGATGTTCAGCTTTTCGAACTCCGTGTAGCCGGAGAGCTCGATGATCTCCATGCGGTCGCGGAGCGGAAGCGGGATGCCGCCGAGCGAGTTGGCGGTCGTGATGAACATCACGTCCGAGAGATCGTAGTCGAGATCGAGGTAGTGATCGTTGAACGACGCGTTCTGCTCGGGGTCGAGGACCTCGAGGAGAGCCGCCGCGGGATCCCCGCGGAAGTCGCTCGACATCTTGTCGATTTCATCGAGCAAGAAGACGGGATTGTTCGTGCCCGCCTTTCGCAGCGACTGAATGAGACGGCCGGGGAGGGCGCCGATGTACGTGCGGCGGTGGCCGCGGATCTCGGCCTCGTCGCGGACGCCGCCGAGCGAGAGGCGCACGAAGTTGCGGCCGGTGGAGCGCGCGATGCTGCGCGCCAGCGAGGTCTTGCCGACGCCGGGCGGCCCCACCAGGCAGAGGACGGGACCCTTGAGCTTCTTCACGAGCGCTTGGACCGCCAGGTACTCGAGGATGCGCTCCTTGACCTTCTTCAGCCCGTAGTGGTCCTCGTCGAGGATGTCCTCCGCGTGCCGGAGGTCGTAGTTCTCCTCGCTCTTGTCCTGCCAGGGCAGCGAGAGGATCCAGTCGATGTAGTTCCGAACGACCGTCGCTTCGGCGCTCATCGGCTGCATCATCTTGAGCTTCTTCAGCTCCTTCTTGACGCGCGTGAGGGCCTCTTCCGAGAGCTTCTTCGTCTTCAGCTTCTCTTCGATCTCTTGGAGCTCGCTCTTGAACTCGTCGCGTTCACCGAGCTCCTTCTGGATCGCCTGCATCTGCTCGTTGAGGTAGTACTCCTTCTGCGACTTCTCCATCTGCTTCTTGACACGCGATCGGATCTTCTTCTCGACTTGAAGGATCTCGATCTCGTTGTTCATCAGCTCGAAGAGTCGCTCGAGTCGCTTGGCAGGATCGGTGGTCTCCAGGATCTCCTGACGGTCGCCGAGCTTGATGCTCGTGAGGTGCACGACGACGGTGTCCGCGAGGCGCGACGGGTCGTCGATCGACTGCACGGTCATCAGCATCTCGGGCGGGATGCGCTTGTTGAGCTTCACGTAGCTCTCGAAGGTCTCCTGCACGCTGCGCATCAGCGCCGCGACCTCGACGGTGGAGGTCTTGGTCTCTTCGACCGGCTCCACCTCGCAGAGGAAGAACTCCTCGTTCGGGATGAAGCGCTGGATGCGCGCGCGGCGCTTGCCCTCGACCAGCACCTTCACCGTGCCGTCCGGCAGGCGGAGGAGCTGGATGATGGTGCCGACGGTGCCGACCGCGAAGATGTCCTCCGGGGTCGGATCGTTCGTCTTGGCCTTCTTCTGGGCCGCGAGGAGGATCTCCTTCTCGTGGCTCATCGCCTCTTCGAGCGCATTGATCGACTTCTCACGCCCGACGAAGAGCGGAACGACCATGTGCGGGAAGACGATGATGTCGCGCAGCGGGAGCAGCGGGACCACCTTGCCGCGCTTGCTGCCGTCGTCGCTCTTCTCGCCGTCGTCGTTCTTGTGGAAGAACATGGATGAGGTCTCCTGGGGCCCGGGCTTCGGCGTCTTCGCTACCAGGTCGGCCGACGGATCCACCGGGTTGGCGGGGTCGGCCATGGGAGCCACCAGGTGGGCGACCTCGTGTCGCGCTGCGTGACGTCGCGAACCGTGAGCGAGACGAGAAGGCGGGCGTGTTCGAAAGGTGATCGAGAGAGTCGGACGCTGGCCTCAGGCCAGCTCGGCTTCCTTCTCGTAGACGATGAGCGGCTTCTCGCCCTTGGTGATCGCTTCTTCGCCGACCACCACTTCCTTGATGCCGTTCTGGGAAGGCACCTCGTACATGATGTCGAGCATCGCGTGCTCCATGATCGCGCGCAGACCGCGCGCGCCCGCGTTGCGCTTGAGCGCTTCGCGCGCGACGGAGCCGAGCGCGCCCTTGGAGAACGTCAGCTTCACGCCGTCGAGCTCGAAGAGTCGCTGGTACTGCTTCACGAGCGCGTTCTTCGGCTTCGTGAGGATGTCGATCAGCGCCTCTTCGTTCAGCTCGTGGAGCGTCGCGATCACCGGAAGTCGGCCGATGAACTCCGGGATGAGGCCCTGCTTGAGGAGATCCTCGGGCTGCACCTGCTCGAGCAGCTCGCCCACACGCTTGTCCTTGCGGGACATGATGTCGGCGCCGAAGCCGAGGGTCTTCTGGCCGATGCGGCGCTCGATCACCTGGTCGAGGCCCACGAAGGCGCCGCCGCAGATGAAGAGGATGTTCGAGGTGTCGATCTGCAGGAAGTCCTGCTGCGGGTGCTTGCGGCCACCCTTGGGCGGGACGTTCGCGACCGTGCCCTCGATGATCTTGAGGAGGGCCTGCTGCACGCCCTCACCGCTGACGTCGCGGGTGATCGACGGGTTGTCGCCCTTGCGCGCGATCTTGTCGATCTCGTCGATGTAGACGATGCCGCGCTGGGCCCGCTCGACGTCGTGGTCGGCGTTCTGGAGGAGCTGGACGATGATGTTCTCGACGTCCTCGCCGACGTAACCGGCCTCGGTCAGCGTGGTCGCGTCCGCGATCGCGAACGGCACGTTGAGGATGCGCGCCAGCGTCTGCGCGAGGAGCGTCTTGCCCGAGCCGGTGGGGCCGAGGAGCAAGATGTTCGACTTCTGCAGCTCGACGTCGTCCCCGACCTTGGAGTCGATTCGCTTGTAGTGGTTGTGCACCGCGACGGAGAGGACCTTCTTCGCGCGGTCTTGGCCGATCACGTATTCGTCGAGGATCGCCTTGATCTCGGCCGGCTTCGGGAGCGGCGTGCCGGTGGCGAGGCTGTCGTCGCGGTCGACCTCTTCGGCGATGATGTCGTTGCAGAGCGCGATGCACTCGTCGCAGATGTAGACCGTCGGGCCCGCAATCAGCTTTTTCACTTCCTTCTGCGACTTGCCGCAGAAGGAGCATTGCAGGTTTCCGTGTCCGTCGTCGCGCCGTCGATCCACGCGGAGTCCTTCGGTTCGAGGTCTTCGGTTCGGAGCCGACGGGCCGTTCGGCCTCGTCCAGTCCCGTGGGTCCCGTAGGTCCCGTGTTTCCGTGTTGTCGTGTGCCAGGCGTCGTGTTGCCTGGGGGGTCCGCTCGAGTCGGTCCGCGGGAGGCGGGTGGAGAAGAGGCGGCTCTGGGAGTCTAGCGCCGCGCAAAATGCCCGGCAAGATTCGTAATTTCAGCGGTTTGTGGGCGGACGGGAAGTGTGCTCACCCGTTCGTGTCCCGGCTCGCGGGCGCGCGCTCAACGCTGCTTTCGCGGGCTCACCACCTCGTCGACGATGCCGTATTCCTTGGCCTCGGACGCGGTGAGGAAGCGGTCGCGGTCGGTGTCCTCGCGAATCCGCTCGGGCTTCTGCCCCGTGTGGAACGCCAGGATGTCGGTCGTCCACTGGCGGAGCTTGAGGACCTCGCGCGCGTGGATCTCGATGTCGGTCGCCTGACCCGAGAAGCCGCCGAGCGGCTGGTGGATCATCACGCGGCTGTTCGGCAGCGCGCGCCGGTACCCCTTGGTGCCGGCGGCGAGGAGCCACGCGCCCATGCTCGCGGCCTGCCCGATGCACACCGTCGCCACGGGGCAACGCACGTACTGCATGGTGTCGTAGATCGCGAGGCCCGCCGTGATCACGCCGCCCGGACAGTTCACGTAGAGCGTGATCTCTTTGTCGGGATCCTCGCTCTCCAAGAAGAGCATCTGCGCGATGATCGCGTTGGCGACGTCGTCGTCGATGGGAGTGCCGAGGAAGATGATCCGGTCCTTGAGGAGCCGGCTGTAGACGTCCCACGCGCGCTCGCCGCGGTGGGTCTGTTCGACCACCAACGGAACCCACATCGACCGTTCGCTCATTCCGTCGCCTCCGCTGCTTCGGTGCTCTCTTCGATCGTCGCTCGGTCGCGCAAGACCGCGAAGAGTTTCTCTTCGAGGACCTGACTCTGGAGCTGGTCGCGGCGCTCGCCCTGATATTCCACACGGAGCTTCGCGAGGTTCTTGCCCGTCGACTCCGCCATCTCCGCGAGCTTCGCGTCGATCGCGGCGTCGTCGACCTCGAGCTTCTCGAGGCGCGCGAGCGCGCCGAGGAGGATGCCGGCCTTCACGCGGCGGGTCGCCTTGCCGTCGAGGTCGTCGAAGTCCGACGGCGAGATCTGGCGGCCCATCATCTGGGCGAACTGCATCATCTGATACAGCATCCCGCGCTTCTCTTCCTTCACGAGGGAAGGCGGCACCGGGATGTCGTTCGTCTCGATGAGCGCGTCGATGAGCTTGTCCTTCATCTCGGCTTCGCGGCGGCGCGTCGCGAGGTCCTCGAGCTTCTTGCGGAGGTCCGCGCGGAGCGCCTCGAAGGTCTCGAACGAGCCGACGTCCTGCGCGAACTCGTCGTCGAGCTCGGGGAGGAGGAGCTCGCGGAGCGACTCGAGCTTCACGTGGAAGACGGCGGCCTTGCCCTTGAGGTCCGGGTTCGGGTGGTCTTCCGGGAAGGTGATCTCGATGTCCTTCTCTTCACCGACGGAGAGCCCACGCAGACCCGTCGCGAAGCCCTCGAGGAGCTCGTCGTCGCCGAGGTCGACCTCGCGCGAGGAGGCCTCGAGCTCGGGCTTCTCTTCGCCTTCGACCGCCACGGTGTAAGCGATCGTCAGGCGGTCACCGTGCTGCGCGGGGCGCATCGGATCGGGCTCGCGGAGGTCGGCGTGCTGCTTGCGCATGCGCTCGATCTCGGCGTCGACCGCGCCTTCTTCGACGGTCGAGGGGCGGACCTTCACCACGAGCTTGGAGGTGTCGACGCTCTCGACCTTCGGGCGCACTTCGAGCTTCGCGGTGAACTCGTAGTCGACCTCGTCGAAGAGCGGCGGAGGCGAGACCTCGGGCTGCGCGACGATGTGGAGATCGTGCGTCTCGACCGCGTGCATCAGGCCGGCTTCGATGAGGCCGCTCGCGACCTCCGCGCGGACCTGCGCGCCGTAGACCTTGCGCACGACGTCGCGCGGCACCTTACCGGGGCGGAAGCCCTTGATCTTCGCGGTCTTCGCGACACGCGAGAAGGTGAGGTCGAGGTCTTTGCGGATCCGCTCCCACGGAACCTGGACCTTCACTTCGACCTGGACGGGGCTGATCTCGCTGACCTCGGAATGCACGACGGAACCTGGTGCCTCTCTCACCGCCGACGGAACGCGGCAGGACTCGCGTAACTAGTCCCGGGCGTCGCCCCCGTCAACGCGTCGTGCGCGTGGGGGGCG
>JALOQC010000341.1 GCA_025453555.1 Myxococcota bacterium | reverse complement strand
GCTCGGTGAGCGCGTTCGCGAGCACCTCGTCGACCTTCGAGACCGGCACGAACTCGAGCTCGTCGCGCACTTCCTGCGGGACCTCCTCGAGGTCGGCCATGTTGCGCTCCGGCAGGATGACGCGCTTGATGCCCGCCCGGTGGGCCGCGAGGATCTTCTCCTTGATGCCGCCGACCGGGAGCACGCGACCCCGCAGCGTGATCTCGCCCGTCATCGCAACGTCGTGACGCACGCGGATGCCCGTCATGAGCGACACCAGCGCGGTCATCATCGTGACGCCCGCGGACGGGCCGTCCTTCGGCATCGCGCCGGCCGGGATGTGGATGTGCAGATCGCTCTTCTCGAGGAAGTCCTCCGCGAGACCGAAGTCCTTCGCGCGCGTGCGCACGTAGCTCATCGCCGCCTGCGCCGACTCCTTCATCACGTCGCCGAGCTGCCCCGTGAGCTGGAGCTTGCCCGTGCCGTGCATCTTCGTGGCTTCGATGAAGAGGATCTCACCGCCGACCGAGGTCCACGCGAGGCCCGTCGAGACGCCCGTCTCGCTCGTGCGCTCCGCCACCTCGCTCGTGTAGCGCGGCGGCCCGAGGTACTCCTTCAGATCCGCGGAGTGAGAGATCGTGAACGGGCCCTCTTGGCCCTCCGCGACCTTCACCGCCACGCCACGCACGACCGTCGCGACCTTGCGCTCGAGGTTTCGAACGCCGGCCTCGCGCGTGTAGTCGTCGATGATCGCGGCGAGCGCGGAGTCGGTGATCACGATGTGCTCCGCCTTGAGCCCGTGATCCTCGATCTGCTTGGGCGCGAGGTGGTTCTTCGCGATGTCGAGCTTCTCGCGCCGCGTGTAGCCGGGGATCTCGATGATCTCCATGCGGTCGCGGAGCGGGGCCGGGATGGTGTCGCCGACGTTCGCGGTCGCGATGAACATCACCTTCGAGAGGTCGTAGGGGATCTCGAGGTAGTGATCGCTGAAGGTGTCGTTCTGCTCGGGGTCGAGCACCTCGAGGAGCGCGGCCGACGGGTCACCGCGGAAGTCGCGGCCGACCTTGTCGATCTCGTCGAGCATGAAGACCGGGTTGATCGTGCTGGCCTTCTTCATGCCCTGGATGAGCTGACCCGGGAGCGCGCCGACGTACGTGCGGCGGTGTCCACGGATGGCCGCCTCGTCGTGCACGCCGCCGAGGCTGATGCGCACGAACTTGCGGTTCAGCGCCCGCGCGATCGAACGACCGAGCGAGGTCTTGCCGACGCCCGGAGGCCCGAGGAGGCAGAGGATCGGCCCCTTCTTGTCCGTCTTCAGCTTCCGCACCGCGAGGTACTCGACGATGCGCTTCTTCACCTTCTCGAGGCCCGCGTGGTCCTCGTCGAGGACGCGACGCACCGCCGGGATGTCGAGGTTGTCGGGCGTCTCCTTCGACCACGGGATGTCGAGGATCCAGTCGATGTACGTGCGCACCACCGTGTACTCGGCGCTGCCCACCTGCATCGATCGCAGCCGCTTGAGCTGCTTGCGCGCGACCTTGTCGGTCTCCTTCGGGAGCTCCGCCTTGTTCAGGCGCTCCTCGAGCACGTCCAGATCGCCCGAGTCGCCGTCCTCTTCGCCGAGCTCTTCCTTGATCGCCTTGAGCTGCTGGCGGAGCACGTACTCGCGCTGGTTCTTGCCCATCTCCTCCTTGATCTGGGAGTTGATGCGCTCGCGCATCTTCAGGATCTCGAGCTGCCGCGTGAGCAGCCGGAGCACCTTGCGGATGCGGTCCTTGGCGTCGATCGTCTCGAGCAGCGCGGCCTTCTCGTCGACGGGCGCGTCGAGGTTCGCGGCCACGAGATCCGCGAGCTGACCCGGCTCCTGGATGGAGTCGATGAGGCTCGAGGCCTCGCGCGGCAGCTCGGGCATGAGCTGGATGACCTGCTTGGCGATGTCGCGCAGGCTCATCGAGAGCGCCTCGGCCTCCACGTCGTCGACCTTCGGCTCTTCGAGCTTCGAGACGCGCGACTTGAGGTAGGGGTCCTCCATCGTCACGCCCTCGAGGCGCACGCGCACGAGGCCCTGGAGGATGAGGCTGTAGTTGCCCGAGCTGTGCTTGAGCGCCTTGAGCACGCGCGCCGCGACGCCGACCGGGTAGAGGTCCTCGCCGTTCGGGTCGTCGGTCGAGGGATCCTTCTGAGCGAAGATCGCGATGACCGGCTGGTTGAGGTTCTCGATGTCCTCGACCAGCGCCACGCTCTTCTCGCGTCCTACGTCGAAGGGCGCCACCGCGCCGGGAAAGAGCACCGCGTTCCGAATTGGAAGGACGGGGAGCTCGTCATCGAAGTCGAGGTTCGAGTCGTCGTTTGCCATGAGCCGCCTGAGGTTCGCGTCGACGGCCGGAGGCTACCCGGTCGCGCGTGAGCCAGTGTCGCGGAACATAGTCAGATGACCGTTTCGCTGCAATAGCCGTGTGAGAGCGGAATCATCGCGGATTTACGGAGAAATGCCGTTCTGGAGCCACCATCCCGAGTGGCCTGCGGAACGTGAGGCGTCGCCACCCGTGCGGCGAACCACGGTCGGAGCGTCCTCGGAGACGTGATCGTCGACATGATCGTCGACATGATCGTCGACGTGGTCGTGGTCGGCGACGTGAACGGCGACGGCCTACACGAGGCGAACGACCGCGTCTCACGCGGAACGCCGACTCTCGGTCGGGCCAGCGTCCTACGACCGCGGACGTCCTCAGCGCTCTTCGAACGCGATCTCGGCCAACGCGCCGCCGACGCGGTGGAAGCTCGTCACGTTCAGGCGCAGGCGCTCGACGCCCTCCGCGGACACCGGCACGTCGACCCAGCTCGGGCTCTCCGAGAACGCGATCTCGCCGCGGTGCTCGAAGACCTTCTGCCCGCTCGAGTCGTAGAGCTCGAGGTGGAACTCGTTGGCGCCGCGGTCGTTGAAGTGGCGGTTGTGGCCGTTGAGGATGCGGATCTTCGTGAGCGAGCGCCCGGGCGAGAGGCGCGCTTCGATCCAGCCGGTCTGCCCGTCGTTGAGCAGCCACTCCGTGTTCGGGTCGTCGTCGAACACCTTGTCCGGCCCGAACTGCGGATCGTTGCGGAAGAAGCTGCTCGCGCTCGCGGTCACCGTGCGCGGGGTGCGGAGCGCGAAGAAGAGACCGACCGCGACGAGCACCAGCGCGAGAACCGCGGCGGTCCAGCGCTGGATCACCTTGAGCTTCACCTGACCCGGCGTGAGGCTCGCGGGCGCGAGCGCGCGATCGACGTCGGCGCGGGCGCGGTAGAGCTCCTTGTAGAGCTCGGCGTGGGTCGCGCTGACGCTCGCGTCGAGGTCCGGAAGCGGCTGGCGCGCGAGGGACACCACGCGCTCGATCGCGCGCACACGGTCCGTGTCGAGGTCGCGCGCGGCGAGCACGGTCGACCAAGCATGCGCCGCCGACGCGTCGCTGGCCGACGTCTCTCCCTTCGGCGCGAGCTCTGCGGGCTCGTCCGACTCCGTCGACGCCTCCGCGCCTTCGGCAGTCTCCGGTGCGGCAGTCTCCGCGGCCATCGGCGCCGCAACCTTGGGCGCCGCGACCGGCGTCACCTCCGCGAGCTCGGGCGCGAGCACCTCGGCCGCTTCGAGGGTGCGCTCCAGCGCGTCGACCGCGAGCCGCAACCCCTCCGCCGCATGCCCGTTCGACCAGAGCGCCTCGGCCGCTTCCGCGCGTTGGCGACCGAGCGTCAGCGCTTGGCCGATCGCTTCACGCCGCGCGGCGGGGCGGCGCTGCGCCTCGGCGGCGGCCTGACGGAGGAAGAAGAAGTCGGACGAACGTCGAGCGTACCTCATCGCCGCAACCACCTAGCACGCGTGTCGCGCGAGAAGTACCCCCCTCATTCCCATGTGAACAAACTCACAACACAACCTCCCCAAGGCGGGGGCTCTCCGTTTTCGGCGCAAACGAACAAGTTTGCGCCGCCATCAGCCCAATTGGGTATCTCACAACTATGGACGTGTAGTCGATCAGCGATAAACACTTTGACGCGGCACAAGACCTAAGAATACAAACATAGAGAGGGATCATGTCGCACCTGAAACACGTCGCAGCACTTGCCGCCATCGGAGGACTCACTTACTTCATCTACGCGTTCGTTCAAGAAGAAAATATTACGACAACAACGCGCGATGATGCTGCGGTTCGTGAACAACGAAGGTTCCGCATCGGCGAAATCGAGAACCCTTCACCCACGCGTGGCGAGAGTGGCAGCACCGGCTCCAGCACGCACGAAGCGCCGCCGACGCAACCGGCGACTGACCTCGCTAACGAAGACCAGTCCAACGATGAGTCTCAGGAGTCGGCACATCAACTCGGACTCCGTGTTGGCGCCGCGGTCGAGCAGATCATCGCTTCGAGCAGCAGGGACGCTTCATGGGAATCCTCCGTGGCTTCTGCGTTCGACCGCGCGATAGTCGAGACGGATGCTGCCGTGACGGTTCGTCAGGTTCAATGCTCCACTCAGTATTGCGCCGTCGCTTTCGATCACCCGCATCGAGAGGCGACTCGCGAACTCTTCTTCGCCGCTAGAACAGATTCTGCGCTTTCGGGTGAGGCCCTGGTCCGAAGAGACCAAAGCAGTGATGGATACACTACATGGGTTTTCGTTGCGAAAGAAGACCAGCCTCTGCCACTCGAAGCATCGGGTGGTTGACGACACCAACAAGGAGTGATCAATGAATCGAATGGCACTTACTGGTTTACTCTCCATTCTCCTGCTCACCTCTGCGGAAGTTCACGCGTCTGACGAGGTGTACGCATCCTCCGCAATTTGTCGTCCGAAGGGTACTGCAACCTTCGACGTAAACGATGGTGGCAACCTGTACAACCTCAGTACCACGGCCGCCGGGCAGTTGGTCTGTGGAATCACGGGCCAGGGAATCGAATCCGATAGCAACGACGACGTGTACGTGAACTACGACGATGAAAACGGAACTTCGTCGAGCTCGAACGACTTCGTGCTCTGGTGTGAGGTGCTGACGTACGAAGAAGAAGCGGAGCAGACATCCTTCGTAGTCACCAGCCGGCGTTGGGGTTGCGCCACAGCGGGCGGATGCACGACTGCCCCTAGCACGTCGTACGCTTCGAGTGGCTACCTCGAGTTCCTCAATATCCAGAAGAGTGCCACACTCTACCTCGTCAACGTGCTCTGCAGTGTTCCAGAGTTCGATGGGAGCGGGCGGGCGAGCGAAATCACGTCGATTCGCTACGACGAGGACTGACGCCTGCGAGGTGACAAGGCCGGTTTGGGCAGGTGCTTGTCACCTTCGTTTCCGGGACTCGATTGACTGCGTCGGCGACCGCAACCGGACGCTCGCGCAGGCGCGGGCGTTCCCTTCGGGACCAAGGCACGCGTTCAGTCGATTTTCGAGCGCCGAGAGGTGCGTCTCGTCGGGCGCGCCTTTCGACGCCGATCGGCAAACAGCGCGCCCGAGCAGCTACGGGTATGCGACGAGGTGCTACACCCCGCCGCGATGCATTGGCTGACCCGCCGCCCCGTGCACCAAAGGCTCGCCCTCGTTGGCGTGGTCGGTGTGGTGCTCGCGAACGCTTGGGTCTCCGACGACGCGTACATCACGCTGCGCACCGTCGAGCACGCGGCGCGCGGCGAGGGGCTGGTGTGGAACCCGGGCGAGCGCGTCCAAGCGTACACGCACCCCCTCTGGATGGCCGCGCTCGTCGTGCTCCGCGTCCTGACGCAGGACGCGTACGTGTCGGTGATGGTGCTCGGCGTCGGCACCACCGCGCTCGCGCTCCTCGCGCTCGCTCGAGGTTCACGGAGCTCCCCCGATCTGCTCGTGGCGTTGGGCGCGCTCGTGCTTTCGAAGAGCTTCGTCCACTACGGCACGTCGGGGCTGGAGAACCCCGCGACCGCCCTCCTCGCCGCCTGGATGACCTCGGTGGTTGCGCGACCTTCCGCGGGCGAGCGCACGGTGCGCCAGGTGCTCTTGCTCGGCGCGTTGGTGTTCCTCAACCGGGTCGATGCCTCGTTGCTCGTCGCGCCGATCGTCCTCGTCGTGCTCTGGCGTGAGCGACGCGTGGGGGTGCTGAAGCTGCTGCGCGCGACCCTCCCCGGCGTCGCGCTCCTCCTCGCGTGGGAGACGTTTTCGTTCGTCTACTACGGCTCGTTCGTGCCGAACACCGCCTACGCGAAGCTCGGCGCGGGGCTCGACGCGACGACGATGATCGGCAACGGGATCGGCGCGCTCGGCGACAACCTGCGTTGGGACCCTTCGACGCTGACGTTCGTGGGGCTCGGCGGGCTGGTCGCGCTGCTGGTCGCACTGCCGCGTGCGCGCCTCGACGCGGTGGCGCTCGTGCTCGGCGCGTGGGCTTACGTCACGTACTTCGTGTGGATCGGCGGCGACTTCATGAACGGGCGCTTCTTCATGGCGCCGACCTTCGTCGTCGCCCTCGCGTGGGTCCGCGTCGCGCCGCTCGCGTCGTGCCCTCGCCCGTTGCGCGCGCCCACCGCCGGCGCGCTCGCCACCAGCTTGTCGATCGTCGCGTTGCTGGGGAGCCGCCCACCGCTGGCGCCGATCGGCGAGCAACGTGGGTGGAGTACCTACGGCGTGACCGACGAGCAGGCCTTCTACTGGTCGCGCACGGGGCTGTTCGCGCCGGGTCACGGCCCGCGCCCACGCGATCCGCTCTACGGCGCGGGGCAGTCGCTCCCCTGCGACACCCCCGTCACCGGAGACAGCATCGGCTTCTACGGGTTCGGCGCAGGAAACTGCGGCGTGATCGTCGATCGGCTCGCGCTCTCGGACCCGCTGATCGCGCGGTTGCCTGCGCTGCGCGACCCGACGTGGCGTGTCGGGCACTACTTGCGCGCGGTGCCCGACGGCTACCTCGAGTCGGTGCGCACGGGCACGTGCGCGATGCGCGACGAGGATCTGTGCACACTGTTCGATCACCTGCAGCGGGTGACGCGTGCGCCGTTGTTCTCGGAGGGACGCTTCGAGTCGATCGCGTTCCTGACGTTCGGCGAGTGGCGCGCGCTGGTGGACGACGACGCGTATCGGCGACCGGAGCTCGTTCGCGGCACGCTTCCGCTCACGGAACAAGTCACGTTCGGCGAGAGCGGCGCGTTGCTCGAGGGCCCGGTGGGCACGCTGCGATTGCGTCTGTCGGGGCGGTCCTCGTACGTGCTCAGCTGCCGCGCGGGTCGCGAGGTCGTCGCCACGCAGCGCGTGGACCTCGAACGTTGGCTGGCCGGCGGCGAGGTCGAGGTCGAGTGTCCCGCCGAGGCGGACGCGCTGCTGATCGAGGCGAGCAGCGTTCCGCGGTGCTGCGCCACGTACGACGCGCGGCCCGTGCGCCGCTGAGCGTCAGTCTGCGGTCGGCTTCGTTCGCGGCTTCGTTCGCGGCTTCGTTCGCGGCTTCGTTCGCGGCTTCGTTCGCGGCTTCGTTCGCGGCTTCGTTCGCGGCTTCGTTCGCGGCGTTCGCAGCTTCGTTCGCGGCTTCGTCCGACACTCCGCTCGTCGGAATCGCGTCGGACGGGGCCGCGGGATCATCACGCACGAAGACCTGCCACTCCGCGTTCTGGAGCGCGCTCGTCCACCCCTGAGCCACGAGCGGATCGGTTTGGCGGCGGCGGCCGCGTGGGAGGACCACCACGTGCGCGACCGCGACGACGGGAGGGATCTCGGACGGGTGCTCCACCCACGCGCGCATCTGCTCGTCGCGCGCGAAGTGGAACGGAGTCGTCAGAGCCGTCCCGAACACGGATCGATGCGAGGTGTAGGCGCAGACGTTCCGGCCGAGGGCTTCGTCGTGCACGAGCACGCGACGCGAACCTGGCATCGCACGGAGCGCGTCGAGCACCTCTTGCGTCGCATCGCTCCAGACGAGGTGCGGTCGCTGGGGCAGCTCGGTGGCCCGCGCCTGTACGAACGCGACGTTGTCGAGCACGAGCAAGGCGGGCAGCGCGAGCGCGAGCCAGGTCCACGAGCCGCGCACACCGAACGAGTGGGGCACCCGATGCGCGACCCAGGCGAGCACCACGAGCCACGCGCCGAGGTGGAGGTACCCGCGCGTGAAGTGCATCGGCATCAAGCGGAGCGCGGTCGTGAAGTGGGTCTGCTCGACCAGCACGACGGTGACGAGCGCGAGCGCGAGGATTGGACGCAGCGCGGCGTCGCGCAGCACGCGCCGACGAAAGCGAGGGTCGAGCAGCGTGAGCCCGAAGAACGCGGCCGGACCGTGGCCGCGCAGGAGCCCCTTCCACGAGAGCGGCTCGGCCAGGGTCCCCGCGTGCTGGCGTTGGAGGGACGCGAGCGCCGGATCGAGCGGCTGCACGACGCCGTACCAGAGGACGAACGCGAAGAAGACGATCGCGGCCGCGAGCCACACGTGGCGACGTGCCGCGAAGAACCGACGTCGATCGCGCGCTCCCATCCACGCGAGCGCTTCGCTCAGGAAGTAGACCCCGCCCGCCTGCAGCCCGACGAACGGGTTCGCGAGGCATGCCCCGGCGAGCATCGCGACCGCGAGGCGTCGACGCTCCGTGCCCAGCGCGAGCATCATCGCGAACATCGACGCGTGGTAGATGCACTCGAGCGGGTACGTGAGGTTCCGGAAGGTGTCGAGGAACCACCAGGCGTACTCGGTCTCGATGCCGCCGATCGCGCCGCGCAGCTCGCCCCAGCTCGGGGTTCCGTCGGCCTTCCACCACGCCTCGAGCCACGCGAAGCCCGCGCCGAACGCCACCACGAGCGCGCCCGTCCAACGCAACGCGGGCGGCCGCACCACCCGCGCGGCGAGGAGCATCGCGAGCCAGAGCATGAGGGTCCCGAGCACCGCGCGGATCGCGCGATCCACTCCGCGCTCGTCGAGCCCCGCCTGGAGGAGGGCCCCCATCACGCTGATGGGGAGGTTCACGAGCAGCGGGGGTGCGTCGTCGCGGACGTCGTGCGGGCTCGCGTAGTGGAGCTGCGACGCCGTGCGCAGGGTCGCGCGCGCGTAACAGAGGTACGTGGGCATGTCGCCCTGGACGAGCCCCGAGTGCACGTGGCCCGGCGGAGTGAGCGTCTCCGACCGGTCGAGCGCCAGCGTGAAGCCGACGGTCGCCGCCACCGCGAGACAGAGGCTCGCCAACGCGAAGCTCGAGGCGCGGGGCATGCGGGGCCGAGCTTGTCGCGGGCGGGCCTGCCGCGCTATGTGCTGCCGCCTGGTGTCCGAGCAGTCCACCCGCGAAGCAGCCGTCGGTTCGGGCGCAGGCGCGTGGAGCGCGCTGCGATCTCACCTGCGCCGCGCACGTCTCGTCGTTTGGAGCCCGATCGCGGAGCAGCTCGTGGTCGGCGTGCTCACCGCGCTCCTCTCCGTCGTGGTCGACACGAGCATCACCTGGGTGCGGCTGGCCGAGGATCTCCCGCCCTGGTCGCGCCTCGTGGATCTCGTGTTCCACTTGTTCGGGACGAGCGCGCCCCTCGGTGCCTTGTTGGGGCTCGCCGGAGGGGCCCTCGTCGTATTGCTTCGGACGACCCCGTGGCTCGCACGCGTCCGGTTCGAGTCGAGCGCGCGACGATGGCGGGTGCCCGACGCCTCCGCGTTCGCGCTGGTCCTCGCCGTGCCGCTCACGCTCGCGCTCTTCGGCCTCGCCGTCCGCGCCGCGTTCTTGCACTTCGCGACACGCTTCCACGACACGAGCCTCGCCGCGTGGGCGATGGGAGCAGCGACCGCCGCGCTCGCCATCGCCGCGATCCCGATCGTCGCGCTCCTGCACCGCCTGCTCGTCCCGTTCGGGCGGTTGCTCGGCGACTTCGCGACACCCCTCGGCGCGGTGGCCTCGCTGCTCGGTGCAGCGGGGAGCGCGATCCCCCTCGTCGCGAGCATGGAGCGCGACGTGATCCAAGGGATCGACGTCGTGGCCTACCTCTGGATCCCCGGGCTGCTCGGCTCGTACGTGCTCCTGGCGGTCGTGCTGCGGCTGACGACGGGTCGACGAACGCGTCGTCGCGCGGCGCTCACGCTCGGCGCGCTGACCCTCGTGGCGCTCGGATGGAGTGCCTCCACGTACGGCGACCGCGGACGCGTCCGAGAGCTCGTCGAGCAGCGCTCCATCACCGGTCAGCGGCTCGTGCGTTTCTATCAGGGGATCACCGATCGCGACGGCGACGGTCACTCGTTCGCCTTCGGCGGTACCGACTGCGACGACGGCAACCCGACGATCCATCCAGGGGCACCGGACGAACGCGGCGACGGCGTGGACTCGGATTGTTTCGCGGGTGACGGGACGCCCGGCCTCGAGGACTTCGTCGGCGATGGTGCGTTCGCCCGTGCCCCGCCGCAGACCCGCGGAAAGAACGTGCTCTTCGTCCTCGTCGACGCGCTGCGCCCTGACCACCTCGGCGCTCACGGGTACCCGCGCGACACCTCGCCGAACATCGACGCCTTCGCGAACCGCGCGGTGGTGTTCGAGAACGCGCGCGCGACCTCGTCGCGCTCCGTGCGCTCGATCCCCTCCATGATGACGGGCCTCTACGCCTCGCAGATTCGCTACGGCTCCGAGTACCTGTACCCGGGCGTCCGCGAAGAGAACGAGCTCCTGCCGGAGGTCCTCACCGCGAACGGCTACCGCGTGTCGGCGTCCTTCGGGACCGAGTACTTCCGACCCGTTCACGGCTTCTTTCAAGGGATCGAGGAGGTGGTTCAGCTCGACGCGCGCGGGCCCCGACACGCACCGACCGACCGTGCGCTCGAGATGCTCGATCGCTTGAGCGCGAGCCCGCAGCCGTGGTTCCTCTGGGTCTACTACTTCAACGTCCACCTCCCGTACCTGCGCGACGGTCGGGCTTCGCGGTTCGGACCGGAGCCGGTGGACGCCTACGACACCGAGATCGGGCTCGCCGACGAGCAGGTCGGCCGTCTTCTCCAGGCACTCGAGGAGCGCGGCCTTCGAGAGGACACCGTCGTGGTGTTGGTCTCGGACCACGGCGAGGCGTTCCTCGAGCACAACAACCTCGGACACAGCTTCACGCTCTACGAGGAAGAGTTGCGCTCGGTCTTGATTATCGACGCGCCAGGAATCGACTCGCGTCGGGTCGCGGAGCCCGTGTTGCTGCTCGATGTCGCGCCGACCCTGCGAAACCTGCTCGGGCTCCCGTCACCGCAACGCGTGGTCGGGCGGAGCCTGGTGCCGTTGATGACGGGCGAAGAGACGGGCCGGCGGACGTGGACGGACCGGCCGCTGTTCGCCGAGCTCCTCCCGGACGGGCTCTTCCCCTTCGATCAGAAGTCGGTCGTTCTTCGCGATCAGAAGCTCATCTGGTGGGTGCGTGAGGGTCGGCGCGAGCTCTACGATCTCCGTGGGGACCCGGCCGAACGCAGGGATCTCGCGGACGACCGCGTCGAAGACGTCGAGCGACTCGGCGGCCTGTTGCGAGCATTCGTCGCGCAGGGACGCTCCGAGAACCGACGCCACGAGGTCGTGCGGGAGCATCTATTGGCGAACGCACCGGCCATGCAGCACCGCGTGGACGCCCGCTTTCCCGGATTCACCTTGCTCGGATACGACCTGCCCACCGAGCGCGTCAGTCGAGGACAAGTCATTCCGATCACGTTCTACTATCGGGTGGATACACGTATCGAAGACGACTTGTTCTTCTACGTGGATCTGACGGGCCCTGCCAACCTACGCGTGCAGCATTTTCACGGCCAGCACTACCCGCTCAATGGTTCCTATCGAACCGACGAGTGGGAGCCGGGACAGATCCTGCGTGATCCGGTGGAGATCGTCGTGAGCGACGAGGTCCCGCGCGACACCGAGTTCGACGCGACGCTGACGGTCCTGCGCGATCGGCGGCTCCCGGTCGCGTTCCGCCGAGAGGGAACGGACGGAACCACCATCGAGCTCGGCAAGGTTCGCATCGAGTGACGGCGTGGCCCGCCAGCGCCTGAGCGGGCCTCACCGATCGAAGTACACGTCGCGATCGAAGTTCTTGTAAGTGTCGAAGAAGGTCTCGTAGCGCGCGACGAAGCGCGCCGATAGCCCGACGTAGACCGCGAGCACCACGACGACGGCGCAGCGGGCGATCGCGGTGGTCACCGAGCTCCGGAGCACCTGCACGAGCCCGAACGGCGCGAAGAGGACCGCGATGGTGATCGCGATGCCGACGCGGAGCGGCGGCCAGCTCGACGGCTGCTTCATGAAGGTCGGGTCGATCGCGAAGTTCAGCGAGTAGAGGACGAGAAGCACACAGACGAGGAAGCCGCGAAAGAAGTCCGGTTCGTCCCAGAGATCGGCGAGAAAGCGACCCGCGCCGAGGCAGAGCCACGGATAGAGCGGTACGGCATACCAGCCGAAGGTCCAATTGCCGGTGCCGATGGTGATCGCGGAGAGATAGAGCAGCAAGGGAACGAGCACGACGCCGCTGGAGGCGACCTTCCGGCGCGCGTGCGACGCCGCGGTACCGAGCCAGAGAAAGATCATCCAGCCGCGCCCGATCACGCTGTGATTGATGAGCGTGACGTCGAACCAGCGCAGGAAGATGTTGAAGTGAAGCGGCCGCGTGCCTTGGTGTTGCTGGGCGAAGCGGAAGGTGTCCCAGTCGATGGCCGCGCCGTAGACGAGCAAGCTCGCGCTCACGAGCACGCCCACCCCACCCGCGATCGCCGCCGCGCGAAAGCGACGTTCGGTCATCAGCAGCGCGACGACCGCCGGCACGAACGCGAAGCCCGTGACCTTCGCCCACGTGGCGAGGCCCGCGAGCAGGCCCGCGACGATCAAGAGGCGCAGGCTCTCGCGCTCACGGTAGAGGAGCACCGCGTACACCGCGCCGAGCCCGAGCGGTCCGAGGAGTGCTTCTTCTTTGATGACCCTCGTCTGCAACGCGATGGTCGGCGTCACCGCGTAGAGCAGACACGCGAGCCACGGTCCGGCGCCGCGCGGATCCACGCGGCGTCCGATCCCGAACATCAGGAACAGCGTCGGGATCATCAACAGGATCGGTACGAGGCGCGTGTGGGAGAGCTTCGCGTGCGCGAAGTGCTCCGCGCCTCCGAGGTGCGCGGCCGCGCCCACCAGCAGGTGCGTCAGCGGCGGGTGCTCGAAATACGGCTGGATGATCGCCCAATCCATGCCGAAGTAGTCGAGCGTCGAGTGCTGCACGCGCGCGCCGTAGACGTTCGCCCAGAGCGACCAGCCGCGAGTCTCACCGCTCTCGAGGAGCTGCCAACCGTTCCACGTCGCGAAGAGCTCGTCGCCGTTCTCGCGGAAGTCGGGCATCACGTCGTAGTCGAAGAGCCTGACGCCGAGCCCCAGCGCGACGATCGCGACGAGCGCGCCTCGTCCGAGCCAACGTGCGCGCGCGCTCCGCTCCAAGCCGGCGATCGCCACCGCGCCGAAGGAGAGCAAGAGCGCGAGACCGACTGCGGCGATCCAGAACCCCGCGGGCGAGTCGTCGACGGGCGTGAACGCGCGGAGCGGCGCGGGATCGCAGAACGGCGACGTCGCGGGGGATGGCGCGGGCCCACGACAGAAGTACGTCATCAGCTCGACGCCGCGCGCCTCGAAGTCGCCTTCCCAATCGATCTCGAGCGCGTGGGGACCGGCGTCGACGCGCGTGCCGCTGCGGAAGATCGCGCCGTCGAGACGAACCGCGCCACGCGGCACGGGGCGCACGTGGAGCTCGCGGCCACCGGCGGGCACCTCGAGCGTGGTGCGGACCTCCGCCTCGAACGGGAAGAGCTCGGCCGGCACTCCGTCGCGCGCGAAGTCCCAGCCCTGCACGTAGCGGGCGAGCGCGCGCCGGTCGTTGGGGAACTGCGCGCGCCGCTCGACCGTTCGCGCGACCTCGCGGGTCTCGCC
>JALOQC010000340.1 GCA_025453555.1 Myxococcota bacterium | reverse complement strand
CGTCGCGACGGTGAGGGCGGCGGCGCCGAGGGTGGTGGCGAGGCCCAGGGCGGCGCCGACACCGCGGCCGACTCCGAGGATTGAGCCGACCGCGCCTTCCTGACGAAGGCTGCGAAAGGATCGAAAGAAGCCGCGACCCGTTCGCGGCTTCTTTCGTTTTCCGTCTCGTGCGCTCGTTCGCGCACTCTCGCTCGTGCGCGTTCGGGCCGTCTCGTTCGCCCATCGACGGTCGCTGGGCTCACCGATCGCTGCTACGCCGCCGCGCATGGACGGCCTCACGATGCGAGTCACTCGCCTGCGCGGCGATGCGGTGCTGCCGCGCTACGCGACCGCGGACGCGGCGGGCATGGATCTCTCGGCGTGCCTCGACGCGCCCATGACGCTCGCGCCGGGCGCGTTCGCCGCCGTACCGACCGGCCTCGCGATCGCGCTCCCGAAAGGGCACGAGGGCCAGGTGCGTCCGCGGAGCGGGCTCGCGGCCAAGCACGGGATCACGGTGCTCAACTCGCCGGGCACGATCGACGCGGACTACCGCGGCGAGGTGAAGGTGCTGCTCGTCAACCACGGGCCGGCGCCCTTCGTGATCGAGAGCGGCATGCGGATCGCGCAGCTCGTGGTGGCGGCCTACGCCGCGCCGACGATCGTGGAGACCGAGTCGCTCGACGAAACGGAGCGCGGCGCGGGCGGCTTCGGCAGCACGGGCGCCTGAGCGTCGGTCGGTCGGCGCGTCGGGATGCGTCCTGCCCGAGCGTTGGGCTACGCTCGCCCGATCGATGGACTCGAGCTCCGAGCACACCGCGGTCACGGGCGCACCGACGCAGGTCGTCGTGCGCCGCGGCGACGTGATCGGCGAGCGCTACGAGATCCGCGGGCGCCTGCGCGACGATCCGTTCTCGCACGGGTTCTTGGCGCTCGATCAAGAGTCCGAGGAGCAGGTGCTCCTTCGCGTGGTGCGGTCGGAGCTGCTGGAGACCGCGGATCGCAACGGCGTGGTACGTGCTCTGCGGCGCTTCGTGGGGGTCGGCGGGCGTTTCCTCCCGGGGCTCCTCGACGCCGATCGCGACGGGCCCTTCGTCTACGCGACCGAGCCGGTGCCGAGCGGCGTGACGCTGCGCGACGTGCTCGACGGACGGCTCCGCGAAGGCACGCCGCTCGAGCCGACGGAGCTCCTGCCCGTCGTCGGCTACCTCGACGCCGCGCTGAACGCGATCCCGAGCTCGATGCGCCACGGCGACGTGCAAGCCGAGCTCGTGTGGGTCGATCGCGATCGGCTCGAGCTCACGGGCGCCTTCTTCGTGCCCGCGCTGCCCGCCGGCGCGGTGGCCGCGGTGCTCCAACGTCACGGCGACCTGCGACGTCGCTACGCGCCCGAGCTGCTCCAGGGCATCGGTGGCTCCGCCGCGGATCGCTTCGGCGTCGGCGCGATCGTGCACGAGGCGCTCACGTTGCGGCCGCCGCCGCCGCCGGGGGAGAGCGTGTCGTCCTCGCTCGGCGCGCTCGCGGCACCGCTGGCTGCGCTGCTGCACCCGGATCTGACGAAACGCGCACGCGATCTCGACGCGCTGCTGGAGACGCTCTCGCGGCTCTCGGGGCATCCCCCGCTCGAGCTCGACGCGGGCGCGTTCCAGGTCGATCGCCGGATGCGACCGCAGCGTCCTTCGTCGGCCCCGCCGCCGCGCGTCGCCCCGGGGGCGGTGCGCACCAAGTCGGTCGAAGCGAAACCCGACGTCTCACCGGCCCACGTCGCGAGCAGCCCGCCCAGCCCCGTGCCGGCGCTCGCGCGCGAACGGCGGATGAGCCCCGTGCCGGGCATCGACGATCTGCACACGGAGCGACTTCCCGCGCTCGACGTGGCGACCGCCGAGGCGCTCCTCGCGAAGAGCGGCGAGATCACCAAGGTGGCGAGCGATCCCGCGATCGTCTCGCCGCCGCCACGCCCGAAGACGGCGCCGGCCTCTTCGAAGGCGCCCTCGACGACGGCGCCCTCGATGACGGCGCCCTCGATGACGGCGCCCTCGATGACGGCGCCCTCGACGACGGCGCCCTCGACGACGGCGCCCTCGACGACGGCGCCCTCGATGACGGCGCCCTCGAAGCCGTCGCCTTCGAAGCCATCGACTTCGACGCCGTCGTCGAAGGCTTCGGTTCCTCCCGTCGCACGCGCGGTCCACGCGAACGCGACCAAGCCGCGCGACGTGACGGATCCTCCCATCGCCGCCCCGCCGAAGCCGAGCGCAGGCGCCGCGCCGAGGAGCGCGGTCGTCGAGCTCGAGCCGCTCCCCGCGCGCGGTGACGAGGGCGCGCACCATCTCTCCGTGCTCACGGCGGTGCCGAAGGCGCCGAGCGAGGAGAAGTCGACCGACCGCGCGCGCGATCTCGACCCGCGACTGGTGCGCGCCGCCCTCGGGATCTCGATGGATTCGCCGAGCGAAGAGGTCCGCGAGCGGACGATCGACGACGAGACGAGCGAAGGTGTGCCCCTCGATCCGAGCGTGCCCGCGAAGCCCCGAAAGGAGCGCACGCAGGAGCTGCGGCTCGAAGATCTCGAAGCGAGCGAGGACGACGACGACGAAGAGCGGACGAGCGAGGGTGTGCCGCTCGACCCGAGCGTGCCCGCAAAGCCTCGCAAGGAGCCGACCCAGGAGCTCCAGCTCGACGAGCTCGAAGAAGAAGACGGGCAGGACGTGCATCCGCCGACGTATGGCGGCACGCAGAACATCTCGATCGACGAGCTCGAGCAGATGGCAGCCGATCATCGACGCGCGGCGGTGCCGCAGGACGTGAAGCCGGTGCCGCGCCCGCGACGCGATTCGACGCCGCCGGTGGTGAAGCTGCCCGCGCTCTACGACGACGGCGCGGACGCTGCGGGGTCCGGTTCACCCGCCGCCCGCCCACGCGCTCCGCGCATCACGCCGGTGCCCGTGGTCCCAGCGGCCGCGATGAGCGCCACCGCGGCCGGCACGAACCCCCGCGCCGAGCGGTACTCGGCCCCTTCACGAAGCAGCCCTTCGCGACGCACCACGCTGCTTTGGATCGCGATCGCGCTCGGCGTCGCGATCGTGCTCGGCAGCTTTGCGTACGCGGCCTGGAAGCAGAGCCGCGCGGAGGACGAGCGGCGGCAAAGGTTGCAGGAGCGCTTCGAGCAGCTCCAGCGCGCGCAGTGACGCGGCGCGGATCGCTCCTCGCTCGGGCTGGCGCTCTCTCCTCGGCGCGCCCTTCGTCGCTCTCGTCGTCGCCGCCCACGACCACACGTTCACGACTCGAACGCGAGCACGACACCCACGTTTCGCGCGCGGACCGACATCGGACAGGTCTCGCTCGAGCGGGCGGTTGACACTCCACGCCACGCGTCCCAGGAAACGCGCGAGATGAGCGCGCCCACGCACGATGCGGTGAAGACGGCGCTCGAAGCGGTCGTGGATCCGACCTTCGAGCGCACCCTCGGTGATCTGTCGACGCTGTCGGATCTGAAGATCGACGGCACGCGCGTGACCTGCACCGTCGCGTTGAGCTCGCCCTCGGAGGCGATCCGCGCGCAGATGAAGCAGCGGATCATCGAGGCGCTTCAGCCGCTCGGCGTGACCTTCACCGAGGTCGAATGGAAGGTGCGCGTGCCGACGCGCGAGACCTCGAGCAACGATCCGCTGCCGAAGGTGCGCAACGTCATCCTCGTGATGAGCGGCAAGGGCGGGGTCGGGAAGAGCACCGTCGCCACGAACCTCGCGCTCGCGCTCCGTCGGCTCGGAACGCGCGTCGGGCTGCTCGACGCGGATCTCTACGGCCCGTCGATCCCGACCATGCTCGGCATCACCGGCCAGCCGCAGAGCCTCGACGGCAACCGCATCCAGCCGCTCCAGCGCTTCGGCATCAAGCTGATGAGCGTCGGCTTCTTGTTGGAGAACGACAAACAAGCCGTCATCTGGCGCGGCCCGATGCTGCACGGCGCGCTCCAGCAGTTCGTGGGCGACGTGGAGTGGGGCGAGCTCGACTACCTCGTGGTCGACTCCCCGCCCGGCACGGGCGACGTGGCGCTCACGCTCGGCCAGAAGATGCGCATCACGGGCGTGGTGCTCGTGACGACGCCGCAAGAGGTCGCGCTCCAGGACGTCTACAAGGGCGTCTCGCTCTGTCAAAAGCTGAACCTGCCGATCCTCGGCGTCGTCGAGAACATGAGCTTCTTCGTCGACTCCGCGGGGGTCAAACACGAGATCTTCGGCAGCGGAGGTGGCCAGAAGGTCGCCGAGTACGCGAAGGCCCCGCTGCTCGCGCAGATCCCGATGGACACCGTGGTGCGCGAGTGGGGCGACAAGGGCACGCCGGTCACGCAGGCCGCCCCCGACTCCGCCGCGGGCAAGGCGTTCGGCGAGCTCGCGGAGAAGCTCGCCGACCAGATCGCGGTCGCGCACTTCCAGCGCAGCGGCGGCGAGAAAGCGCCGAAGACCGAAGGGCCGAAGCGGCTCAAGATCTTGCGTTGACGCGCCGACCGCTCAGTACGCGTTGCTGCGGACCTTGCGACCGAAGACGGTCAGCCAGACGCACTTCACGTCCATCCAGAGCGAGCCCTTCGTGACGTATTCGAGGTCGTGCTCCACCCGGCCGACCATCTTGTCGAGGGTCTCCGTCTCGCCACGCCAGCCGTTCACTTGGGCCCAACCGGTGATGCCGGGCTTCACGTGGTGGCGGAGCATGTACTCGAGGATCTGCGTCCGATAGTGGCGGTTGTGGGCGACCGCGTGCGGGCGTGGGCCGACGACGCTCATGTCACCGAGCAGCACGTTGACGAACTGCGGGAGCTCGTCGAGCGAGCTGCGGCGCAAGAACGCACCGAGCGGTGTGATGCGCGGATCGTTCTTGGTCGCTTGGGTGACCTTCGGGCCGTTCTCCTGGACCCGCATGGAGCGGAACTTCCAGACCTCGATCTCTTTGCCTTCCGCGCCGTAGCGCTTTTGACGAAAGAGCGCGGGCCCGGGCGAGGTGAGCTTCACCGCGAGACCGATGCCGACCAAGAGCGGCCAGATCACGGCGAGCACACACGCCGAGAACAGCACGTCGAACGCGCGTTTGGTCGGGCTCGTGAGGTAAGGCGCGATCTTCACCACGAGGCCGCGGACGTCCTCGTCGGTGAGCGCGAGCGCCATCACGAGCGCCTGCACGAAGCGATCTTCTTCGAGATCGTACGCGTCGTTCGCGTCGCAGATCTCGCGCACCATCGCGACCAGACGCCGACGCTCGCGCGGCGTGAGTTTCGCGAAGGCCTCGACGGTCTTCCCGAGATCGAAGCGCTCCGGATCGAAGTCGACCACCCGCACCTCGAGCGAGAGCGGCAGCGGCTTGCCCGCGAGCTCGGCGAGCAGCTCTCGCACCTTCTCGCGCTCGACGAGGTCGAGGCTTCCGTCCGACCACGCGGCCGCCATCAGCAGATCGGTGACTGGGAAGAGCTCGCTCACGTCGTTCGGCGAGATGCGTGTCCAGGTGGGCTCCGCGCCGATGCGGTGCGGGCGCTGGCTGGGTCGTTCGCTCGCGCGCTCCGGGCTCTCGCGCAGGGTGGCTTCACGCGCCGCTTCGCGCGCGGTCTCGACGCCCGACGCGGTCTGCGCGCCCACCTCGTTCGACGTACGAGAAGCGCCGTTCGTCCCTTCGCCCATGCGCGGGAGCGTACGGTGGGCCGGCCGCCCCGCCAAGCGCGGCTTCACGTCCGCCTCGACCGACGTCAGCCGACCAGGAAGCTCGCGTTCGCGGCGGCCACCGGGCGCTCGCGATCGTCTTGCCACGCCTCGGCGCGCACGCGGGCGACGCGACGGCCCGCCGAGGTGACGATCGCGCGCGCGTGGGTGTCGACCGCGCGCCCGGTGCGGAGGTAGTCGACCGTCACGCTCACCACGCGGGGGATCACGAGGCCTTCCATCGACGGCGCGTCGAGCAACGCGCGCCAGAGCAAGGTCGTCGCGGCCGCGCTCTCGAGGAGCGCGCCGAGGGTGCCGCCGTGGAGCGCGCGGATCGCGAAGTTGCCGATCAGCGGCTCGGAGAAACGCATCGTGCAGACGAGCTCGTCGTCGTGCAGCCGTGTCTCGATGCCCATCGCGCGCAAGTACGGCACGGCGTCCGCGATGCCCGAAGGATCGCGGGTGCGCTTGGCTTCGGCGAGCACGGTCAGGAAGTCGGCGGCTGACCCCGCCGACTTGGTCGAGACGTCGCTCACGAACGCTTCATCCCCTCGGCGAGCACCGAGCCTTGATCGCGGAAGACCATGAAGGTCGCGGCGACGACCGCGAGCGGATCGTCGGGATCGCCCTGATCGGTGGTGCCTCGCGCGAACGCGACCTGCTTGGTGATGCGCACGCACTCCGCGCGGCAGAAGAGGTCCACGCCGGGCGTCGCGCCGCGCAGGTAGTCGATGCGCAGATCGAGGGTCGCGATGCGCAGCGGCTCGCGCAGCGCGAGGAAGACCGACGCGCCGCACGCCGCGTCCATCGCGGCGGTGATCGGGCCACCGTGCAGCACGCCCGTCACCGGATTGCCCACGAGCTCCGCGCGAAACGGCAAGCGCAACACGATGCGGCCTTCGCCCTTCGCGCCCGCCTCCACCGTCTGCAGCCCGAGCCACGCGTTGTAGGGGATCGCCTTCGTGAACGCGTCGTCGATGCGCCGCAGCCGCGCCGCCTGCTCGTCGTCGTGACGCTCGTCGTCGCGCGCGTCGCGCGAGGCTCGAGCGTCGTCGGAGTCGTCGCGCGAGTCGCTCATCGCACGCTCACTCGAGCCTCTGGATCACGTGGAAGCCGAAGGGCGACTCCACGGCGCCGCTGATCTCGCGCACCTCGAGCCCGAACGCCGCGCGCTCGAACGCCGGCACCATCTGCCCACGCCCGAAGGTGCCGAGGTCACCGCCCGGCGGACCGTTCGGTTCGTCGCTGTGGGCGGCGTGCAGCGCGTCCCAGTCCTCGCCCGCGCGCGCGCGCCGCGAGATCGTCTCCGCCAGCGCCAGCGCCTCTTCGCGCGTGCGCGTGATGCCTTCGGCCGCCGAACGCGAGTCCACGTGCGAGACGAGGATGTGGCGCGCGTGGATCTCGCTCGGCCCGAGCTCGGGATCGCTCATGCGCTCCAGGATCACGAAGCCTGCCGCGGTGCGGATCGCGCGCGATCGCTGGCCGACCGCGAGGCGAAAGCCTTCGCGCACGACCTCGGCCGGCGCGGTGGTGTCCTCGCGCGTGACGCGCAGCGTGACGACCGGCGTGTCCGCGTAGGTGCGCGCGAGCTCGCCGAAGTTCGCGTCCGGCATGCGCGCGAGGCTCGCCACGTTCTGCGCGCGCGCCTCCGCCTGCGCCTCGGTGCGGGTGATCTCGTCGCTCGCGCGCTCGGCGCCCGCCCAGGCGATCGTCATCGCGCGCAGCTCGATCACCCGCGAGCCTTCGCCGCCTTCGGTGGTGTGGATCGGGCGCGCCTGCGCGTCGGCCGCCGCAGGCTCGGGCTCGCGCAGGCATCCCGAAAAGAGCGTGAGCGCGAGGAGCGAGGTGAGGAGCGATTTCACGGCGCGTGAGGTACCGCGTCGAGCGT
>JALOQC010000030.1 GCA_025453555.1 Myxococcota bacterium | reverse complement strand
GTCTTCGCGGTGACGACCTCGCCCGGCTTCACCGCGCGCTCCATCGTCTGGTAGCCGAACCACGGGATGACGAGCGTGAGGATGTGGCAGCCCTCGTGCACGAGGCCGCACGCGAGGTCGTAGAGCTCGAGGGTGTCGGAGTCGTCGACCGTGCCGCCCAGCAGGATCACGTCGCGACCGGTGGCCTCGCCGAGCAGGCGTCGGTAGCGCTCGCCGTCGGGGAAGGTCTTGTTCTCGACGCGGCCGCGCACGAAGCCGTCGCGAGAGCAGAGGGCGTCCGCCATCGCGGCGTAGCGTTCGGTCGAGTAGACGAGCTGAGGTCGGGTCATCGGAGTCTCCGAGGTGCTGGCGTCGCGGGCGAAGCTGCCACATCGCATCGAGCGAAGTACGACAACCTCACGCGGCAACCTCAACCCTCACGCGGCACCGTGCGCGACGCGGAGCTTCTCGCGCAGGTGGTGCAGATCGGGCTCGAGCCCGGCGAAGTAGCGATCGGCGTCGCGCAGCTTCTTCACGCCTTCGGGGAGACGCGCGAGCTGATCGCGGGTGCGCTGGCGTGAGCTCGCGAGGCTCGGGACGTCGTACACGACCTGACCGCAGCGCATCACCGGCACGAGCAGGTCCTCGTGTGCGAGCCCGTCGTCGATGCGATGCACGCGCGTGGGCTCGTTCGGGTCGATGAGGCTCAGCTCGTTCAAGCCGGTCTCGACGTCGAAGATCGCGTCCGCCACGAATCGCCCGCTGGCGTCGGAGAAACGACGCACCTGCTGCGCAGCGGGGATCGAGGTCTTGATCGGTTCCTCGGAGAGCTTGATGCGCGGCTCCAGCACGCCCGCGTCGTTCTCGATCGCGGCGAGCTTGTAGACGCCACCGAGCGCGGGCTGGTCGAACGCGGTGACGAGCTTGGTGCCGACGCCCCACGTGTCGATGCGCGCGCCGGCCGCCTTGAGCTCCAGCATCGCCTGCTCGTCGAGGTCGTTGCTCGCGACGTGGCCCACGGCGACCGCGTTCCGCACGCCGGCCAGCGTGTCGTAGGTGTCGACGAGGAAGATGCAACCCTTCGGGAAGGTCGCGGCGTAGGCGTCGAAGGCCGCGCGTTCGGTGGGGAAGGTCATGACCCACGAGTGTGCGTGGGTGCCGCGGACCGGGATGCCGTAGCGCATGCCGGCGAGCACGTTGCTCGTGCCCGCGCAGCCGCCGACGTAGGCGGCGCGGCTCGCGGCGAGGCCACCGTCGATGCCCTGCGCGCGCCGCAGACCGAACTCGAGGACCGGCTCGGGCTTGCCGTCCGCCGTCTGCGCGACGGCGCACACCCGCGACGACTTCGTGGCGACGAGCGTCTGGAAGTTCACGATCGTGAGCAGCGCCGTCTCGACGAGCTGCGCTTGCCAGAGCGGGCCCTCCACGCGCACCAGCGGCTCGTGCGCGAACACGGCGGTGCCTTCGGGGATCGCGTCGACGTCGAGCCGAAGCTCGCTCGCGCCGAGGAAGCCGAGGAAGTCCTCCGCGAAGAGCGGCGAGCCGTCCGCGTTGCTGAGCGTGCGGAGGTAGTCGAGCTCGGCTGACCCGAAGCGCACGCGGCGCAGGTAGTCGAGCGCGTCGGCGAGGCCGGCCGCGATGGCGTAGCCACCCTTGAAGGGCGCGCGGCGGAACGTGAGGTGGAAGCACGCGCGGCGCTCGGCGAGACCCGCGCGGTGGTAGCCGGCGGCCATCGTGAGCTGGTAGAGGTCGGTGAGGAGCGCGAGCGAGCTACGGTCGTCCAAGGGGCGCCTCCGATGCTGAGTGTGTTTTATACACTAAGCTCTCGATGCGCAACACGACGCGGTGCGATTCGGGGCGCGGTGCGATTCGGGGCGCGGTGCGATTCGGGCGCGTGCGATTCGGGCGCGTGCGATTCGGATGCGTGCGATTCGGATGCGCGCGATTCGGACGCGCGAATCAGTCGTCGGCGCCGAGCCCGAAGAAACGCTTGATCCGCGTGAGGAGGACTGTCGTTTCGCGGTCCGCCAGCTCGCCCGGGGTCTCGCCCGGCGACGTGGTCTTCGTGCTCAGCGCGGCGGCGCGCTCGGAGAGCACGCGGCTGATCGTCTCGGCGAGCTCCGGCTGATCCTTGAGCACGCGCGCGAGCGCGTCCTTGCCGATGACCAAGAGCTCCGTCTCGCGCACCGCACGCACGCTCGCTTTGCGCTGCTCGCCCGTCATCAGCGACATCTCGCCGAAGAACTGACCCGCGCCGAGCCGCGCGACCTCGCGACGGCTGCGCCCCACCTCGACCGCGACCTCGCCGCGTCGCACCACGAAGAGCTCTTCGCCTTGGTCGCCCTCGACGATGATGGTCTCGCTCGGCGCGTAGAGCCGCGTCGACGAGCCCTCGGCGAGGCGGACACGCGCCTCGTCCGGGAGCGCGCGCAAGAAGTCGACCCGACGCAGGGCCTCGTCGCGATCGTCGATGCGCGCCTGGTGCTCGTGCGCGAGGCGCTCTTCGGTGTAGTCGAACATCCGGACCACGCGCTGTGGCACGGGCACCTCGATGCCGAGGCGCTGCAGCGCGTACCAGAGGCGCTCGCGCACGAGGCCCGAGATGTTCTCGCGGGCGTCGAGGTCTTCGAGGTGGAAGCGCACGTCGTAGCGGACGCCGCGATCCGTGAAGTCCGCGACGAGCACGGTGGGTACGGGGCTCGCGAGCACGCCCGGCACGCTGCGCGCGGCGTCGACGAGCTCGGGGATCACCTGCTCGGGCGGCCGATCGTAGGGCGCCTCGACGAAGACGTGCTTTCGGATGCGCGCCGTCGGCAGCGAGTAGTTGCGGAGGGCGGCCTTCGCGAGGGTGGCGTTCGGGACGGTGATCTCGATCTCGTCGAGCGTGAGCACCTTGGTCGCGCGCCAGTTCATCTCGATGACCTTGCCCATGTTTTGCTCGGTCGGCTCGTAGACGATCCAATCGCCGACGCGGAACGGGTGCTGGATCTGGATCGCGAGCCCCGCGAAGAGGTTGCCGAGCGTGTCCTGCAGCGAGAGGCCGATGACCGCGGTGAGCAGCGCGGAGGTCGTGAGCAGGCTCGTCGGCTCGACGCCGGCTGCGCGCAGCGTGGCGAAGAAGACGCCGACGAAGAGCAGCGCCTGCACGAGGTCGCGCACGATGCGCGGCACCTCGGCGCCCCCCACGTAGCGCGAGACCACCGAGTGGAGCAGCAGCAAGTACACGCTGCGCGCGAGGCTCGCGAGGAGGAAGAAGACCCCGGTGATGTGCAGCGTGGACGACGTGTTCGCGGAGAGCGGGACGTACGTCCGTAGGAGCACGGTCGCGACGTGCAGCAGCAGCAGCGCGATGGGCAGCTTGAGGTGCTTGCGCTCGCCCTTGGGGAGCACGAGCGGGAGCAGGACCACCGTGGCGACGCCGAGCGCGAGCCCCACGCCGCTCGTGAAGGTGAGGACTTCGGAGATCTCGGCCGGTCGCGGCATCAACTTCCTCGAGGGGCGTCGCCAGACCCTCCCCACGGCCGCCCATGAGGCGGCTCGCGGCAATCGGCCATCAGCTTCTCTTCTTCAGAAGCTGAAGCGTCGCATGGAGACGTTCATCAGGAGCCCGATGCCGATCATGAGGGTGAGCACGCTCGAGCCGCCATAAGAAAACAGCGGCAGCGTGACGCCGACCACCGGGAGCACTCCGCTGACCATGCCGAGGTTGATCACCGCCTGCCAGAAGACCAGCGCCGTGACGCCGACCGCGGTGACGGCGCCGAAGCGGTCCTTGGCGGTGGAGGCGATGCGCAGGCCCCAGACGACGACGAAGGCGTACAGGCCGATCAGGAGCAGGGTGCCGACGAAGCCTTGTTCCTCCGCCCAGACGGCGAAGGGGAAATCGGAGTGTTGGTCGGGCAGGAACCGGAACTGATTCTGGGTCCCCTGCATGAAGCCCTTGCCCCAGAAGCCGCCGCTGCCGATCGCGACCTGCGATTGATGCGAGTGCCAGCCGATCGTACGGATGATCCGATCGTCCGCTTCGCCCATGAGCTGCGCCCAGAACGCGAGCACGCGGTTCTTCTGGTAGCCGTGGAGCGCGTAGTTCCACGCGAGCGGGGCGCTGAAGACGAAGGCGAGCGCGAGGGTGACGAGCGATCGGATCTTCAGCTTCGTGAGCACCATGATGGTGCCGAACACGAACATGCAGAGCAGGCCCGTGCCGAGATCGGGCTGCAGGAGGATGAGCCCCATCGGAAGCGCGAGGATCAACCCCGGGATCACGAGATCCTTGAGGGTTCGACCTTCGGTCTTCGGGTCGTGGTGGAGGTACTTCGCCAGCGCGATGATCAGACAGATCTTCGCGGTCTCGCTCGGTTGGAGCGAGAAGCCCCCGAGGTTGATCCACCGCGTGGAGCCGCGGATGCTCGTGCCGAGCAGGAAGACCAGCAGCAGCAGCGCGATGCCGCCCCCGTAGATGATCCACGCGTTGCGCTCGTAATGGCGGTAGTCGATCGCGGCCACGAGCGTGGCGACGCCGGCGCCGAGGGTGAGCCAGTAGATCTGCTGGAGGTAGGCCTCGGAGAGCGCGCCCGAGGCGCTGGTCGCGCTGTAGAGGTTCACGACGCCGAGCACCGCGATCGCGCACGTGGCGACGAAGAGCGGCCAGTCGAACTGATCGCGGAACGTGCGTACCGTCGCCATCAGCGGCCCTCCGATGCAGACGTGCTCGTCGTCCGAGCCGCGTTGGTCCGTGGCGTGGACGACGTGGCGGGCGAGGTGGCGGGGGGTGACACCGAAGTTCGCTCGCCGAGGTAGTCCTGCAGCACGCGCAACGCGATGGGAGCCGCCGCGCGCCCGCCGCCTCCGCCGTGCTCGACCAGCACCACGATCGCGACCTCCGGATCGGACGCTGGCGCGTAGCCCGCGAACCACGCGTGGCTGCGCTGGAAGTACCAAGCGCGCCGCGGGTCGAGGTCCCGGCGCGTGCTGCCGCGCTGAATCTCCGCCGTTCCGGTCTTGCCGGCCGCGACGACGGTGCCGCCCACCACGCGCGCTTCGTAGGCGGTGCCGCTCTGCTCGTTGACCGCGCCGAAGAGACCGGACGCGATGATCTGCGCGTGCTCCTCCGGGATCGCGATCCGGCGCGCGACCTGCGGCGGGAGCTCTTCGACGAGCGTGCCGTCGGCCTCGCGGATCGACTCGATGAGCTGCGGTCGGTAGAGGGTGCCGCCGTTGGCGAGCGCGCCGTAGGAGAGCGCGAGCTGGAGCAGGGTCGCGCGCGTGTTTCCCTGGCCGATCGCGGTGTTCATCGTGTCGCCGACACGGAAACGACCGAAGTGCTCCGTGTACCACTCGCGCGTCGCGAGGAAGCCGCGGGCCTCGCTGTTGATGCCGACGCCGGTGCGCTCGCCGAAGCCGAAGCGCCGCGCCCAGGTGTTGATCGGCTCGAGCCCCACGCGCTCGGCGAGCACGTAGAAGTAGGTGTTGCAGCTCTGGACGAGGGCGTGCCGCATGTCGACCTCGCCGTGCGCGCTCGTGCAGCGCTTCCGGTCGGTGCCGATCTGGTAGTAGCCGATGCACTCGACGCGGTGGTTCGGATCGAAGCCGGGCTGATCGAGCGCAGCGAGCGCGCTGAAGGGCTTGAAGGTCGAGCCGGGGAAGTAGGACTCGTAGATCGTCTTATCGATCAGTGGCCGAAACGGGTCGTCGCGAAGCGCCGCGTAATCCGCTTGGGGCATGCCGGCGACGAGCGAGTTCACGTTGTAGCTCGGCTTCGAGTAGAGCGCGCGGACTCGGCCGCTGTTCACGTCGACCACGACCACCGAGCCGGAGGGGTGACCCGCGAAGGCGCGTTCGATCGAGGTCATCAGCTCCATGTCGAGCGTGAGCACGAGATCGTGCCCCGGTGTCGGCGGCTCCACCTCCTCGTGTGCGATCCCGAAGCCCCGCGCTTCGCGTTGCCGTCGGCCGCGCGCATCGACCAGGACGCGTCGATATCCCCGGTGTCCGCGGAGGTACGCCTCCCAGCCCTTCTCGACGCCCATGCGCCCGATCACGTCACCCGCGCGGTAGCCCGCGTCCGCGCCGAGACGCTCGAGATCCTCCGCGCTGACCTCGTTCAAGTAGCCGACGGCGTGCGCGCCGAGGTGACCGTAGGGATAGGTGCGCGCGGGCTTGGGCACGACGTCGACGCCCGGAAGGTCCGTCCGGTGCGTCTCGAGCGCGGCGAGCTGTTCGCGGTCGATGTCGCCGAACATCTCGATTTGATGTGTGCGGCGGTGCGACGGGATCTCGTCGAGACGGCGCTGGAGCGCGGCGCGCTCCGCCTCGTCGAGGTTCATCAGCTCCGCCACGCGAGCGACGTCCTCCGGAGCCAGGAGCTGCGGCGTGAGGTAGACGACGTACGACGGACGGTTCTCGGCGATGATGCGCCCGCGTGCGTCGCGAAGGATGCCGCGCGTCGCGGGGAGCGAGATCGTCTTGGTGATGTTCTCGCGCGCGATGCGCGCCCACTCGTCGTACTGGACGAGCTGGAGCTGGGCCATGCGACCGACCAGCAGCGAGAAGACCACGATCGCCGTCAGCGCCATCCACTTGTAGCGCTTGCGGAACTCGCCGACCTCGCGTCGCGGGGAGAGCTGCATCAGGCCTCCGAGGTCTCCCGACGCGTGCCGAGGCGCAGCTCGATGCGCTGCACGAGCGCGAAGACGAGCGGTGCGCAGAGGGCGGTCGCGAGCGAGGACGCGCCGAGCAGGATCGCGGTGCCGAGCGCGCGGCCGACCGGGAACGGCGAGGGCGGCGTGAAGATGGCGCGGAGCGCGAGGGTGGTGCCACCCGCGAGCAGCGAGACCACGAAGGTCAGCACGATCTGGTAGCTCGGCGAACGTAGGAAGAGCCGCAAGCCCGCGCCGCGCGCCGACATGAAGGTCGCCACGCAGACGAAGGTCTCGAGGCTCATGCGGTTGCCGGCGAACACGTCGAGGACGTAGCCGAGGCCGAACGCGACGAGCGCGCCGCGGACGAGCGGCACCTCCGGCGACACGCCGAGGAAGAGCACCACCGGGAGCACGAGGTTCGGCGAGAAGGGGTGGAGCGACACGAGCCCGAGCACGACGGATTGCAACACGAGGAGCGTGAGCCCCAGCGCCAGCACCGCGATCATGCGAAGGGCGGACTCCACGCTCACTCCTCGTTGGCCGCGTTCGCGTTCGGCTCGGTGGGCACGCCGGGGCGACGTTGGCCGGCTTGCTCGCGCGAGCCGGTGGTGAGCACGAGCACCTCTTCGAGATCCGAGAAGCTCACGGAGGGCGCGACCTCGACCTCTTGGTAGAGGCCGAACTCCTGCCGCTCCACGCGCACCACGCGTCCCACGAGGATCGCGGCGGGGAAGCGACGGCCGAGACCGCTCGTGTAGATCTCGTCGCCCACCTCGACCTCGTCCTCGCGCCGCAGGTACTGCATGCGGCAGAGGTAGCGGTTCGACTCGCCCGTGCCGCGCAGCATGCCGCGCGCGCCCGTTCGCTGGACGACCACGTCGATCGCGCTCTCCTGATCGACGGTGAGGAGCACGTCGGCGTAGTGACCCGTGGTGCGGCGGATCTGACCGACGAGGCCCTGCGCGCTCACGACCGGCATGCCCGCGCGCACACGATCGCGCGCGCCGCGATCGAGTCGGACGCGCATCACGCGGAAGTAGGGCGAGAACTCGCGCGTCACCACCTCGGCGCTGATGGTCTCGCCGGGCAGGCGCTCGCGGAGCTCCAGCAGATCGCGCAGCCGATCGTTCTCACCCGCCTGCACGCGCAGGAGGCGGTTGTCCTCGCGCAGCCGATCGTTCTCGTCGCGCAGCCGATCGTTCTCGCGGCCGACCTCGACGAGGTAGACGTACTCCTCGAGGAGCCCGCCGAGCGCGCCGGCCGCTTCGGTGGCCACGTACTGGAGGGGCGCGCTGATCTTCAGGAGGCCCGCGTCGACGAGCCCGACCTCGTCCGGATCCTTGAGGTTCGCGCTCAAGAAGAAGAACGGGAGCACCAGCAGCACGACGGCCACGGCGGCATCCCGAAATCGGCGGAGCTGGTTCATGAGCGACTGACGAGCGAAACGCTCGGGTCGAACACGTCGTTCCCGAGCGGACGGTGTGCGCGGCTCCGCCTCAGCTGATGGTGACTTCCTTCAGCAGGTCGAGGTGGTCGAGCGCCTTGCCGCTTCCGAGCACCACGGCGCTCACGGGATCGTCGCAGACCATCACGGGTAGGCCGGTCTCTTCGCGGAGGAGCACGTCGAGGTTGCGGAGCTGCGCGCCGCCGCCCGTGAGCACGATGCCCTTGTCGACGATGTCTGCCGAGAGCTCCGGCGGGGTGCGCTCGAGCGCGGTCATCACGGCCTCGACGATCGCGTTGATCGGCTCGGCGAGCGCGTCGCGGATCTCGTCGCTGTTGACGACGACGGTCTTGGGGACACCGGCCACGAGGTCACGTCCCTTGACCTCCATCGTCGCCGGCTCGTCGTCGGGGTACGCGTTGCCGATCGTGCACTTCACGCGCTCGGCGCTCTGCTCGCCGATCAGCAGGTTGTACTTGCGCTTCATGTACGCGACGATCGCCTCGTCCATCTTGTCGCCGCCGACGCGCACGCTCTGCGAGTAGACGATGCCGGCGAGCGAGATGACCGCGACCTCGGTGGTGCCGCCGCCGATGTCGACGACCATGTTGCCGCTCGGCTCGGTGATGGGGAGGCCGGCGCCGATCGCGGCCGCCATCGGCTCCTCGATCAGGTAGACCTCGCGCGCGCCCGCGCCCTCGGCGCTCTCCTTCACCGCGCGCTTCTCGACCTCGGTGATGCCGAAGGGAACGCAGATGATGATGCGTGGCTTCACGAGCGTGCGGCGGTTGTGCGCGCGGCTGATGAAGTAGCGGAGCATCGCCTCGGTGATCTCGAAGTCGGCGATGACGCCGTCGCGCAGGGGACGGACCGCGTGGATGGAGCCCGGCGTGCGGCCGAGCATCTCCTTGGCTTCTTTGCCGACCGCGAGGACCTTCTTGGCGCCGCGTGGGTCCTGCTGGACGGCGACGACCGAGGGCTCGCACGACACGATGCCGCGGCCCTTCACGTAGATGAGGGTCGTCGCGGTGCCGAGATCGATCGCGAGATCGTTCGAGAAGAGTCCGTAGAGCCAATCGAAGAGCATGTTCTCTGCCCTCGACGCGGGGGGCCGCCGTGTCGCTTCCCGTGTCGCCTCCAGGGGTGTGCGAAGAATCGCGCAAGTACCTGGATTTGTTGAATTCGTACGCGCCTCGGGGGCCCCGAGCGGTCGGATGTCTTAGCACCGGGGTGGGGGCGATCAAGCGCGGCCCACCCCGCGCGGCCCTCCCACGCCGGGAAGCGGCTGGCTCGGTCGAAGGGGCGGTCGCGTGTGGGCCTGGACCTCGCCGACGGCCGAGAATCCGAGCAACACCTTCGAAAAACCACAAAAAAGCAGGTGAACCCAATTCGAGCGGCCGCTAGGGTTCCAAGGACTCGATGGCGGACCGGGAGACCACGACGGAAGCAGAGCGTCGCGGCCGCGAGGCGGCGGCGCTGGTCGCGGCGGCGAAGGCCGGCGACCGTCGTGCGTTCGAGGAGCTCTACCGGCGCTACCAGCCGCGCATCTACGCGCTCGCGCTGCACCTCACGGGTCGACCGAGCGACGCGGACGACATCACGCAGGACGCCTTCCTCAAGGCGTACAATCACCTGCACGAGTTCGAGGGACGCAGCGAGTTCTTCACCTGGCTCTACCGCATCGCGCTGCACCGCGCGCTGAACATCCAGCGCGACCGCGGGCGCCGGAAGACCGTCGGGCTCGACGACCCACGTCTGACCGCCGCGCTCGCGGTGGACGCCGCTGGAGATCCGCGGCGCGCGCTCGAGCTGCAGGAGAGCTACGCGCACCTGCTCGCGGCGTTCGACGCGATGTCGCCGACCTTGCGGACGACGGTCGTGCTCACGACGCTCCAAGGTCTCTCGTACAAAGAGGTCGCGGTCGTGCTCGACACCACCGAGGGCACCGTCGCGTGGCGCGTGCACGAGGCGCGTCGTCAGATCCGCGCGCACATGGAGCGGCTGCAGAAGGAGCCGACGCCGGTGCACATCCGCGCGCGCGCGCGACGAATCAGCCAGGAGAACGACGCCGCGAAGCTGGAGCAGGCGATCCTCGCGCTGCTGCCGGACGCGAAGCCTCGCCTCGCGTGAGCGTGCGCGCCCGATGCGCGCCCGAGTCACGTCGTGTGCAGGCGGTCGCGTCGTGTGCAGACGGTCACGTCGTGTGCAGACGGTCGCGTCGTGTGCAGACGGTCGCGTCGTGTGCAGACGGTCGCGTCGTGTGCAGACGGTCGCGTCGTGTGCAGACGGTCGCGTCGTGTGTAGACGGGTGCTTGCGCGAAGCGGTCACGGGCTCGGGGCCGTCGCGCCGTTCGCGATCGTCGCTTCGTAGACGCGGGCACGCGGGGTGCCCTGCGCGACGCGAGCCTCCGCGGCGGCCTTCACCTCGTCGATGAGGGAGGCGAAACGGTCGACCGGCTGCGCGCCCACGAGGCGTCGGCCGTTGACGAAGAAGCTCGGGGTGCCGGTCACGCCGAGCGAAGAGCCGAGCTGCTGGTCGGCTTCGACCGCGGCTCGGTGGCGGCGATCGGCGAGCGCCTGCCGCACCTGCGCACCGTTCGCGCCGACCTGCGTCGCGTAGCCCGCGAGATCGTCCGGCGAGAGCGCGCTGCGGTTCGCGAACACGAGATCGTGAAAACGGAAGAACGCCTCGTCGCCACGCTGCGTGCGCACTTCGATCGCGGCTTCGTGCGCGCCCTGCGCGTTCGCGTGGAACGCGAGAGGGAAGTGGCGCACGACGATGCGCAGATCGCGGCCGTAGCGCTGCTCGAGCTGACGGAGGGTGTCGAGCGCGCGCTCGCAGAAGGGGCACTCGAAGTCGGTGAAGGCGACGAGCGTCACGAGCGCGTCGGCCGGTCCGCGGGCGGCCGCGCCGTCGACGGGGACGCGATAGACGGTGGTGTCGTCGGGGCGCGGCGTGGGCGTGCTCGGGCGCGAAGGCTCGACCTCGCGCGCGGTCGGCGCGGCCGCGAGCAGGTCGTCGTAGTAGCGGGCCGCGCTGGCGCCACGCGTCACGCGATCGCGGGCGAGGGCGAGCTCTTCGCGGACGATCGCGTCGAACGCCTCGAAGGGTTGCGCGCCGGAGACCGGGCGTCCGTTCACGAAGGTGTGCGGCGTGCCGCGGACGCCGAGCGAGGTGACCTGCGCGCCATCGCGCTCGAGCGCCGCGGCGTGGGTCTCGCGCTCCACCGCGGCGCGCACCGCGGGTCCGTTCGCGCCGACCTGCTGCGCGTACTGCACGAGCGCGTCGAGGCCGAGCGCGCGTTGGTTCGCGAAGAGCAGGTCGTGGTAGCGGTAGAACGCCTCGTCGCCGAGCTGACGCTGCACCTCGATCGACGCGAGCGCGGCGGGGCGCGCGTCCTGGTGGAAGGGCAGCGGGTAGTGTCGGAACGCGACGCGCAGCTCGTTCGGGTAGGTCTCGCGCAGACGATCGAACGTGGGCACGACGCGGCTGCAGAACGGGCACTGGAAGTCGCTGAACACCACGACCGTCACGAGGGTGCCGCTCCCGAGCAGCGGCGCTCCGTCGAGCGCGACGCGGTAGCGCTCCACGTCGCGCGGCGGCGGCTCGAAGGGCTCGGCCTCCGGGGGCGCGATCGCGGCCTCGGTGCCGCTCGTGTCGGACGAGGCGATGTCGACGGGCTCGGTGACCTCGGGGCTCGAGGAGCAGGCGGCGAGGCAGAGCAGGAGAACGGCGCGCAGGTTCATCGCGCGCGAGCATCGCCGTGGACGACACACGCGTGCAAGGCGTCGGCACGCCAGCCTCCGAAGGGGCTCGGCCCCCCGGAGCTTCGTGGCCGACTCGAGGAGGCGTCAGGGCGTCAGCGCACCCACGAGGGTCGGAGGCTGATTGCCGAAGAGCGGGCCGATGCCGAGGCGGCCGCCTTGGTTCTCACCCCAGCAGTACACCTGTCCGGCGCTCGTTTGGGCGCATTGATGGACGGCGTTCGAGCCGAAGAAGAGCGATTGAGTCGCGCTGCCGAGCTCGAAGATTCGCTCCCACGTGACGAGCACGGTGGAGGGACCGGGGACGAGCGCGCCGGGGCCGGACGACGAGCTGTTGTCGCCGCGGCAGCGCACTACGCCGTCCGCGAACTTCAGGCAGGTCCGGTCCAGGCCGGCCGACACGGAGTCGAGCGTCCCGCTCGGGCGGGGTGTCATCGTCGGCGAGGAGCGATCCATGCCGCTGGCGTCGAACTGGCTGATCCCGTTGTCACCCCAGCAGAAGAGGTCGGGGCCGTTCGCGACGCACGCGTGATCGCGACCGAGCGCGAGCTGGATCGGCTGGAAGCCGTTGCCGAAGGCCGACGTCGGCCCGGGTCGGTTCGCTCCCGTGCCCACGGTGCCGCGGCCGAGCTGGCCTTGGTCGTTCGCGCCCCAGCACTGCAGCTCGATCGTCGCGTTCGGCGTCGTGGGAGGACCGCAGGTGAACGCGCCACCCGCGCGAATCGGGCCGACGCGCAGCGCGACGCCGGTGCTGGTCTCGACGCGCACGGGTACGTTCTGCGAGGTGGGGTTCATGCCGTGGCCGAGCTCGCCCGAGGCGCCGCGGCCCCAGCAGTAGACCTCGGGGCCGCTCATGGTCTCGCCCCACACGCACGAGTGCAGGTCGCCGAGCGCGAGCTCGACGGGGATGAAGCCTCCGGGGAGCGTGACCGCAGCGGGCGACGCGACGTTGCCGCCGGTCATTCCGTTGCCGACCTGGCCGTTCGAGTTGTGGCCCCAGCAGTAGACGCGCGGCGCGCCCGCTTCGTCGGTGAGCGCGCACGTGTGGTAGCGACCGGTCGCGACGTCGAACGGGAAGCCGGGCACTGGGGTCTCGAGGTCCGGCACGTTCGTCGCGGGGACGCCGGCGAGCCCGAGCTGACCGAGCGAGTTGGCGCCCCAACACACGATCGACGGGCCGCTGCGGAGCGCGCACGTGTGCTCCTCCCCGACGGCGAGCTTGGTGACGCGATCGCACGTGCTCAGGTTGCAGCGCCCGCCCGCGCCGCACGCGCGTCCGCAGCCGCCGCAGTTGAAGGGATCGTTCGTGATCGGGATCTCGCAGCCGCTGTCGGGCGCACGATCGCAGTCGCCCCATCCGGGCGCGCAGGTGTAGACGCAGTTGCCGACCGAGCAGCCGCCGGTCGACACGTGATCGAGCGGTTCGGTCGGGCTCGGGCAACGCCTTCCGCACTGACCGCAGTGATCGGGATCGGTCTGCAGGCCGACCTCGCAGCCGTTGAACGGATCGAGATCGCAGTCCGCGGTGCCAGGACCACACGCGATCTGACAGGTGCCGCCGACGCAGGGACCGGCGCCGCAGTCGTTGCCGCACGCACCGCAGTTCCGGGGATCGTTGAACGTGTCGACGCAGCCGACGCCGAAGCAGAACGATCGCGTCCCGCAGTCGCACATGCCCGCGACGCACGGCGCACCCCCGCAGTCGACGCCGCAGCCGCCGCAGTTGCGGGAGTCGGTCGCGAGCTGGGCGCAGCGCCCGCCGCAGTCGACGGCGCCCGCGGTGCAGCCCGTGCGCTCGCAGACGGCGTTGCCGGGCGACGAGCCGCGGCACGAGCCGAACGATGCGGTGCCGTTCGTGAGCGTGCAGTCTTGGACGCCGCCGCCACAGCCGCACGAGGTGTACGAGACGGGCGCTTCGCAGCCGTTCGTGGGGTTGCCGTCGCAGTCGGCGGTGTTCGGCGCGCAGCTCACTTGGCAGACGAAGCCACCCACTGCGAGCGACGTGCACGAGCCACCGACGCCGCAGGTGTCGCCGCAGTCGCTGCAGTTCTCGAACGTGCCGAGCAGGGTCTCGCAGCCGTTGAGCGGATCGCCGTCGCAGTCGGCGGACGAGCCGAGGACGCAAGGTTGGTTGCAGGCGCCGCTGGAGCACGCGATCGGGACTCCGCCCGGACCGACGCCACACGCGACGCCGCAGCTCCCGCAGTTGTCGGGGTCGTTCGCGATGCGCGTCTCGCAGCCGTTGCCGGGGTTCCCGTCACAGTCTTCGAAGCCCGGCGCGCAGGACGCGACGTCGCACTCCAGTCCCTCGCAACGCATCGAGTCGACGTTGCTCCCCGGAGGCGCGGCGCAGACCTCGCCGCACGCTCCGCAGTTCGCGGTGTCGACGAAGACGTTCGTCTCGCAGCCGTTGGCGGCGTCGCCGTCGCAGTCCTCGTAGCCGAGGCGACAGCCGGTCGAGGTGCACGCCCCCGCGACGCACGACACGCCGCGTGCGTTCGGTCCGACCGTGCACACGTTTCCGCACGCGCCGCAGTTGTTGCGGTCTGCGCCGGTGTTCGTCTCGCAGACGTCGTCGTCGTTGCAGTCGCCGAGGCCAGGCGCGCAGCCACAGACGTTGCGCTCGTCGATCGATCCGTCGCAGTCGTCGTCGCGCGCGTTGCAGGTCTCCGCTTCGTCCGGATTTCGCGCCGGATCGGCGTCGTCGCAGTCGCCGCCGCTCGCGACGTAGCCGGGCTGCGGTCGGCACGCGCGGAGCACGGGGCGCGTGGGGTTCGCGGGGCTCCCGTGGCCGTCGAGGTCCCCGTCGAAGTACCAGAGCGTGTCCATCGCGCCTTCGTCGACGTTGTCGTCGCAGTCGTTGTCGCGACCGTCGCAGGCCTCCGCGCTGCCGCCGGCCGTGATCGGATCGAGGTCGTCGCAGTCGATGCCGCGCGGCAAGCCGCAGCCGACGTCCGCCACGCCATCGCCGTCGTCGTCCTCGAAGTCGCCCGGCGCGATCTCGAAGTCTGCGCCGCCGACGCAGTCGTCGTCGCGGCCGTTGCAGGTCTCGGCGGCGGCGGGGTTCACGCCGGCGACCGCGTCGTTGCAGTCGGTTCCGAAGAGCGAGTGCCCGGCGACCGGCGTGCAGCTTCGCGCGACGCCGCCCGCCGCGTTTCCGAAGCCGTCGCCGTCGACGTCGCGGAACCAGTCGACCACTTGCGGGCTCTCGTCGACCGTCTCGTCGCAGTCGTTGTCGACGTCGTCGCAGATCTCGACTTGTCCCGGATTTCGTGTGCGATCGGCGTCGTCGCAGTCTTCGTCGCCGCCAGCCGGCACGAACCCCGCGAGGCCGGGGCAGGAGTCGAGCGGCATCGAGAAGTCGCCGAACCCGTCGCGATCCGCGTCGACGTAACCCGCGACGCGCACCTCCTCGTCGATCTCGGTGTCGCAGTCGTTGTCGACGCGATCGCACGCTTCGGTCGCGGCGGGGCTCACGTTCGGGCGGACGTCGTCGCAGTCGAGACCACACGTCTGCCCCGTGCCGTCTTCGGTCGGGTTGCAGCAGCGCGCGTCGAAGTAGCCGTCGCCGTCGCGGTCGATCGCGCCGAAGGTCTCCAGGTTGCAGTCCTCGTCGTGGCCGTCGACGTCGCAGACCTCGGGGTTGCCGGGGAAGCGGTTCGCATCGTCGTCGTCGCAGTCCGCGCCGAGCGGCATGCCGTCGCCGTCGACGCAGCTCGCGTCGCGCACGCCGTCGCCGTCGGCGTCGGGGGCGGCGAAGACGCAGCGATCGAGATCCTCGTCGCAGACGTCGAGCGTGCATTCGATCGAGTCGTCGCAGGCGATCGCGGAGCCCGCGACGCATGCGCCCGCCACGCACGCTTCGGCGCCGTTGCAGAAGAGGCCGTCGTCGCAGTCGGGATCGGCCGTGCACTCGGGTCCGGCGTCGGTGCCGATCGCGGAGTCGGTGCCACCGTCGTCCATCCCCGCGTCGTCGTCTCCGCACGCGGCGAGCGCGAACAATGCGCCAAACAACACGACCCTTCGACGAGTCATCATCGGGTGTTCCCTCGTTCGTCTTCGTTGGGGTTCGAGCTGCGCGATCGACGCCCATTCGAACCGCTCATCCGCCCCATCCGCCCCATCCGCCCCATTCGCCCCATTTGCCCTGGTCGGTCGCTCCGGTCGCACGGCTCGAAACGCGTCACGCGCGACTTCGACGGTCTGGACCCACCGCATTCCACGACACGCTTCGATTCCCACTTTCGAAGCGCGGTCCCGGCATAGTATTTCAACACGGTCGAAAGAGGCAGCACTTCGTGAGGGACTCGATCGAAGCCGTCGACCCGCTGGTCGGCACACTCGTCGCCGAGCGTTATCGCGTCGAGAAGCGGCTCGGTCAGGGCGGCATGGGGACGGTCTACGTCGCCGAGCACCTCGGGATCGGCAAGCGCGTCGCGCTCAAGTGTCTGAACCCCGAGTACGCGGCGAACGCGATGGTGGTCGAGCGCTTCTTGCGCGAAGCGCGGCTCGCGACTGCGGCGGGCAACGAGCACATCGTCGACGTCACGGACATCGGCAAGCTGCCCGACGGCGCGCCCTTCATCGTGATGGAGCTGCTCGAAGGGCGTGAGCTCGGCGACGCGCTCGCGCAGGACGGCCCCTTCGTCATCGGGCGCGCGGTGCGGATCCTCCGTCAGGCGTGCGACGCGCTCGCCGCCGCACACGACAAGGGGATCGTCCACCGCGATCTCAAACCGGACAACTTGTTCCTGGCGAAGCGCACCCGCGATCCCGAGTTCGTGAAGGTGCTCGACTTCGGCATCTCGAAGCTCACCGAGAGCGGCAAGGTGCAGAAGCTGACCGGCACCGGGATGACGCTCGGCACGCCGCACTACATGTCGCCCGAGCAAGCGCAGGGGCTGCCGAGCGTCGATCACCGCACGGACGTCTACGCGCTCGGCGTGATCCTCTACGAGCTGCTCGTCGGCGAGCTGCCCTTCGACGAAGAGACCTTCCCGATGTTGGTGGTCGCGATCGTCACGCGCGACGCGCCCTCGGTGCGCGCGCGTCGCAAGGACGTGCCCTTCGAGCTCGACGCGGTGGTGCAGCGTTGCCTCGCGAAGGATTCGGAGCTGCGGCCGCAGAGCGTGGCGGAGCTCGGCGCGTTGCTGGAGCCCTTCGAGAAGTTCGAGCCGAAGCCGGAGCTGATCGCGAAGATCGGGGAGCGCGCGACGTTGCGTCCGGGGAGCGGCGTGGAGGCCTCGACGCAGGTCGGTAAGCGGACGCCCGGCGCCGGACGCACACCCGCCAAAGCGGCGGCACGAACGGGCGCGCTCGTCGGATCGGAGGACGTGACGCAGGATGCGTTGCCCGCGCCTCGACCGAGCGAGAGCGCGACGTCGGGAATGGCGACGCAGCCCACGCTACCGCTCGCGCCGCGCGGGACGATGTTCGTGCTCGGGCTGGGGCTCGCGCTCGCCGGCGCGGGAGCGATCGTGTGGATCGCGCGCGGTGACGGCGGTCAGCGTGGCGGTGCGACGAACGACGCGGCGAGCGATGCGGCGAGCGATGCGGCGAGCGATGCAGGGACGATCGCGAGCGCCGCGAGCGACGCGGGGCGTGAGCTCGAAGCGGACGCGGGCGCCGTGGTGACCACGGGGGAGAGCCTGGTGCGCTTCCGTATCCTCGCCGCGCCGCGCGACGCGAAGATCTTCGTCGACGACGTCGAGTTCCCGAACCCGCTGGACGTGCGACGCACGCGGCGCGAGGTGCCGGTGCGGCTCCGCATCGAGCGTGAGGGTTACGCGACGATCGAGCAGCTCGTGGTGCTCGATCGCGACGTGGAGCTCGTGCACACGCTGGAGGTCGCGCCGACGTCGACGCCTCGGACGGATACGAGAGGGACGACGATGGCCGCGACGATGGCCGCGACGATGGAGAGCGCGACGATGGAGAGCGCGAGCGCGATGGAGCCGTCGATGGAGGCCTCCACGACGAACGCGTCCGACACCACGATGGACACCACGTCGATGGGTGGCTTTCGCGACGACTTCTGAGTCGGACCGACGCGAGTCTGTGGAGCGAGCAGAGGAGAACGCGATGGACGAGCACGAACGATCGCGAGCGCGAACACCCTCTGACCGAGGCCTGTCGCGCGTGGGTTCGAGCCTGCTCTGGTCGGGTCGCGCGACCTCTCGCGCGATTGGGCTCGTTTCGCTGGTCTGTCTGCTCACGTCGAGCCTCTCGATCGCATCCGCACAGGAGCCGTCGGACGCGCCCGCCGAAGCCGCGCCTGCGCCCGCGAGTTCCACCGACGACGACATCCCTTCGGCCGACGAAGACGATCCGCCGGACGCGCTGCAGCTCGAAGAGGCACGCGAACGGTTTCTCACCGGTGTGGCGCTCGCCCGCGCGGGCAACTGCGAGGGCGCGCTGGCGGAGCTGCGCGCGAGCCTCGAGATCGTGGAGCGACCGAACACGCTCTACAACGCCGCGCGCTGCTACGAGGAGCTCTTCCGCTACGACCTCGCGGTGCAGAGCTACGAGCGCTACCTCGCGATCGCGCCCCCCGACGAAGCCGATCGCGCGGCGGTCGAGGCGACCATGCGCTCGCTGCGCAATCTGCTCGGCACGATCGTGGTGCGCTCGAACGTGCCCGCGCAGGTGTGGGTCGGCGATCGTGTGGTGGGCGAGGCGCCCGGGGAGGTGCTCGTGCCCGGCGGGCGACACGCGCTCGAGCTTCGTGCAGACGGGTTCCTCCCCGTGCGGCGCGAGGTGGAGGTCGCGGGGCGACAGCGCGTCGAGGTGACGTTGGAGCTCGAGCGCGCGGAGGTGAACGTCACGCACGTCGACAACCGCACCGTGCAGGTCACCGAAGATGGCGGCGCGCCGCCGGCGGTCTTCTACACGGGCGTCGGGCTCACGGTCGCGGCGGGCATCGTCGCGGCGGCGTTCGGCGGCAAGGCGCTCGCGGAGCGCGGCCGCGCGGAGGATCTCTCGCCTTACGATCGCGAAGGCATCGCGCGGGGCAACGAGCGCGCGCGCGACGCGGCGCTGCTGAGCGACGTCTTCCTCGGCGTGACGGGCGCGCTCGCGATCACGACGGTGGTACTCTTCTTCCTCACCGACTTCGACGGCGACGACGCGGAGGCGCGCACCTCGCCGCCCGAGCGCACGGAAGCGCGGCTGCGCGTCGGTCCCACGCGGCTCGAGCTGGAGGTGACGTTCTGATGCGTGGTCCGCTCGACTCGCACGCACGCGCGGCCTCTCGCCGCGGGCTTCGGCTTCGTGTCGGCTTCGTCTTCGTCTGGCTCGTGAGCTCGCTCGTCGGGTGCAGCTTGATGGGACTCGACGAGACGTCGGCGACACCCTGCCTCGTCGGGCCGACCGAGAGCACCGACTACCGCGACGCGCACGCGACGTGCGCGCGCGAGCTCGGCGTCGACGGCCTCGGCGCCTGCGAAGCGTGGGTGTGCGCGCTCCGCGTCGACGACGAGGTCTTCTGCACCATCGACGCGCCGGACGTCGACGGCGACGGAGTGGGCGACGCGATGTGCATTCCCGAAGGCGACGAGCGTCCGCGGGACTGCGACGACGCCGATCCTTCGATCGCGGGTGGCCGCACGGAGCGCTGCGACGGACGGGACAACGACTGCGACGGCGTGGTCGACGAGGGGCTCCTCCAGCGCGGCACGCCGCTGCGAGTCGAGGAGACGGACGGAACCGCGGGTCGAGTCGCGTTCGCGGGCGCGAGCGCGTTGATTCGACGCGCGGTCGGTGGCGAGCAGGCGCTCCTGCTCTGGTCGCGCGGCGCGGCGCCGCGGCGTGTGGGGGACTTCACGCTCTACGATCCGATCGCGGCGGCCGACGATCCGGGGCTCGCGCTCGCGGCTCAGGGGAGCGCGTTCGTGGGCGTGTTCGCGCGCAACCTCGCGGGCTGTCCACGCACGTTGGTACCCGCGCGACTCGAAGGATCCGTCGCGAGCGGAGCCGCGCTCGAGCTCGGGCTGCCCGACGAGAGCGGCGCCGATTGCGGCGGCGATCGTGAGGAGCCTCAGGCGACGCCCACCGTCGCGTCGCTCGGGCGGCGCAGCGTGCTCGCGTGGATCGCGAGCGCGAGCGCGAACGACGGAGGTCCTCTGCGGGTCGTGGGCGCGAGCGACACCGACGGGCTCACGCTCTCCGGGCCCGCGCAAGGGCTCGAGGACGCCGCGGGGCCGGTGGCGATGCTCGCGCTCGCGGAGGAGAACGTCGTGGTGATCGCGATCCCACGAGCGAGCGGGGTGGAGCTGCGCACGATCGCGCTCGCGGCGGACGGGACACCGACGGTGGGCGCGATCCTCGCGACGGTGCCCGGTGCGGGCCTGGATCTCGCGTTGGCTTCGGCGCCGAGCGTGGACGGAACGCGGGCGCTCGGGCTCGCGCTCCGCACGGGAGAAGGTCGGGGAGCGCGCGTGCGCCTCGTGCGGCTCGCGCTCACGGACGGTGCGCTCTCGATCGGCGAGTCGACCGAGGTGGGAGACGCGGAAGGCCAGACGACGCCCAGCCTCGTGTGGTCGGAGGCGCCGCGTGGTTGGCTGGTGGCGTGGACCGAGCGCGGGGCGGAGGTGCGCGCGCGTCTGCTCGGGGCGTCGAGCGGGGTCGCGGGGGCGGCGCTCTCCGTTCTTTCGGCGAGCGATCTCGGGGGCGCGGCGGATCTGCGTTTCGGTGTCTCGCTCGCGCCGACCGAGACCGGCTTCGTCGCGATCACGCACTCGAACGCGGGCGCGGCGGCGGGGCTCCACGAGATCGCGCTCGGCTGCGCGGCGGAGTGAAGGCTCGCGCGGGAGCATCGTGACCGATGCGTCGACGCGCGGGATCGTGGACGCCTGCGCCCGTTCGTCGATCGTCGGTCGTACCCGACAGCGTGGTGTCCCGCCTTCCTCCTCGTGCACGCCGCTTTCCGCCGTCGAAGAGGCAGGCTAACGTCCCGCGCCATATGGCTGGGGTGAGTGTGGGGGCCAAGGCCCCGAAGCCGAGCTACTCGGGGCCGTTCGCGCCGCTGCGCAAGCTCGACGACGTCGTGTTCTCCGCGGAGCAGGCGATCGTCGCGATCTTCCTCTCCGCGATGACCGTGATGGTCTTCCTCGACGTCGTCTACCGACGGCTCGTCGCGCCGGACAGCAAGATCGGCGGGATCCTCGCGGGCATGCTCGGGGTCACGGACGCGGAAGAGCGCGCACGTCTCGACACGAACGTGGCGCCTTGGGTCGGCGGCGCGATCGGCTTCCTCGCGATCTGGTTCGGCGTGTGGGGCGCGCGACGCGACAAGCGCGCGGAGGCGGCTGCCAAGGGCTTCGACGTGCTCTCGCTCGGCTACGCCGTCGTCGGCACGGCGGTGGTCGGCGGGTTCTTCTGGCTGATGGGCGCGCAGACGCGGAGCGTGAACGAGGTCGGCATCGAACAGCTCGAGCCCATCGTGAGCTCGCGCGACATCTACCTCGGGCTCTACGGCGCGGGCGCGCTCGCGTTCGTGGTGCACACGCTGCGCGCGCGCACCGAGGGTTGGGTCCAGCGCCTCGTCGCGATCGGGATCGCGACTCCGGTCTTCGTGGTCGTCGCGCTCGGCTACTTCCCGCGCGGCTACTCGTGGTCGAAGGAGCTCGGGCTCGTGCTCCTGCTCTGGGTCGGCTTTCTCGGCACGAGCATCTGCGCGCACGAGGGCAAACACATCAAGCTCGAGGCGCTCGCGAAGCTCATCCCGCCGCACCTCAAGCATTGGGTCGACGCGGCAGGCTTCCTGCTCACCGCGACCGCCTGTGCGGGCATGGCGTATCTCGGCTACGTCTACGTCTTCGATCCGGAGCTCGGCGCAAAGGCGCTCGGAGGCACCTTCGAGCAGACGGCGATCCCGGATTGGGTCGCGACGGTGGCGGTGCCGATCACGTTCGGGCTCGCGATGCTGCGCTTCTTCGGGGGCGCGGTGAGCGCGGCGATGGGGGGCAGCTACGGCGCGTCGCGCGACGACGACGTGGCGGCCGCGAAGGCCGCGCGCGAGGCCGCCAAGGCCGGCGAGAAGAACGACGACGCGAGCGCCGAAAAGAGCGCTGACGAGGCGTCGAAGCAGGACGAGAAGCACGACGCGAGCGCGTCGGAGGGATCGCGATGACCGCCGCCGAACGCGCCGCCGTGGTGCGCAAGAGCCCCGTCGGGCTGGCCCTCGTCCTCGCGGCTGCCGTGGGGCTCTGTTTCCTCGGCAAGGGCGGCATCGTCGGGGCGGTGGTCCTCGTCACCGCGTTGCTCGGGGCGCCGCTCTTCGTGCTCCTCGGGGTGGTCACCGTCGCTTGCTACATGCTCTACGCGGGCCGCAGCGAGCCCGTGGAGTTCTTGAACCTCATCGAGCGCATTCGGACGCTCGCCGATCAACCCACGCTGCTCGCGATCCCGTTCTTCATCATGAGCGGCGCGGTGATGAGCCAGGGGCAGATCAGCTCGCGGCTCATCGACTTCGCGCGCGCGTGCGTCGGCTGGGTGCCGGGCGGCCTCGCCATGAGCGCGGTGCTCGCGTGTGTCTTCTTCGCCGCCATCAGCGGATCGAGCCCTGCGACCGTGGTCGCGATCGGCGGGATGATGGGCCCGACCCTGCTCGCGCGTGGCTACCCCGAGCGCTTCTCGCACGGTCTGCTCGCGTCGGCCGGGTCGCTCGGGATCCTGATCCCACCCTCGATCCCGATGATCCTCTATCCGATCGTCTATCAGGGATCGTTCATCGAGGTGGAGCGCCTGTTCATGGCCGGTTACGGCCCGGGCGCGGTGATCGCGACCGTGCTGATGGGCTTCTGCTTCGTCTACGGCGTCAAACAGCGAAAGCTCGAGAAGGGCGACGGCGCGACCCCCCGCGCGCTCCTCGACGGCGCGCTCTTCTTCTTCGGGCTTCCGCTGGTCTTCTACCCCTTCACGGACCTCCCGGGTGAGACGCTGGTCAAGCTCGCGATCTACGTCGCGATTCTCCAGAAGGTCACCGAGTTCGACGTGAAGGTCGTCGGCAAGTCCCTGATCGACGGCTTCTGGGCGCTCTTGTTCCCGGTGGGCATCTACCTCGGGATCCAGACGGGCCTCTTCAACGCGATCGAGGCGGCCGCGCTCAGCGTCGTGTACGCGGTGCTCGTCGAGGTCTACGTCCACCGCGCGATGAAGCTCTCGGCGGTGCCGAAGATCTTCCAGGAGACGGGCATCTTCCTCGGCTCGCTGCTGATCATCATGGTCGCGGCGCTCGCGTTCAGCGAGTTCCTCGAAGAGCAGCAGATCCCAGCCGAGATGGTCGGCTGGATCGCGAACATGGACCTCGAACCGTGGCAGTTCTTGTTGCTCTTGAACGCCCTGCTCCTCGTGGTCGGGATGATCATGGACATCCTGAGCGCGATGTTCGTGTTCGTGCCGCTGCTCGCGCCCATCGCGACGAGCCTCGGCGTCGATCCGCTCCACTTCGGGATCATCTTCATCGTCAACCTGGAGATCGGCTACCTCACGCCACCCGTCGGGTTGAACCTCTTCGTCGCCAGCACGCTCTTCGAGCGGCCGATGGGGCACATCATCAAGTCGGTGGCGCCTTTCATCGTGCTGATGTTCGCGGGCCTGATGGTGATCACGTACGTGCCCGCGCTCTCGGTCGGCATCGCGAACTACCTCATGGACGGCGGTGAGCGGAGCACGCCTCCGCCCTCGAGCGGTGGCGGCGCGCTCGGCGATGACGACACGACGGAGCCCGAGACGCCCGACGGCGTGCAGACCATCGAAGAGATGATGCGCGAGATGGAAGGCGACGAGGACGGAGTCGAGGGCAGCGAGGGCGGCTCGAGCTCGATGGGCGTGCAGACCATCGAAGAGATGATGCGCGAGCTCGAAGAAGCGGCCGAAGAGGGCGCGGAGCCTTCGGAGCCTTCGGAGCCTTCGGAGCCGGCGGCGATGAGCCCGGACATCGCGCCGACCGGTCGCGTGCTCACGATGGAAGAGATGATGGAGGCGGCGGGCGTCGAGTAGCGCGGCCTCCACGCACGAGGTGTCGATCTGCCGGGTGAACCCGCCTTGCGTGGGGCCTTCCGCCGGACCAGCTTCCTCGCGCCCCATGCACCCCTGGCACGACGTCTACATCGACGAGGCTCTCCTCGCTACCGCGATCCCCGTCATCATCGAGGTCCCCAAGGGCTCGAAGAACAAGTACGAGCTCGACAAGGAGACGGGCCTCCTGAAGCTCGACCGCGTGCTCTACAGCGCGGTGCATTACCCCGCGAACTACGGGTTCATCCCGCGCAGCTACTGCGACGACGGCGATCCGCTCGACGCGCTCGTGCTCAGCCAGGAGCCGGTGCACCCGCTCTGCATCGTCGAGTCGCGCCCCGTCGCGTGCATGCGCATGCGCGACGACAAGGGCATCGACGACAAGGTCATCGCGGTGAACGCGCGCGACCCGTACTACGAGGACGTGCGCAGCCTCGACGACTTGCCGAAGCACACGCTGCGCGAGATGAAGCGGTTCTTCGAGGACTACAAGCAGCTCGAGAACAAGCAGGTCGTGGTCGACGACTTCATCGACATCGAAGAGACGCTGACGATCCTCAAGGAGTCGCTCTCGTTCTACCGGAAGCTCCGCCGCGGCGAGCTCTCGCGCTGAGCTCAGCTCCCTCGAGGGTCTGGCGCCAGACCTTCTCCCACGGGGCATGACGCCCCGAGTGGCCCCTCCCACGAGCCTTCGCTCCGGTCGCTCCGCGCCGTCCGGTAGGGCGGCTTGCGAAATCGGCCAGCGGCTTCTCATCTGCGAGCGCGTCGGAGCTCCTCGATCACGCCGCGGCCGACGTCGGTGGGACCGCAGGCCGAGAGCGCGTCCGCGTCGACACGCTCGCCTCGCGCCCCCTCGAGCGCAGCTCGTAGCAGCGGTGCGGGATCGCGCGCGAGGTCGTCGACCTCCGCGAGCGCGGTGAGCAGATGCCGAACGCGCTCCACGTCGAGCGTTCGGCCCTCGTCGCGCGACACGTCTTCGACCGAGAGCTCGACGCGTCCGAAGCGGCGCGCGAAGCCGTGCTCGGGCTCGTCGCTCGCGATGAGCTCGAGCGCGACGCGACGGAGCTCCGCGACGCGTCCGGGATGACGCGTCTCGAGCTGCGTCAACGCGTCGTCGACCACCGCGCTCCCTTCTCCGAGCCACACGCCGACGCGGAAGCGCTCGACCCCGAGCGGCGCGAGCGTTCCACCCCCGAGCTCGCCACGTCGCGTCGTGAGGCGGAGCTCGCCCACGACGCCGCGCAGCGCGAGGTCACGCGCCGGGATCGCCACGTCCACCGCGGCGCGCAACGTGACGTCGAAGGGCAGCGCGCCTTCGACGTGCAGCGCGAGGAGCGCGCTCGTGCAGAGCTCGGGGATCGCGCTCGGATCCGGGAGCGCGCGGGTGCCGTCGAGACCGAGCGCGCCACCCACCGCACGGCGCAGCGCGGCGCCGACGCCGGGCAGCGCGAGCACACCGGCGACCGCGTGAGGGTTGCCCGGCAAGAAGTGCGAGAAGACGGCGCGCAGCACGTCGAGATCGTGCGTGAGCTCCAGGGCGAGGCCTTCGGGGCGGTACGCCTTCCACGCCTCGAAGCGCGTGCGCCGCACGAGCGAGACCAGCGCCCGCGCGGTGGACGAGTCGGGCGAGGGCGAGATCAGATCGCGTGGGGGGCTCGGGCGAAACGCCTGCATGAGGGCTCCTCGGAGGGCGAGCGACGGCCGGAGAACGTCAGCGCAGCTTCGCGAGCCGGCCGGGCAGGCGTGCGTCGAGGCTGAAGCGGCCCGCCCCCGTGAGCGCGAGCGTCGCGAACACCACGAGGTAGGCGAGGGCGAGCTCCTTCTTGTTCCACGGATCGTCGGCGTGGATCACGAAGGCCGCGACGATCATCGTGAACGCGGACGGGATCGCGGCGAGCCGGGTGAAGAGCCCGAGCACGAGGAGCGCCGAGCAGCCCACCTCGGCGAAGACGGCGAGCGCGAGGCTGGTGGTCGAGCCGACGCCGAGCGGATCCGGAAAGCTCTCGGAGAGCTCCGCGAAGCGGGAGAGCTTCTTCCAGCCGTGCGCGCCGAGCATCGTGACGCCAGCGCAGACGCGGAGGAGGAGCAGGCCGAGGTCGTTGAGGGTGTCGCGCGTGGCGTCGGTCATGAGGGGTTCGTAGCAGGTGTGGAGTCGCGGGAGATGTGGGCGGCGCGAAGTGGCCGACACGAAGTCATTTGCGACAGCGGAAACGACGAAGGCCGCATTCGCATGCGGCCTTCGAGTCGATCGGGAGCGACGAGCCTCAGCTCGCGAGGCCCCACTTCTGCTTGTTGGACGCGACCTGCTCCGGCGAGGGCTGGTCCTTGTCGGTGTGCTGCGGCACCTCGAACGCGTCCTTGTGCGCGGTGATCGCGGTATTGAGCGCCACGTCCTCCTTGAAGACGTCGGGGACGCTCACGTCCTCGTAGATCGCTTCCCACGGGCACTCGGGCTCGCACGCACCGCAGTCGATGCAGAGGTCCGGGTCGATGTAGAGCTGATTCGGGAACTTCGCGGTGTCCGAGCCGGTGTGCGCGAAGATGCACTCGACGGGGCAGACGTCGACGCAGGCTTGGTCGACACAATCGCGGCAGAGACGGGTGATGACCCAGGCCATGGCACTCCTCGTTGATGGCGCGCTCGGGCGCCGGAAAGGCGCCGCTGGTATGCGGCGAACGC